>JALYZF010000035.1 GCA_030948995.1 Acidobacteriota bacterium
GTTATAAAATGCAGTTCTGTTTCGCTCGGTTCGGTAAAAACCAGATAAACCAAGCCGTAAATCGTGATACCGATAATCGCGTAACGAATCTCTTCGACACTTGAATGTTTTTCGTCAATAAATTCGAGGGCAAAAGCATCTTCAAAAATGTCCGTAATTTTCGCAAACTCAATTGAATGTTCGCGCCTGACCTTTTCCGCTTTTTCTTCGTCCCAAGAATAATTCACAATTTGTATTATACATACTTGTGCATATCGCCGAAAGGCTTTTATTTCTCGGCTTGCTATGTGGTAAATTAAAACTATGCTGAACCAATTAACCTATTCATTGCCGGAAAATTTGCAGACGCTTGTCCAATCGGCGTTTGACGACTGGAAAAAGGAAGACAAAATCGCGCGTTTGTGGAACAAAGACGCGGCGCTTTGGTCAAACGAAGACGAGGCGAAATGGCTCGGCTGGCTCGATATTGTCGAGCGCGAATTAAAAGACATTCAGAAATACAAGGATTTGAAAACAGATTTCGAGCAGAGCGGTTTTACCGATATTTTGCTTCTCGGAATGGGCGGCTCGTCTCTGGGACCGGAAGTTTTTTCAATCACTTTCGGGAAAACGAATTTTCACGTTCTCGATTCGACCGTTCCGGCACAGATTAAAACGGTCGAAAGCAAAATTGATTTAGCCAAAACGCTTTTTATCGTCGCCAGCAAATCGGGTTCAACATTAGAGCCGAATATTTTCAAGCAGTATTTTTTTGAGCGGATTTCCGAAATTGTGGGCAAAGAAAATGCAGGCAAACAATTTATTGCAATCACCGACCCAAACTCAAAAATGCAGACAGTCGCAGAACGAGATAATTTTCGTAAAATCTTTTTCGGCGACCCGACAATCGGCGGCAGGTTTTCCGTGCTGTCAGCTTTTGGTCTTGTTCCGGCGACGGTGATGGGAATTGCAATCGAAGATTTTCTTAACCGTACGACCGAGATGATTAACGCCTGCAAATCTCATATTCCAACGGAAAATCCGGGCGCGATTTTGGGAACGATTCTCGGTGTTTGCCAAACGAACGGACGCGACAAGTTGACGATATTTACCTCGCCGGAAATTTACGACGCGGGCGCGTGGCTCGAACAATTAATTGCCGAATCAACCGGAAAATCCGACGTTTCGATAATTCCAATTGACCGCGAACCGCTTTTGCCCGCCGAAGATTACAGCGACGACCGCGTTTTCGCATATCTCAAACTCGAAGGCACAAGCGCCGACTCGCTAGACGAAAAATGCGCCGCGCTCGAAGCTGAAGGTCACGCTGTCGTTCGCATTCTTCTGCAAGACAAAATGAATCTTGGGCAGGAATTTTTTCGCTGGGAATTTGCAACCGCTGTCGCCGGTTCGATTATGCAAATCAACACTTTTAACCAGCCTGACGTTGAAGCCGCGAAAATCGAAGCAAAAAAACTTACCGAAGAATATGAAAAAGAAGGGAAGTTGCCGCCCGAAACTCCGTTTTACGAAGAAGGCGGAATTAAACTTTTTACCGACGAGCGAAATCTAGCGCAGTTAGACGAATTTGTTGGCGGCGAAAAATCTCTTGCAAAATATCTATCCGCTTTCTTGGCGCATTTGCAGGAAACGGATTATTTTGCGCTTCTCGCTTACATCGAGATGAATGCTGAACACGAAAAACTATTACAGGAAATTCGCAAGCGCGTTTTAGAAGCGAAGTTGACCGCAACGTGTCTCGGCTTCGGACCTAGGTTTCTTCATTCGACCGGACAGGCTTATAAAGGCGGCTCAAACGAAGGCGTATTTCTGCAAATTACTTCGGACGACGCGACGGATTTACAAGTTCCCGAACAAAAATACACTTTCGGCGTCGTCAAAGCGGCACAGGCACGCGGCGATTTTCAAGTTTTACTCGACAGAGAACGTCGTGCTTTGCGCCTGCATCTCGGCGCGGACGTAAAAAGCGGTTTGGAAAAGATTTTGAGTCTTGTGTAATTAAAATTCTAATCAAAAAAGCGTTAAGGTTTTGCAAAACCTTAACGCTTTTTTGATTTTTGACGAAAAATTATTTCGCGTCGTTTTCGTCTTTGCCGTCGTCGTAGATCCGATTTCCGCTTTCGTCAATCGCATCTTTATCAATGTGTTCCTGCGGCGTTTTTCTGCCGGGCTGAACGGCGTGTTCCGGGTGTTCTCCGATTATTTCGAGCTTTTCACCCGCATGTTCGTCCAATACTTTTTTGTCGTGCGCGACATCTCTTTCGTCCGGCATAATTTTTATTCGTCTCCCTTTATTCGTTTTTTAACCAATTAGACTTTTTCGTATTCTTCCTCTTCGACCAGATACGGCGTTACAGTCGGTTTATCCAAATCCTCTTCCAAAACCTTTGCAATTACAGGCAAACTCAAGCTGCGCGTTTTTGCAATATTCGGAACTGCTTTACCTTTGGCGTAAACGTCGTGTCGTCCGTTTTCCTTATACCATTCGGCTAAGGACGCAGTTTTATTCATTTCTTCAACGATTTGTCGCCAGCCGACGCCCGTGTTATAAGCGCAAAATGAAATCTCGCCTTCCTGCGTGCCGTATGGAATGACGCACATTTCCGTTCGGCGAAAATCATAATTGAAAAGGTCTTGAAACCACATTCCTTCGACGCAGAGAACGCGCCACATATCTTCCGAATCGTCTTTCGGCTGCGCTTTCATTCTATCGTTGCGGTCTGAATTTGAATTAGCCGACGACGGTTTGAAAAGATTTAAAATCTGCGAAACGGGAAATCCTTCCGGGGCGTTCGATGCGTCGTAATTTCGCATAATCGCCATTCCTAACTGCGCCATCGTCAGTTTTTTGCCGCGCGCCGTGTCGGTAATCGTCGCTACGTCTTTCATAAACTGCTCGTAATTGAAAAAATCGAACAAGGATGTCATCGCGCCCGTGTTTTTATTAACGACAATCAACGTGAAAATTCCGCAGTTCGGATGACAGTTACACGACGACCAGCCCCACGGAGCATCCGCGCCTTGCAGCATATCCATCACCGATGTAAAAGCCGAATATGACGAAAGCGGAAACCAATCGCGCAACGGTTGCAATGTTCCGTCGAGTTGGTCTTTCAAATCGTGCGTCATTCCCGCCAGAGTATAACGCTGCTCAATGCGATCTTTGTCGGAAACGTCTTCGTCGCGTCCGGTAAAACTGACAGGTTGAAAAGCAATCGTCTGAACTTTATCAATATTCTGCGCGGCGAATTTCACGATGTCGCCGATTGCATCGTTGTTAACAGTATTGACAATCGTTGTAACGAGCGTAACTTTAATGCCGACCGATGCGAGATTTTCAATCGCCTTTAACTTCACGTCGAACAAATTACCGACGCCGCGATGTTTATTCTTTTCTTCCGAAGTTCCGTCGAATTGCAGATAAACGCCGTGTTGTCCAGCCGCTTTCGCCGCTTTGCAAAACTCGATGTCTTCGGCGTAGCGAATGCCGTTTGTCGCCGCTAAGATTCGGTAAAATCCAATCTTCTTCGCGTAGGCGACTGATTCTAAAAAGTGCGGCGCAATTGTCGGTTCACCGCCCGAAAATAAAATGATGATTTGTCGTCGCGGTTTGAACGAAATCGCGTTGTCTAAAATTTGTTTCGTGTCTTCAAACGTCGGTTCGTGAACGTAGCCGACTTGATTGGCGTCCATAAAACACGGGTTGCACATCATATTGCAGCGATTTGTTAAATCAACGGTCAACACCGCGCCGCGCCCGAATTTTATATCCGAAGTTCCGTGATGATGAACGTGCTTGTCTTCCGCCGCTTTGAAATCCCTGCCGTAAAACAGCGATTCGATGCGTTCAAGAAACTTCGCGTCAGTCGCCATCACGTCAACAAAATCGCCGTGCGTCGGGCAGGTTTTCTTCATCAAGACTTGCCCGTTTTCTTCGACAATCTGCGCCTTGATTTCGCCCGGATGCGAGTTCATCAAAATCTCCAGCGGAATTGTTTTATCAATCACGCCGTTTCGCACGTTTTTCACACAGGTCGGGCAAAGCGAATCGGTTTCGCGCGGAAAACCGAGCGGTGGCGCGGTTCGCTCATAAGATTTTAATAATGGTTCTGCCGCCCAATTCGGTTTGATAGATTCGCCTTCGGGCAAAGATTTATTAACCGCCTGAAACGCCTTCCAACCAATATCGGCAAGTTTCGACGCCGCTTTCGAGCCGGTTTTCCCCTTCCCTTTTCCTTCGCCGCGTCTGAAATTATCACTGAACATAATATTTTAATATAATAAATTGAATAAAATTTTGGGTGTTTGATGCAGTAAATCAATGTCAAGGCTAACAAATTATTGAGATTATTCCAAGTTTATTCATTATTCATCGCATTTGCGCGACGTTATTTTAGCCTTTTTCAATTCATAAAGTTTACCGTCTTTTAAGTAAGAATAATTATATTCGTAGCATTCGCCGAGAGTATATTTCTTTCCATTGAACTTATAAACCTCTATTCCACCTGACCAAGCGTCGCCGTGAGATGTAGTTTTAATGTCGAAGTAACCTTTTGATTTTTTGTGTTCAAGTTTAAAAGTTTGAACGTCGCCGCCATCGCTTTGTAAAAGTATTTCATAATCATTGCCTTTCTTTTTGAACACCCAAAACTGACAATTTCCAACTGGCGCACAATAGTTTCTAATTGCTAATTCATTTTTTCCGTCGCCGTCAATATCAATCAAAGTTGGTTCAAACCTAAAATATGAATACCAAGTTGCTTCATCTTCACTTAATTCAGATTTATCTTTCCCGGAAATTTCCTTAATTGATTCATTCGATGCGTCTGTAAATTCGCTTTTAATTTTCTCGCCCCGCAGCCATTTTTTGATTGTCGGTTTGAGAACGTCGAACGCTGCCTTTTCTTCGTCGTTTAGTTCTTTATCTTGGGGAACATCTTGAGTTGAAGTTAAGGCTTGCTCCTTAACCTCCGATTTATTTATTTCTGTAGTTTGTGCAATTACAGATTGCTCGGCGTGTTTGAAATACAAATTAAAAACAACAAACGAACCAATCCCGAAAGCCAACAGCGCAACCGATAAATAAAAAGTGTAGCGACGCATAATTTTAGTTCTCCGACACACAGAGTTTAATTGAATTCGGCGCGGCGGGCAATGATTTTATCCAGCTTTTGAATTTTCCTTCGGGAACAAAATAAGTCTGTCCGGTGTCTAATAAATCGGCTATCGTTTGGCGACGAAAATTTTTGGAGGAAAATAAAAATGTTAGATAAATTAATCGTATCGAAAAATGACGGCAAGGAAAATAGAAGACTCGGCGGCTTTTTGCTCTCAACAGCGACGGGCGCGTTCTCCGTTTTATTAATCGTGTTTGTTTACAGCCTTTTCAGCTATGACATAGCGCTGGCAAACGACGATTTGACTCTTTCGGCTTTGATTGCGCCTGTTCAAATGGCAGAACAAACGCCGCCCGCCGAGCGCGCGACTGCCGCGCCGAAACAGCAAGTAATAGAAAAAACAATTGATAATGTGCCGACGCGCCGCGACAATATGATGCGCGTGGACGAAACGCCGACCAAAGTGCCGAACATTGTTTCGGTCAGTCAAAATCAAACTCAGGCGCGCCCGAATAGTGCTTTTAAGCTCGGTCCGAATGATTTAGACCCGAAATCAAGCGGCGCGCTCACGAGCGAGCGCGGAAGCGGCACAGGACTAGGCAATAAAGACGGAATTTCTGATTCATTAACATCGTCGGATAATGATTCGACAAAAACAGTGGCAGTTGCACCTCCACCGATTTTAAAAACTGTCCCGAAAGAAGTTGAAGCCGCAAAGAAACTTCTTATATCTGAAGGTGTGATAAACGGTAAAGCGACCACGCTTGTTCAGCCGATTTATTCTCCGGCGGCAAAAGCGGTTCGCGCGCAGGGCAAAGTCGAAGTGCAGGTGACGATTGACGAAGAAGGTCGCGTCATCTCGGCAAACGCCGTCAGCGGTCATCCGCTCCTTACCGCTTCGGCAGTCAGCGCGGCGCGTTCTTCAAAGTTTTCTTCGACTTATTTGTCAAAACAAAAAGTTAAAGTAACCGGAATAATTGTGTATAACTTCAAGCTGCAATAAAAGGAATTACTAATTATCAATTACGAATTACGAATGACAGGAATTTTTATTCAATTCGTAATTCGTAATTTGAAATTATTAATTCTTTACCCGAATGCTTCGAGATATTTGACGCCCGCGCCCGTGTTGAAAATCACGACCGTTTCGTTTTCGGCTATTAAATTCTGCTCAATCATTTTTCGCAAAGCCGGCAAGCACGCCGCTCCTTCAGGAGCGCAGAATAAACCTTCAGCCGCGCCGATTTCCTTGACTGCCGCAATTAATTCGTCGTCCGTTACTGCGATAGCCGTTCCGCCGGATTTATGTAAAGCGTCGATAATTAAAAAATCACCGATTGCTTTCGGAACTCTTAAACCCGAAGCCACTGTCGCCGCATTCGGAAACTCGGAGGCTGTTGTTTCGCCTTCGTGAAACGCTTTGACAATCGGCGCGCATCCGACAGATTGAACGGAAATCATTCTTGGGCGTTTCCCGTCAATCCAGCCCATCGTTTCCATCTCGTCAAACGCTTTCCACATTCCGATTAAACCCGTGCCGCCGCCGGTCGGATACAAAATAACGTCTGGCAATCGCCAATTAAACTGCTCGGCAAGTTCGTAGCCCATCGTCTTTTTCCCTTCGACGCGATACGGTTCTTTCAAAGTTGAAACGTCAAACCAGCCTTCGGCGTCTTTGCGCTCGGCGACAATGCGCCCGCAGTCGGTAATTAAACCGTCAACCAAAGTTATGTTCGCGCCCGTCTGCTCGCACTCGACGATGTTTGCCTGCGGCGTATCTCTCGGCATAAAAATAAACGTCTCGATTCCGGCGCGTGAAGCGTAAGCCGAAAGCGCGCCTGCTGCATTTCCAGCCGACGGCGCGGCTAGCTTTTTAACGCCTAATTCTTTCGCCATCGAAACGGCGGCGGACATTCCGCGCGCCTTAAAACTCTGCGTCGGGTTTGCCGATTCGTCTTTGATGTAGAGATTTAATTGAATCGGTAGGCTTTGTGAAAGTCGTTCGGTTTTGAGCAACGGCGTAAAGCCTTCGCCCAAACAAACGATGTTTTCTTCATTCTCAACTGGCAAGACTTCACGGTAACGCCATAGATTCGGTTCGCGTGCTTTCAGAGATTCTTTTGTTAAAGTCTTTGCCGCCCGCTGCAAATCATAACGGACGAGAAGCGGCTTGCCGCATTCGACGCATAGATTATGCAGCCGATTTGCTTCATAAATTTTATGACAAGCGGCGCATTCGAGATGTGTGACATTCATCATTTTATTTTGTTTGAAATCATCGGCAAAGACAAATCCGCGAAGTGTCGAGCCAAGTTTTTAAGTTTTAAATAATTATTCCAGCGTGTCTTTTTCCGTTTTTGTTTCGCACTGTAATTTTGACGACAAACTTTCGACGAACAAACTAAATCGTCAGAAATCACGAAAATTCAAAATTACCAAAAACAATAAAAATTTCGGCGAAACACGATTTAGCGTGTGTTTGAAGAAAATTTGTCGGTGCGGCAAGTTAAACGGAAGCAACGCTTCACTAAAAACAGGAGAACAAAATGAACTTGAAATACAAAAAAACGGTCGGCGGAAAAGCCGGCAAATTATCGAAAATCAGAAAGACAATCATCGGCAAATTAATGTTCACAGGTTTTGCGGCTTTATGTCTGCTGACATTTTCAGCTTCAATGCAGGCGCAAACGCCGACGATGTTCGGCTCGCTCTCAAACTTCGACGTGCTGAACGACACGGGCGAAATCGCGCACGGCTTTGAAATCGAACTCGACGGCGTTACCGAGCAACAGGCTTATTATTTTTATACTTATAACCGCTACGGTCAGCCAACGGTTACGCCGTTCGCGGGCGGCGTTTACGTTCGCTATATGAGCCAATGGGACGCGGCGGCGCAGCAATTTACATCGGGAACGCCAATCGCCACCGATTTGACAATGACGACAGCCGGACACCAATGCGTCGGCACGCTGCCGAGCGGCTGCGAGCATTTCGGCGCGGTAACGTTAGCCAATCCGACGAGAACCGTCTATCGCTGGCTGCTCGCCGACCCGCAAAATCCGGGCAGTTTAATAGCAAGCAATAATCCGGTAGCGATTCCCGCGCCGGTCTGGACGGTTCAGCCTCCGGCGCAAGTCGGCGGCGCGCCAATCGTCGCGGCGGAAGTCGTCGCGCCCGAACCGCCGCGTCCCGAACAGCGCGCGGGCGACGCGCAATGGGTAAAAATTTACAAAACCGAGCTGCCGCGCGAAGTCGCGCTCGAAGAATTGATGACCGACGACCCGGTCGTTCCGCAGGATGCGGCGCAGGTAGAAGTGTCATGGGATGTCATTCAAGACCAGCCGCAGCACGGCAACGGTAACGGCAATCGCACCCGCAAACGAAATCAGGGCGCATTAAGCAACGGTTCGCACGCCGTCATTCGCCGTTACGAATTTTACAAATACACAGGCGCATACGACCCGCTAACGAATGAAGTCGTCTGTGGCGACGGCAACTTGTGCAAGACACCGCAGGACGGCGAAGTTGGCGATTACATCGGCGCGCAGATGGCGGCAGTCAACCTGGAAGTTCCGCAGCTCAACGTTACTGAAACCGGCGGCGGCAGCGTTTCTTCGGCTGACAGACTGATTAGCTGCGGAAATAAATGCTCGTCAAATTACGATGCGGGAACTGTCGTCTCGCTGACAGCGAGCGCGAATTCGGGCAGCATTTTTGCTGGTTGGTCGGGCGATTGCGCCGGAAATCAAGTCATCTGCTCGGTAACGGTTTCGAGAGTCCAAGCGGTTTCGGCACTCTTTAAAACTCTGTTCAGCTTATCAGTCAGAACCGTCGGTTCGGGTTCTGTTAAAAGTGCGGACGCCGGAATTGATTGCGGCAAAATCTGCTCGTCAAAAGTTGTTCAGGGAGCGAGTTTGACTTTCACGGCAACTCCGGCAGCCGGAAAACAATTTACCGGCTGGTCGGGCGACTGCGCGGGAACGTCCGCGACTTGTACGATTTCCGCTACCAAAGGGTTATCGGTGCAGGCAAATTTCACTAAATAATTCGAGTGAAAAAATTTAAGGCAGAGCTACGACCTTAAACACAGTCGTAGCTCTGCTTTTTTCATTTCACCTGCAATTGAAAATTTTTCTAGTGTCTCTGACGATTTTAAGGGCGCGCGATTTTCGATTATTTTGCCAGCAACGGCTTCAACGCTCTATAAACATTTTCGGTCATAATCTTTTCGCCCTCTGCATTAGGATGAATATTGTCGGCTTGATTCAATTTTGGATTCAGCGCGATGCCGTCTAAAATAAACGGCATAAACGCCACTTTATACTCGCTTGCAAGATCTGGAAAAACGGCGACGAAATCGTGCTGATACTGCGCGCCCATTGTCGGCGGCGCGAGCATTCCGCACAGCAAAACCTGTATTTTTTTCGACTGCGCCTTTTCAATTATTTTACCTAAATTCTGCTTCATTTTCGCAACCGGCAAACCGCGCAGAAGGTCGTTTGCGCCGAGTTCGAGAACAAGAACCTTCACGTTTTCCTGCTCCAAAACCCAATCGATTCTCTCTAAACCGCCGATTGAAGTTTCGCCTGAAACGCCCGCGTTTACTACTTCATAATCAAAACCGTCGGCTTTTAGTTTCTGCTGAAGGAGATACGGATACGATTCTTTTTCCGTCAAGCCGAAACCCGCCGTCAAACTGTCGCCGAAAGCGATAATTTTAGGCTTGTCAGAAATTATTTGCGGAGTCGAAACAGGTTTTTCGCTTAAATTATTCGCCTGTTTTTCTGCCGAAGACGCGCCGCAGGCTGAAAGGACGATTGCTAAAGAAATGAAACTTAATACTGCCGCCAAACGAATTAAATAATACATAAAAATTTATGGAAAATAAGCCGAAGTCGATTATTTGGATGCAATTTCCGTCAAACTTGTTCGCGCCATTTTCGCAAGCTACTATTATACGTAAATCGTAAATAGTTTTTCTTCTGCTCACGATTTCAGAATCACGAAATTATGATACAACTCCAAAAAGTTACCAAAACCGTCCGCTCAGGCGCGGAAGATTTAACCATTCTCGACAATGTTTCGCTCTCGATTCCCGACGGGGAATTCGTCGCCGTTACAGGCGCTTCGGGCAGCGGAAAATCAACTCTTTTAGGCTTGATTGCCGGACTCGACGCGCCGACGAGCGGAGAGATTTTGATAGACGACCAGAGTGTAACCGAGATGAGCGAAGACGCGCTCGCCGTACTCCGCAGCGAGAAAATCGGTTTTATTTTCCAGTCTTTTCACTTGATTCCGAGCCTGACCGCGTTTGAAAATGTGATAATCCCGATGGAAATTTTCGGTTTGAAAGATGCGAAAAATCGCGCTGCGAGATTGCTCGAAGCGGTCGAATTGACCAATCGCGGACATCATTATCCAACTGAGCTTTCCGGCGGCGAACAGCAACGCATCGCCATCGCTCGCGCCTTTGCCAACAGCCCGAAAATTCTTCTCGCCGACGAGCCGACCGGAAATCTAGATTCAAAAAACGGCGCGCATATTTTCGATTTAATGACCGAATTGCACAGGCAAAACAACGTAACTTTGGTTCTCGTTACGCACGACCAAAACTTGGCGGACAAAGCGCAGCGACAAGTGATTTTAAAGGACGGCAAAGTAATTTCCGATGAAGAAAAATTAACCTCAGATGAAAATAGATAAAGGCATATAAAATAAAATGTTGAATTTTTCATCTGTGTCCGTCCGTATTTACGCGAAACGGAATGGTTAATTTCTGATTATGAATTTTATTTTTAATTTAACCCGGCGCGAAATTCGTTCTTCTTGGCGGCGTTTGCTTTTTTTCTTTTTGTGCATTGCAATCGGCGTCGGCTCGGTTGTCGCGCTTCGTTCGCTGATACAAAACTTGAGTCGCTCGGTCGGCGGCGACGCGCGCGCTCTGATGACAGCCGATTTTGAAATCAGCTCGACAAATGATTTTTCGCCGACCGATATTGAAAAAATTGAAGCGGTCGTCGGCAAATCAAATATCATTGAAGCTAGAAATGAAACGATGACCGCTTCGGCAATGGCGCGCCCCGCAAATGCCGCGAGCGAAGGCTTGCAGTTTGTCGAACTCAAAGGCATCGAGCCGCCGTTTCCGCTTGTCGGCGAATTTACGCTCACAGGCGGGAAACCTTTTGACTTTAAATTATTAGAGAATCGCGGCGCGGTCGTTCCGCCGATTTTACTTGAAGAGTTAAATGTTAAAATCGGCGATAAAATCCATATTGGCGAAGCTGATTTTCAAATTCGCGCGACTTTCGACGAAGAACCGGGCGGCACAAACGGCTTTCGTCTCGGCGCGCGTGTCTTTATCGAAAAAAAAGCATTTGACGAAGCAGGAATCACGCGCAACAACGGCAGAATCAGAAGAAGAATTCTTTATCGCACATCGGACAATCCGACTGAATTGGTCAAACAACTGCGCGAGAGTTTCAAAGGCACGACTTTAACGGCGCAGTCTTACCGCGAAACGCAGGAAAACTTAAACGAGCAGTTTGAGCGCACGGAAAATTATTTGTCTTTGACCGGACTTTTAATTTTAGTTTTAGGCGGCGTCGGCGTTTGGAATGTGGCGCGCGTTTTTGTCGAGCAGAAGCGTAAATCCGTAGCCGTTTTGAAATGTCTCGGCGCGTCGGGGACGCGAATCATCACGGTTTATCTTCTACAGATTTTAACGCTCGGCTTTCTTGGCAGTTTGTTTGGCGTCGTGTTTGCACAAGCCTTTTTGTGGCTTGCCGAATGGCGTTTCGGCGCGGATTTGCCCGAAAAAATGACTTACCTCGTGCATTATTCGACGGCTTTGCAAGGCATTTTGCTCGGCGTTTTGATTTCAATGCTTTTCTCAGGCTTGCCGCTTCTGCAGGTTCGCACAATCAAACCGAATCTGCTTCTGCGCGATGAAACAAATGAAAAAATTCGCCGTCTCGATTGGACAAAAACTATTTTTGGAATACTTTCGCTCGCAGGACTTTTAGGTCTAGCCGTCTGGCAAGCAGGTTCACTGAAAGTCGGTGCGTTTTTTCTTGTCGGTTTGGGCATAACGGCTCTCGTGCTTTATTTCGCTGCGATTGTTTTAACTTTGCTGCTGAAAAGGACAAAAAGTTTCGCATCATTTTCCATCGCGCAAGCCGTCAATTCGCTGCATCGTCCGGGCAATCAAACGCGCGTGATTTTGCTTGCCGTCGGTTTGGGCTCGTTTGTCGTTCTTGCCGTTCAATCTTTACAGACAAATCTCGTCCGCGAATTTGATTTTACGCGCAACCAGAAATTGCCGAGCCTGTTTTTTATAGACATTCAAAAAAGTCAGATTGACGAAATAAAACGAATGGTTTTCGACGGCACGGGCGAAAACGTGCAGGTTGTCCCGACTATCCGCGCCCGCATCGCATATGTTAACGGCAATCCGTTTGATTTCGGCAGCCGTGAAGTTCGCCAGCAGCAAGGCATTATCGGGCGCGAATTTGCCGTAACGTATCGACTGAATCTCGACGAAAATGAAACGATTACATCAGGCAATTGGTGGAACAAAGATGAACCATCTGACGCGCCGCAAGTTTCCGTCGAAGAAGATATGAGCCGCACGCTCGGCGTTTCGGTCGGCGATTCGATAACTTTCGACATTTCCGGCAGAAAAATTACGGCGCAAGTGGCAAGCATTCGCAAACTCGATTTGCGTAACACGCGCACGGCTTTCGTATTCGTTTTTCGTCCCGGCGTTCTGGAAAAAGCGCCGCAAACATTCGTTGCTACCGTTTTGAAAAAAATTCCCGAAACCGACCGCGCCCGCCTTCAGCGCAATATCATCGACCTTTTTCCGAACGTGCAAATTTTCGACGTTGCCGATATTGTCGCGGCAATTCAAAAGCTGATTAATAATTTCGTTTTGGCGATTTCCTTTGTCGGCAGTTTTGTAATTTTGAGCGGAATACTGATTTTAATCGGCTCAATCGCTTTGACTAAATCGCAGCGAATTTACGAAAACGCCGTTTTAAAGACGCTCGGCGCGACGCGCAAAACACTGGCGGCTATTCTATTTGCCGAATACGGAATTCTAGGTATTTTAGCGGGAACTATCGGCGCGGGTTTTGCAACCGTTTTGTCTTTCGCCGTATCGAAATATGTTTTGAAAATTGATTGGGAATTCGATTTTAGTCTAACGATTCTCGGCGTTTTAATCACGGCAATCCTAGTAACGGCAGTCGGCGTTATCGCTAGCTTCGACGTGCTTTTCAGAAAACCGCTCGCCACTTTGCGCTCGCAATAAAATTGGAGAATTATTCAGTTTCATTCGTTTGCGAAGCAGGTTCTCCTGTATTTTCATCAAACATATTAAACCACTGCGGCTCGACGTTCTGCAAAATCTCACAATCGCAATACGCGCCGTTTTCGTTGAGCCAACTCATAAACTTCGGCATATCGAGACGGTTTTCCATCAAAAACTGCATTGTGAATTTCAGGTCGTGCGCGCATTCGTTTTTTTGAAGACGAACATCGAGCGAATCAAATAAATCTTCGATTCGCTCGCGCGTCGCGGGCAGATTTTCGATAAACCGCTCGCGCTCGTCGCCGCTCAGTTGCGACCAATTTTCAAGCTGTCGTTTTTTTATTAAAGGCATTTTTCTGTGTGTAAAAAATTATAACATTACTCGGTCAGCAGAATCTTTGTTTCAGTTTCGCGCATTGCTTCTTCCAATTCTTTTTGTTCGATAGCTCCGCGCCCATCGTATTTTATAAATTGCGGAATCAGAGCGGAAATCAAGAGCGTTCCGACAACGCATAAAATTCCGCCGGAAACAATCGAAGTTCGCAGGCTGAAAAGGCTCGCTACAATTCCCGCTTCCATATCGCCGAGTTTCGGTCCCGATGTGTAACTAATCATTTCCAATCCGGCAAGCCGCCCGCGCAGGTAATTCGGAATCGTCTGATTCCAGATGACGAATCGAAACAGCGCGCTGACCATATCCGCCGCACCCGCCAAAGCCAAGAAAAATAAAGCCGTATAGAGATTCGTGGCAAAACCGAAAAAGATAATGGAAACGCCCCAGAGGGCGGCGGCGATGGCGACGAACAAACCATGACGATTGATTTTTTTCGTCCAGCCGGAAGTCAATGTTGCGAATAGCGCGCCAACCGACGGCGCGGCGTAGAAAAAGCCGACCGTTCCCGCGCCAAACTGCGCGGCAATCGCCGGAAACAACGCGCTCGGCATTCCGAAAAACATCGCGTTCATATCAATTAAATATGTTCCCAAAATTTCCTTGCGACGCCAAGCGTAATGAATGCCTTCGACGACTGATTTCATACTTGGACGATTTTCGGTTTGTGTAGCGGGCGGCGCAGATTGAATCAGAAAAACAGCCGTTAAAGATGCAACGAAACTTATCAAATCAATCGAATAAGCGACGCTTGCGCCGAATGCCGCGAGAATTATTCCGGCAAGCGACGGTCCTAAAATCGTCGTCATATTCCAGCGAATTGAATTGAGCGCGCCGACCGATGCGAGCAAATCGGGCGGAATAATTCGCTGCATCATCGCTTCAAACGACGGACGCTGAAGCGCCGACAATCCGGCGTGAAGCGCGGCGCAGGCGAACAAAATCCAAACCTGCGGGCGCGGCAGAAGCGCGTTTATAATCAGAATCAATGTGACAATCGTTTGCCCGATTTCGGTCAATCGAAGCATTCGCCGCTTATCTATAAAATCCGCATACGCACCGCCGACAAAGGCGAGAAGCAAGATGAAAACAAACTCGACCGCGCCGAGCGAGCCGACCATAAAAGTCGATTGCGTCAGCGCGTAAACCTGCACGGGCAGCACGACGAAACTTATCGCCGTGCCGAATGCGGAAACGAATTGACCGATAAAAAGCAGGCGATAATCGCGTGAGATTTTGAGCGGCGTAATGTCTATCAACATTTTTCTGAACGATGAATGCGGAACGAGGAATGATGAATTTATTTTCTCAACTTAACCGTTTTAACCGAAGCAACAAGAATTGCCGCTAATTCATCCGCTTCCTTTTGTAGATTGCTTATTTTTTCTGCTTTGAAAGTTTGGCTTTCAATGAGGAGTTCAAGCCAATATATTGTTTCTTCCAATTCCTGAAGACCGCTTTCAATTTTACTGACAAATTCCGCATCAGACCGCGCCCGCGTAGCCTCTCGATATTGCGCTCCGACGGAAGTTCCGCTTCTTAAAATCTGCTTGCCTATAATCTGCGCTTCGACCGTGTTTGGTAACGATTTGTACAGACGAATAATTCTCAAGGCAAATTGCTTTGTGCGCGTTTTCAAATCTCTGAACTCTTCATTCATCGTTCATCATTCCGCGTTCATAATTTTCTTCGCCTCACCGATTGCTTCTTCTAAGTTAGTAACTTTCCCGTCTAGTTGCAATTCATAAACGGCGTCAAGGATTTTTCTGAATTCGGGCGAAGGCGTCAAACCCAATTCGATTAAATGTCTGCCCAATAAAATCGGCGACGGCGCGCTTTCTTCAACCGAAAGTTGGCGCGCACGTTCGATAAACCATTCCTGCGCTTCAGCCTTAAACCATTTTTCTTTCGGCAGCCATTCGGGATTTCTGCCTAAAGAGTCGGCGCGCGCGACGCGATACAGCAAATCCGGTTCGACTCGTCTGGCAAGTCTGCGAAACGCGCCGTCGCCTAAAGTTTCGCGCTGTTTGTAAAACATTCCCGGCAGAAGATGATAACGAACGAGTTGTATAATCTGCTCGCGCACGTCAAAACCATTTATCGTATAAATTCCCAATTTATCAAGAAAAGAAACGGTCGGCTCAACGCCCGCTTCGTCGTGCGCGTGCGAGCGCCAGCGACCGTCGAAAAACTTCGTCGTCGCAGGCTTGCCGAAATCGTGGCACAGCGCGCCGAGCATGGCGGCGACTTTTTTCGCGTATGGTAAATCGTCGATAAGTTTTCGCGCCTCGTCAACGACCATTAAAGTATGGATGTCAACATCGCCCTCAGGATGCCATTCTAATTCTTGAGGCACGCCGACGAGCGCGTTCATTTCCGGGAAAAGCTGTTCAACCGCTCCCAAATTGTAAAGCCATTGCAAACCGATTGAAGGTTTTTCGGCTTTGAGAAGAAGTTTTTCAAGCTCGCCCCAAATTCGCTCTTTCGGTAAATCCGTTAAATCAATTTGTCTGCAAATCTCAATTGTATCGGCTTCGATTTCAAATTCTAATCTCGCGGCAAACTGCGCGGCGCGAAAAACTCGCAGGGAATCTTCCGCAAAAGTTTCACGCGATACGACGCGCAGAATTTTATTTTTTATATCCTCTTGACCGCCGTAAACATCAATAATCTCGCCGTTCAAAGCGTCCTGCAAAATAGCGTTGACGGTAAAATCGCGCCGATTTGCAGCTTCGGCAAACGACATATCCTTGTCGCCTTCGACGATGAAACCGCGATGACCTTTTCCCGTTTTTCTCTCGCGGCGCGGTATCGCAACGTCCAAATCGTTTCCCAATTTATAAACGGTAAACGCTTCGCCGACGGCATCAACTTTACCGAAAGCATCTAGAATTTCTCTCAAGCGTTGCGGCTCGATGCCGTAAATTTCCAAATCCCAATCCTTCGGCTCGATGCCCATCAGTTCATCGCGCACGCAGCCGCCGACGAGCATTGCGCGCCCGCCCTTTGCTTTAACAATTTCAGCGAGTTTTATGATTTTTTCAGGCAGTTTAATTTTCATTTGCCAAGCGCGCCGAGGTATTCATTTTCGGGCGGATTGTATCCGGCGGTGATGAGCAAATTACGGCGGCGCAGAAAACCTAAATTTCTCGATGCGGCAAATATTAAATTGCGGGCAAGATGCGCCGAAGCGGAAGTTTTTGCCGCAAGTTCGCCGCTTTGACGCGCTGTGTCCTGAATTTTTTTGACAAACGGGCGGCGCAAATTTGTGTATTCGCGCCCGACATCTGTTAATGTTTTTCCGTTTTTGCGCGCTTGCGCCAGCATTTTCATTAAAATTAAAGCGTCAACCATCGCCGAATTTGCGCCTTGCCCGACATTTGGCGTCATAGCGTGCGCCGCGTCTCCGACGAGGAAGACCGGCGGCTTCGCCCAATCAGGAGCATGAATTTCAAAAAGCTCGCTGTAATTTATTTTCTGCCAATCGCTAACACCGCGCAAAATTTCAATCACGTCCACGCCGAAGTTGCGCCAGCTTTCAACCCATTCATCGAGACGATTATCCCGAATCGTTTCCCACTCGCCGATTGGAACACGGGCGTAAAAATAAGTTTTATTGTCGGAAAGCGGCGCGATGCCGAAACGTCTGCCGTCGTCGCCCCAGATTTCACGAAACGCTTGATTTGACGGATGAATTTCGCTTGCGCCGCGAATCCAGCCTTCGCCGATTGGAATTTTTTCAAACTCAATACCGCTCGCTTCTCGCGTTTTAGAATTAACACCATCGGCGGCGATAACTATGTTTGCTGTTGCCCGCTCGCCGTTTTCAAACTTCAAAATGGTTTCGGCTTCAACTGTTTCGAGACTGTCGAGGCGATGATTAAAATTGACTTCGATTCCCAAATCTCGCGCCGCTTTCAAAAGATGTTCTTGCAATTGATAACGCCAGACGACGGCGACGCGATTGTGCGGAACATTAATCTCTGTAAAATCAATGTCGGTTAAAATTATGCCGCGTTCGGCTTGAATAATTCCGCGCGTTACGGCGACCATTTGCGGTCTGAACGATTCGAGAAGTCCGAGCGCGGCAAGCACACGCTGACCGTTGCTGTGAATCATCACGCCGCCGCCGACTTTTGCAAAATCCGGCGCTTGCTCAAACACTTTAACTTCAAATCCGAGTTTATGCGCGGCGAGCGCGGCAACGAGTCCGGCTGGTCCCGCGCCGACAATGGCAATTTTTTGATTGTTGTTTTCGACACTCATAAACTTAACTTTTTAAGATGTCAGACGTTTTTGCAAATAATCTTTCAGTTCTGCAATTTTGATTCTTTCCTGCTCCCAAGTGTCGCGGTCGCGCACGGTTACAGCGCTGTCTTCCAAAGATTCGTGGTCAACCGTTACGCAGAACGGCGTGCCGATTTCGTCCTGCCGCGCATAAAGTTTTCCGATGCCGCCTGTGTCGTCATAAACGGTTCGCATCGCGGGCAGTAATTGTCGTTTCAAATCTTTTGCCATTGCGACGATTTCCGGTTTATTTTTCGCCAGCGGAAGGACGGCGACTTTTATCGGCGCAAGTTCGGGTTTGAGTTTCAAAATCACGCGCGTCTCGCCTTTGTCGTTTGTTTTCTCCGTGTAAGCGTCCATCAAAATTGCCAGCAAAGTTCGGTTGACGCCGACGGCAGGCTCAATGACATACGGATAAAACCGCTGTTTCGTCGCTTCGTCGAAATACGATAAATCTTCGGTCGAATCTGGATTGATGCGCTTGCCTTCGGCGTCTTCCGGCTTTTTTGAATGCGCTTTTAAATCAAAATCTTTGCGATTAGCAATTCCCATCAGCTCGTCAAACTGTTTCTCTTCATCATCGCGTTCGGGGAAAAAGCGATAAAGAATATCAACAGTTCTTTCAGCGTAATGCGCGAGTTCTTCTTTCGTTTGCTCGTAAAGTTTGAGATTTTCGGCGGAAATTCCCAAACTGTGAAACCATTTTTGAAACTCGTCAATAAATTCCTGTTGAATGCGCGGCGCGTCTTCCGGTCGGCAGAAATATTCCATTTCCATCTGCTCAAACTCTCTGGTGCGGAAAATAAAATTTCCGGGCGTAACTTCGTTGCGAAACGCTTTGCCGATTTGCGCGATGCCGAATGGGAGCTTGCGACGCGAAGTATTTAACACATTGGCGAAATTGATAAAAATGCCCTGCGCTGTTTCAGGACGAAGATATGCGAGCGCCATTTCATCGTCCTCCGCCGCGACCGCGCCGACCGTTGTGCGAAACATCAAATTAAATTCACGCGCTTCGGTCAAATCACATTCTTTGTCTTCGCCGGGATGAACCGAATTGTGATTCGGGCATTGCACATCTTGAAGTTTATCAAGCCGAAATCTGCCTTTGCACGCGCGACAATCAACGAGCGGGTCGCTGAACGTAGTTTCGTGACCGGAATATTTCCAGACCAGACGGTTTTGGATAATCGAAGAATCCAAACCTTCGATGTCGTCGCGTTCGTGAACAAGCCATCGCCACCAGCTTTGTTTTATATTATTTGCGAGTTCAACGCCCAGAGAACCGTAATCCCAACTGCTACCTAAGCCGCCGTAAATGTCCGAGGCGGGAAAAACAAATCCGCGCCGTTTTGATAAAGATACAATCGTTTCGATATTTGGTGCCGTCATAATTTAGCAGAATAGTTAATGGTTAAATCGTAAATATTAAATCAAAATCGTTTGATTGTCATTTTTGCCAAATAAAAAAGGACGACCGGAGCCGTCCTTTTTCGCGTGCTAATATCAAGTGTTTTTACTGTGGAACGGGCGGCTGCGCGCCGGGCGGAACGATGTAAATTTCATAAGTCGTTCGTGGTTTTGTTCCGTATTTGACGATTTGAATACGGCGCGGGTCGATACCGCGCGTTTTCACCAGATAATCGAGCGTCCGCTTGCCGAGTTTGTCGGCGTTATTGACGCGGCTGGCTTTGTCGATGCCTTGATACAAAATAATGTAAAGCTGTGAATCCGGGTTCGCCTGCAACTCGATTGTGCAGTTGTCAAAGCGAGCTTTGTCGTCGTCAAACGAGCGCGATTCAAAAAGGTCGCATCTGGTCGGCGTCGGCGGCGGAGGCGGAACGTCCACATTCGTAACAATCGAATTGCTTTGCTTGCAGGTCGCGCCGTAAACGTCGTCAGTTACGTCCAGATAAGCCGTTACGGTCAGACCGCCGGCGCCCTTCGTATCAACCGTGATTGTCGGCGTTCCCAAACCGCTCGTAATCTGCGCGGCGCTCGGCGTTACCGTCCAATTATAATGAACCGGAACAGCGCCGTCTTTGACGAGATTTTCGGACGTAAAAGTTATTAAATCGTTTTCCTGAACGCGGTCTGGACCGTCAACGCGAATGTTATACGGGCAGGCGCGAGTTGTCGTCTGCTCAACGACTTTCAGACAGACGCAATTTCTCTCATTTCTTCTTATCTCGACCGGCAGCGATTTGATTTTTCCGTTTGTGTCGCCTATTTCAACTTGGTGCGTGCCGGGCGCAAGAAAAAATTCAGCCGCCGTGCCGACGCCGCTCATACCGACGACTTGCCCGTCAACTTTTACGGTCAACGCTGTCGGCGAAGTTTTCACCGCCAGAGTTCCCGTATTTTTCGGTTGCTTATTTTTGTCGTCTTTACCGCCGGCAAAAGCGGTCGTCAAACCCAAAGTTAAAATCAACCCAATCACAAATAAAAAATTGTATCTGATGTGTCGCATTTTTTTATCCTCTGAACTTCAAAAGCGATTTTGATATTTCCCGCCAACCGCCCTCGTCTGAAAACTTTTTCAAATTGCTAATCGAAAGCGTTTAGATTATGAAAACGCTTTCGATTACAAAAGACTTTTTTATTCTTCCGTTTTTTCCTTCGCCTTTTTACCGAATTTCTTTCGCGCCGCCATTCCGACGCTTGCCAGTCCCGTTCCGAAAAGGAGGATTGTCACCGGCTCAGGCACAGGTTGAGGCGGCGGAGTCGGCGTTACCGTTGTCGGCGGCGTCGGCGTCGGCGTGGTCGGCGTCGGAGTTGGTGTTTCCGTTGTCGGCGTCGGCGTCTCGGTCGTTGTCGTCGGGGGCGTTGGCGTTGGCGTGTCCTTGTTGCCGCGCGGAATTAGGAAAAGCAACGGAATTGCCGCCAGCCCGAGCAACGCATATTTCGGGAAACCCGGTTTTGAAATGGCAATATCTTGCACGCAGTCGCAAACATCGTCCTGGACAATTTCGCTGGTCGTTTCCGTAATTACGCGGTTGTCCTGCTGCCGTTCCTGTTCGGTGGTCGGCGTCGCAGTCCCTTTATTTTTATCGTCCTTTTTGTCTTTATCGTCGCCGCCCTCGCCCGGACTGAATTCGGAATTTATCAAACTGAGCCGCGCAAAAGCGCTTGTCTTCGCTTTGCCGGGTTTGGCATTGATAAGCTGCCTGACCTGCTCGAATTTCACGGGAGCGGCATTTGCCGTCAGCGTCACGGTCAAAATCGAAAAGAGCGTGACGGTCGATAAAATTAATCTGAATTGTAAATTTCTCATCGCTTTAACCTAAATAAACAGTTTCCGCACGGGGAAAATACGGCTTTGCCAGCTTTTTTGATAACTCATTTTTAACCAGATGTTCGGATTTATTGGCAAACTATATCAAAAATTTAAAAAAATTGCATTATTTTTTTGACTTTTTGACGTTTATTTCACTTCCGAATATTATACTGCTTAGCATTCAACAACAAATCAGTCTGAATAAACTTCATTTTCCAGAATTTATTAAACATTTTCCGATATTAAATTTTTGGAGAATACTAAATTTTATTTGCATAAGACAAAACTGTAGTTGAGCGAAAGGTAAACTATGGTAATTGATAAATACGCAAAACACGCGCAGTTGAATTACCTGTTCAACTGCGCGTGTTTTTCCTTTATCGTTAATTGTCGGATTATTACTGGTCGCCGTTTTGCCCGGACGACGCCGTCGCCGCCGCTTCTTCCTTCAAAACGGATTTGCGGGAAAGTTTAATTTTATTGCCTTCCTTGCCGATACATTTAACCATTACCTGTTGACCTTCTTTGAGTTCATCGCGCACGTCGCGGATTCGGCGGTCGGAAATTTCTGAGATATGCAGCAACCCGTCAACGCCCGGGAAGATTTCGACAAACGCGCCGAAGTCAACGATTCGATTGACCGTTCCGAGATACGTTTCGCCGATTTCCGCTTCTGCCGTCAGAGCGCGAATGCGGTCGAGTGCGGCTTGTCCGGCTTCGCCGTCGGCGGTTGCGATATTAACCGTGCCATCGTCGGATACGTCGATTTTCGCGCCTGTCTCTTCGGTAATCGAGCGAATCGTCGCGCCGCCTTTTCCGATGATGTCGCGTATTTTTTCCGGGTTAATTTTAATAGTGATAATACGCGGCGCGTATTTGGAAATTTCCTCGCGCGGCGTGTCTATCGCCTGTTTCATAATCTCCAGAATATGAAGGCGACCTTTTCTGGCTTGCTCTAGCGCTTCGGACAAAATCTGCGCGTTGATGCCGCCGATTTTTATGTCCATCTGCAAAGCGGTAATGCCTTCGGTCGTTCCCGTTACTTTGAAATCCATATCGCCGTAATGGTCTTCCGCACCGGCAATATCGGACAAAATCGCATAGCGATTGCCTTCCATTACTAATCCCATCGCAACGCCGGCGACGGCGCGTTTAATCGGGACGCCGGCGTCCATCAAAGACAGACAACCGCCGCAGACCGAAGCCATCGAACTCGAACCGTTCGATTCGGTGATGTCAGAGACGATGCGGATTGTATAGGGAAAATCGGCTTCGTCCGGCATTACTGCTTCCAGAGCGCGGCGCGCTAAGTTGCCGTGTCCAACTTCGCGGCGGCTGGTAAAACCGACTCGTCCGGTTTCGCCAACCGAATACGGCGGGAAGTTATAATGAAGAAGAAAGCGTTTTTTAACTTCGCCTTTCTCTAAATCGTCGATAAACTGCTCGTCCATCTTTGTTCCCAAAGTGCTTGTTACAATCGCCTGCGTTTCGCCGCGCGTGAAAAGAGCCGAGCCGTGAACGCGCGGCAGCCAGCCGACTTCGCACGTAATCGGACGAATCTCGGAAAACTTGCGTCCGTCCGGTCGGCGGCGATTTCCGAGCATATCGTCACGGAAGATTTTTTCCTTCAAATGCCCGAACACCTTTCCAGCCATTTGACGTTTTTCCGCGTCGTCTGCCGGATAGCTTTCCACGATTTCCTTCTTGAGAGCGTCAACCGCAGCATAAGAAGTTATTTTATCTTTGCCAGTTGTGTTCAGTGCTTCGCGCAGTTTGTCTGTATAATTTTTTTCGATTTCTCCTAATACCGTTTCGTCGAGTTTCGGCGTTTCAAATTCGCGTTTTTGAATTTCCAGAGCCTTGCCTAATTCCTTCTGCCAGAGACAAAGGCGTTTGACTTCCTTGTGTGCCAGCATCAAGGCTTCGACCATTATTTTTTCTTCGACTTCGTGCGCTTCGGCTTCGACCATTACGATTGCTTCTTCCGTTCCGGCGACAATCAGGTTCAACTGTGATTCGCGTCTTTCATCGAATGTCGGATTAATAATGTATTTCCCGTCAATCAAACCGACGCGAACGCCCGCAATCGGATTTTCAAACGGAATGTCTGACAAATAGAGCGCGCAAGACGCGCCCGTCATAGCAATAACGTCCGGGTCGTTTTCGCTGTCCGAAGATATAACCGTGCCGACAACCTGCGTTTCGTATTTGTAGCCTTCCGGGAAAAGCGGGCGCACGGGACGGTCAATCATCCGCGCGGTTAAGGTTTCCTTTTCATTCGGACGACCTTCGCGACGGAAATAGTTTCCCGGAATGCGTCCTGCCGAATAAGTTGATTCGCGGTATTCGACCGTCAGCGGAAAAAAGTCTAATCCTTCTTTCGGCACGCGGGCGCTGACTGCCGTAACGAGCAGCATTGTCTCGCCGTATCTAATGATAACCGAACCGTCGGCTTGTTTAGCGACTCGTCCGGTTTCGACCGATAACTCTTTGTCGCCGAGTTTTATTGATTCTTTCAAGTATTTTTTTTGTGACATAATTTTTCCTCGTTAATCGTAAGTCGTAAATCGCAAATAAAAATTGTTTTTGTTTGACTTTTCAGTTTCTTAATATAAAAGGCTTTTTACTCATCCGTATATATTTCAGATTTATGACTCACTTTTTTCAAAATAAAAGGCGACAGATGCTATGCCGTGAAGCTCTCTGCCGCCTTTGGATTATTTAATTTTTTGAAAGTTCTCTTTTGCATTCGGTTTTACGCTGTCACGTTCAGCAACCGGAAGCAAATTCTTCGAGAGAACCAATGTGTTAATGACTCGAAGCAGCCATAAGTTACCACTATTTCTATCTTCTTAAACCTAACTTCTCGATAACCGTGTGATATTCGCCGATGTCGCGGCGTTTGAGATAATCGAGCAGTTTTCTGCGACGCGAAACCATTTTCAGCAAGCCGCGACGCGAGTGATTGTCTTTTTTGTGAACTTTGAAATGTTCTGTCAACTCGTTAATGCGCTGGGTCAAAAGCGCGATTTGCACTTGCGACGAACCCGTGTCAGAGACGTGCGTTTTGTAATCGGTAACGATAGTTTCTTTTGTTTCTTTAGCTGTTGCCATAACTTGTAAAAATGGTTTCTCTCCTGTTGCTCGCAGTAACTCCGCGTCTTTCGATGCGGTAACCGCGAAATTTTTATTTATATTCTTAATAGTAAATGGTTAATGGTTAATAATCAATTCTTGGTTATATTTTCCATTTCTCATTTCCCGTTTTCTAATGCCAGAAATTCTTCCATAAACTTTGTCGAGAAATTTCCCTTTTGAAAATTCTCGTCATTCATAATTCTTATATGAAGTGGAATCGTCGTTTTTATGCCTTCGACGACCATCATCTCAAGCGCCCGTCTCATACGCGAGATAGCGACATCGCGCGTTCTGGCGTGAACGATTAGTTTAGCAATCATCGAATCGTAAAAAGGCGGCACGACATATCCCGGATAAACCGCTGTATCGACTCTCACGCCCGGTCCGCCCGGAATGTTGAAAGCTGTAATCTTGCCGGGCGACGGGGTAAATTTTACGGGGTCTTCAGCATTGATACGGCATTCGATAGCGTGTCCGACAATCTGCAAATCGTCCTGCGTATAGCCTAATTCGTCGCCTTCGGCAATACGAATTTGATTTCGCACTATGTCGGCGAGCGTTACCATTTCCGTTACCGGATGCTCGACCTGTATGCGCGTGTTCATTTCCATAAAATAAAATGAACCGTCTTCGTCGAGCAGAAATTCAAAAGTTCCCGCGTTAGAATAACCGATTTCCTTACACGCTTTAACGGCAACCGCGCCCATCGCCTCACGCTGCTGCGGCGTAATAACCGGCGACGGCGCTTCTTCCAATAATTTTTGATGACGACGCTGAATCGTGCATTCGCGCTCGCCCAAATGAATGCAGTTGCCGTATTCGTCGGCTAAAATTTGGATTTCAATATGACGCGGACGTTCGATATAACGTTCGATATACACGCTGCCGTTTTTAAATGCTGCAAGAGCTTCGGTTTGTGCCGTTTCGAGATTCGTCTCCAAATCTTCTTCGCGGCGCACGATTCGCATTCCGCGCCCGCCGCCGCCTGCCGCAGCTTTGATGATAACGGGAAAGCCGATTTCTTTGGCAATTTTTATCGCTTCTTCCGCAGATTCAATCGGTTCGGGGCTGCCGGGCAGAATCGGAACGCCGGCGGCTTTCATTGTCCGGCGCGCTTCGACTTTATCGCCCATCATTCCGATAACGTCCGCACGAGGTCCGATAAATTTTATGTTGCAGTCTTCGCAGACTTTGGCGAAAGTTTCCGATTCGGCAAGAAAACCGTAACCCGGATGAATCGCGTCAACGTTGGTGATTTCCGCCGCGCTGATAATTGCCGGAATATTCAAATAACTTTGCGACGAAGGCGCAGCGCCGATGCAGACTGCTTCGTCGGCGTAACGAACGTGAAGCGCTTCCTTGTCAGCCGTCGAATGGACGGCGACGGTTTTGATGCCGAGTTCCTTGCAAGTCCAGATTATGCGGCAGGCAATCTCGCCGCGATTGGCGATTAAAATTTTGCGAAATTCGCGTTTTTTCATTTAGAAATTTTTAGCCACGAACAAACACGCGCAGAACACGAAATTTAATTTGTTTTTATTCGTGTATTTTTGTGTTTTTTCGTGGCTCAAACTCTTACTTCCTGATACCGAAAAGCGGTTGTCCGTATTCGACCGGCTGACCGCTTTCGGCATAGATTTTTACGACTTCGCCTGAAACTTCCGCCTGAATTTCGTTCATCAATTTCATCGCCTCGACAATACAAACGGTTGTTTCCGGCGATACTTTGCTGCCTTCTTTAACGTATGGCTCTTTGTCGGGCGCAGGCGAGCTGTAAAATGTCCCGACAATCGGCGATGTGATTTTATGCAAGCCGTCGTCCGCTAACACAGGATTTTCCGTCGAAACCGTTTCAGTTTTATTTATGTTTGAAACTACAGGCGTCGTTGATGTCGTTGCTGCCTGCGGCGCATTTTGAAAAGGCGCCTGCTGCGCGGCTTGAATAATCTGCGGCGCGGGATTTTTGCTCAGTCGAATCCGAATTTTTTCATTTTCAAACTCAAAATCGGTAAAGCCGTGTTCTTCGACTAAATTAGCAAGCTCGCGCACTTCGGCTATATTGAGCGAAGGTTCGGCAAAGGAAGATGTCGATTTTTGCGGAGCGCGTTTTTTCTTTTCGCTTTCGTCGCCGGTTTGTTCCTTACTTTTTTTTGCCGCCGAAGCCGTATTTTCACTCATTTCGCGCTGCTCCTCTTTTTATCTACTTTTTGCCGCTGATGCCGCCAACTCGCGCGGATTGTCAACTAATTCGATTACCGCCATTTCCGAGTTATCGCCGTTTCTGCGACCGAGTTTGATGATTCGGGTATAACCGCCATTGCGGTCTTTGTAGCGCGTTCCAAGCTCGTCGAAAAGACGCTGAACGGCTTTTACGCCGGCGGTTCTTACTATTGCATCTTTCGGCGTCCCCTTTGCTCCGCGAAAACGGCTTTGCTCTTTTTTGAAAGTGCTGTTTCCGGCGTGAAAAAATCGCGCCGCCTGCCGACGAAGATGAACTTTTTGCGCCGCTGCTTCGTCGCCTGTTAGATTTTCCGCGCGCCGTGCCAGCGTGATAACTTTCTCCACAAACGGACGCAGTTCTTTTGCTTTTGAAATGGTGGTAACAATGTATCCTTTATCGGCAATTACCAAAGAAGTCGCCAGATTGCGGAGTAAGGAGATTCGATGCTCGGTCGTCCTTCCCAATTTACGATGTGCTTTTAAATGTCTCATAAAATCAAAGTTCAAAGTTCAAAGTTCAAAGTTCAAGGTTACTCTTTTACGACATTTGAACCTTGAACTTTGAACTTTGAACTAATTTTTAATCTAAGTTTCGTTCGCCCGAACCCGGAATCGGATTGCCTTGTTCGTCAAAATCCATACCAAAATCCAGTCCCATTCCGTGCAGTAAATCTTTGATTTCCGTTAGAGATTTTTTGCCGAAATTTTTCGTGTGCAGCATATCATGTTCGCTGCGGCGAATAAGGTCGCGGATAGAACGAATGTCGGCATTTTTCAAACAGTTATAAGAACGCACCGAAAGTTCTAGTTCGTCAACCGGACGGTCGAGCAAATCGTTGCGAAGCAAGGGCGGACGCGCGATGTCTTCATATTTGAATTCGTCTTCTTCTTCTTCAAAATTAACGAAAATCGACATATGGTCTTTGACGAGTTTCGCAGCCAAGCCGATTGAATCTTCCGGTTTGACCGAACCATCCGTCCAAACTTCGATGACTAATTTATCGAATTCCGTGTTTGAACCTTGTCGGGTTTTATCGACGCTGTAATTAACTTTTTTAATCGGCGTATGAACCGAATCAATCGGAATATAGCCAACCGACAAATCCTCGTCGTTATTAAATTCGGCGGAAACATAACCGCGCCCGCTTTTCAGGCGCATCTCGATATTGAGTTCACCGCCCGTGCTAATTGTCGCAAGATGAACATCTTTATCGAGAATCTCAACGTCGCCGTCGGCTTCAATATCCGCGCTGGTTACCTCACCTGCCCCACGTTTGCTGATGGTTAAAGTTTTCGGACCCGTCGCGCTGTGAAGTTTAAAAGGAATTTGTTTGACGTTTAAAATCACGTCGGTTGCATCTTCGACCACGCCTTTGATGGACGAAAATTCATGCTCGACTCCTTCAATCTTAATAGCCGTTACCGCCGCGCCTTCGATTGAAGAAAGAAGCGCGCGGCGAAGCGAGTTGCCGATGGTCGTGCCAAACCCGCGCTCGAACGGCTGCGCGTAAAACTTACCGTATCTTTCGGTCAAGGTTTCCGATTCGACGTTTAAGCGGCTGGGCATTTGGAAATCTGTCCATTGATTAGTTTGTGTCATATTCTCTTTAAAAAGTTCCAAGTTCAAAGTTCCGAATTCAAATTTTTGTTAGTTTCAACTCTAACTTTGAACTTGGAACTTCAAAAATTACTTGCTGTAAAGCTCAACAATTAACTGCTCGTTAATATTTGCGTCAACGTCTTGCCGTGTCGGCAAAGCCGAAACGGTTATGTTCAAATCGCTGCCGCTCGCTGAAATCCAATTCGGACGTCCGCGACCAACCGCCGTTTGCCACGCGCCTTCAACGTGAATGTTTTTAGTAGTATTTTCTTTAACGGTAATGATGTCGCCAACTTTTACCTGAAAAGACGGAATATCAACTTTGCGTTCGTTGACGTGAATGTGTCCGTGATTAACAAGCTGACGCGCCTGTCGGCGAGAAGTCGAAAAGCCCGCGCGGTAAACGACGTTGTCGAGACGACGTTCAAGCAGAAATAAAAGATTTTCGCCCGTAATGCCTTTTTGCCGCGAAGCCTTTTCAAAGTAATTGCGAAACTGCTTTTCGAGTATAAAATAAATGCGCTTAACTTTTTGTTTTTCCCGAAGCTGCTGCCCGTAACCGGCTAAGACCTTGCGTCGCGCGGTCGCCCCGTGCATTCCCGGCGGCTGCGTTCCGCGTTTTTCAATCGCGCACATCGGCTTGTAGCAGCGGTCGCCTTTAAGAAATAATTTTCCACCTTCGCGGCGGCACAAACGGCACACCGCATCTCTATATCTAGCCATATTATTTTTTGCTTCCGACAAAAATGATTTTGGATTTTAGATTTTGGATTTTGGATTTTTCGCAATCCAACGCTCGCAAATACTAAAGCAGTATTTCATTTTTGACGGAAAAGTTTACAGGTAAATTTTTACCCTTCATCCTTTTGATAGTTTATCTAAATTTTCAAATTACAATTTCAGACTTTCAATCCAATATCAAAAATCTAAAATCGTTCACACTCTTCTGCGTTTCGGCGGACGACATCCGTTGTGCGGAATCGGTGTCGTATCGCGGATAGACGTTACGCGAATACCTGAATTGTTAATCGCGCGAATTGCCGACTCTCTGCCGCCGCCCGGACCTTTGACGCGAACTTCCGCTTCGCGCATACCGACTTCGGTTGCCTTGCGAGCAGCTTCAGAAGCGGCTTGCTGCGCGGCAAACGGCGTTCCCTTTCGAGAACCGCGAAATCCGCGCGCGCCCGATGAAGACTGCGAAATCAAATTCCCTTCCACATCGGTTATTGAAACCATTGTGTTATTAAACGACGCCGCGATAAACACAATACCGACCGGAATGTTCTTCTTCTCTTTTCTGCGGAAAGTTTTCTTCTTCCCTGTTGTTGCTTTTGCCATTTTTTTAGTAAGCAGTAAGCAGTAAGCAGTAAGCAGACAAAAACTGCTCACCGCTCACCGCTCACTATAATCTATTTCTTGCCCGGCGCTTTTTTCTTGGCGACTGCCGCTTTGCGCGGACCTTTGCGCGTACGCGCGTTCGTGCTGGTGCGCTGACCGCGGACCGGCAGCCCGCGACGGTGACGCAGACCGCGATAACACCCAATGTCCATCAGACGCTTAACGTCCATTTGAACACGCTTTCTCAAATCGCCTTCGATGTCGCCTTGTGTGTCGAGAATCGCGCGAATACGTGTTAAATCGTCTTCGGTCAAATCTTTGATTTTCGTGTCAAAATTTATATCGGCTTCGCCTAAAATTGCGGTTGCGCGCGACTTTCCGATGCCGTAGATATAAGTCAAACCAATTTGCGACCTTTTATTTGGTGGTAAATCTACACCTGCTACACGAGCCATATTTTTTTCATTTTGGATTTTGGATTTTGGATTAAAAGATAATCTGCGTTTTGCATCAATCTAAAATCTAAAATCTAAAATCTAATTATCCTTGTCGTTGTTTATGCTTCGGATTATCGCAAATCACGCGCACAATTCCTTTTCTGTGAATAACTTTGCATTTTTCGCAAATCTTTTTTACTGAAGGACGAACTTTCATATTTTTCCCCTCGCTCTTCTACTTAACTCAAACGATATTGCAATCGCTTTTATTTGAAACGATACGTGATTCGCCCGCGACTTAAATCATAAGGCGAAAGCTCGATTTGAACTCTGTCGCCGGGCAGAATACGTATAAAATTTTTCCGCATTTTACCGGAAATGTGCGCCAAAACCTGATGCTTGTTGGTTTCGAGTTCAACCTTAAACATCGCGTTCGGCAAAGTCTCCAGAACGGTTCCTTCTACTTCTATCGCTTCTTCTTTTGACATAAATCAGAGTCAAACCCGACTGAATTGACAAACTGCTAATGTTACAGTTTTTTTTCGTGCTTTTCAAGTTAAGCCGAAACGGTTTCCATTTTTCCGCTTTTTATCTGCGCTTTCTGCTCTTTTGTGAGCGTTAAAATTTCGGGACCGTTTTCGGTAACTGCAACCGTATGCTCGCAATGCGCGCTCGGTTTGCCGTCTAAAGTGATAACTGTCCATTTGTCAGCCAGCGTTTTTGTTTCGTGCGTTCCGAGATTCAGCATCGGTTCGATGGCAAAACAGTAGCCAGCGCGAATTTTTTCTTTTGTTCCGGCACGCCCGTAATTGGCTATCTGCGGAGCTTCGTGCATACTGCGACCGATTCCGTGTCCCGTGTAATCGCGCACGATTCCCAAACCGTTCCGCTCGGCGTGCTGCTGAATAGCCCAACCAATATCACCGATTCTTTTATTCGGATGACACTGCGCGATGCCAAACTGCAAGCATTCTTCAGTAACGCGAATCAATTTTTTTATTTCGTCGCTTACCTCGCCGACCGCAACCGTTATCGCCGTGTCGCCGACAAAACCGTTATAACTTGCCGCCATATCGAGCGAAGCAATGTCGCCTTCTTTAAGCGGCGCATCATTTGAAAATCCGTGAACAACTTGTTCATTTATCGAAGCGCAAATCGAAAAAGGAAAACCGTGATAACCTAAAAACGCGGGCGCTGCTCCGAATTGTCGAATCATTCGTTCGGCAACATTATTGAGTTCGAGCGTCGTAATTCCCGGCTCAACCATTCGGCGCAAAGTCTCGCGCACGTCGGCGATAAGCTCGCCGACTTCGCGCATTCTGTCCAAATCCTTGCTCGACTTTGCGATAATCATTCTTTTACCTAATAAAATTTTTCTCGTCCGGCTGACGAATCCACCGATTTTAGAATTTCCAAACACTTTTTCTCAAACTAAACTTTCTACTTGGCGGTAAATTTTCTCTAATTCGCCTTCGCCATTAACCTTTTTCAAACGTGCGGTTTTTGAATAATATTCGATTAAAGGTTTTGTTTCCCTTTCATAAGTCGAAAGCCGGGTCGAAGCGCTTTCCTCATTATCGTCGGCGCGATGCGTTAGCTGAGCGTCCGGGTGAAAATCACAAACATTATCGCTTTTCGGCGGCTTTGAATGAATATTGTAAATTTCACCGCATACCGGACAGGAACGACGACCCGTTAAGCGTTTCATCAATTCTTCTTTCGGCACGTCAACTTCAATTGCGTGAATTTCTTTTCCCTGCGCCGTCGCTAAATTTTCAAGCATCTCCGCTTGAACGGCGGTGCGCGGAAAGCCGTCTAAAATATATGTTCCCGTCTCGCGCGCGGTTCTGTCTTTAACAATCTGAAACGTCAGCTCGTCGGAAATAAGTTTTCCGGCTGTCATTATCGCCTGAACTTCCCGCGCCAGGGGCGTATCGTCATTTTTTATCTCGCGGAACATATCGCCGGTCGAGATTTGCGGAATGCCGCGCCGTTCGTGCAAAAGCCGCGCCTGCGTTCCCTTTCCAGCGCCCGGCGCGCCGATTAAAACAATAATCTTATCCATAAAATAAATTACGAATTACGAGATTTAGTAGCAATTAAATCGTAATTCGTAATTTGAAAGCGCGTAATTGCTTTAAGTTCTTCGACCTCGAAGCTGCGAGCCTGAACCCAAGAAACCTTCATAGTTTCTCATTACAAGCTGCGCTTCGATTTGTGAAATCGTATCCATCGCTACGCCGACCAGAATTAAGAGTGAAGTTCCGCCGAAAAAGAATTGATAACCTAAACCCGTAGGTATCCAGCTAAGTCCCGGCGTAGCCGTTAAAAAATTATCAACCGAAGCGCCGATGAACGGAAGACGCGCGACTTTAAAACCGCTCAAAAGAAGCTGCGGAACAAATGCGATAAACGCCAGATAAATCGCGCCGACGGTCGTTAGTCTCGTCAAAATCGTATTTAAATATTCCGCCGTCTGCGCTCCCGGTCGCACGCCCGGAATAAATCCGCCGTGTTTTCGCAAATTGTCGGAAACCTCGTCGGTGTTGAAAACAATCGTGATGTAAAAGAACGTAAACAGCACAATCAGCGAAATAAAAATCAATTCGTAATACGGGTCGCCGCCGTGAAACTGTGTGAAAAATGCGTAAATTTTCCCCCAAGCCGAATCCGGCGTATTCCGGTCTGGCGGAAACGCCGAGAAAAGCGTCTGCGGCATTGCCAGAATTGACGAAGCAAAAATTACAGGTATAACGCCGCCCATATTGATTTTCAGCGGCAGACTTGTTTCCTGCCCGCGAAACGTTTGGTTGCCGACGCGCCGGCTGGCGTAGCTGATAGCTATATTTCGCCGCGCCGATTCGACATAGACAATCAACGCAATGAGCGCGATTAAAACGAAGATAAGAAAAATAACGCCGAGCGATTGCAGCGGGTCGCCCGTTTGCACGCGGTCATAAATCTGTGCGATTCCGCGTGGCAAGCCGATGACAATGCCTGCGAAAATCAGCAAGGAGATTCCGTTTCCGATGCCGCGTTCGGTAATCTGCTCGCCGAGCCACATTACGAAAATCGTTCCCGTCGTCAGCGTTACGACAATCATCAGCGTTGCCAAATATGTATCAGGCATAATGCCGTTTTTCCGCAGCCAAGTAGCGACGAAAAACGTCTGCACGGTACACATTCCGACCGTCAGATAGCGCGTCCACTGATTCATTTTCTGCCGACCGACTTCGCCTTCTTCCTGTATTCTTTTCAGCGATGGATAAAGAACGGGAAGAAGCTGCATTATAATTGACGCCGTAATATAAGGTGTCACGCCGAGCGCGAAAACCGAAATTGTGCGAAAGTTTCCACCGGAAAATAAATCGAGAACGCCGAGCAGCGTTCCGGCTACTTCGCCCCAAACTTGTTCAAGACGCGCCTTATTAATTCCGGGCGCGGTAACATGCGCTCCGAGACGGTAAACTGCCAGAAGTCCGAGCATGAAGAGAATACGTCTTCTCAACTCGGGTACGTTGAACATATTGCGGACGGCGGCAAAAAACTTTTCCATATTCTTCCTCTGCGGTTTATTCCAAAATCAGAAATTTATTCGCTTTGAGTTTCCGCTTGCGCGTATTTTTCGATGGCGACCGCGCTTCCGCCCGCTTTTTCGATTTTTTCTCTGGCGGCTTTTGTAAAACGATGCGCGGAAATCGTTAAGGCTTTCGACATTTCACCGTTTCCAAGAATAACGAGGTCGTGCTTGGCTTTTTTGATAAGCCCGCGCTCGTGCAGGATTTCCGGCGTGATTTCATCGCCCGCATTGAAACTTTCTTCGAGTTTGGCAAGACTGATTTCAATCCATTGCTTTTTGAAAATATTGGTAAATCCGCGTTTCGGCAAGCGTCGCTGCAAAGGCATTTGTCCGCCTTCAAAACCGATCTTCTGGCTGTAACCAGAACGGGACTTTTGACCTTTGTGTCCGCGTCCGGCTGTCTTGCCCAAGCCTGAACCGGGACCGCGACCGACTCTTTTCTTTTTGTGCGTCGAACCGTCAGTAGGACGCAAATTATTTAATGCTAATGCCATTTTTCTTTCCTCGTAAATTGTAAATCGTGAATCGTGAATCGTAAATAGTATTTTGCCCTGAAATTCAGGAATTATCTATTCACGATTAGCGATTCACGATTCACGAGATTCTATTCAACAATCCTCAAAAGATGCGGAATTTTTGCAACAATTCCACGCATCGACGGATTATCGGGGCGCGTTATCGTCTGATTCATTTTGGTAATACCCAAACTTTTAATAATCGCTTTCTGCTTTTTGGAATAACCAATCATACTTTTATAATACTGTATCTTGATGCTTCCGCCGCTTGCTTCTTTATTTTCTTTAGCCATTGCTTTATTCATTTAACATTTAACATTTATCATTTAATGCAATTCTTCTTGATAAATGTTAGATGATTATAAAAGTTCTCCAACTTGTTTGCCGCGCAGACGCGCTACTTCCATCGGGTCTTTCATTCGTTCTAAACCGTTGAAAGTTGCGCGAATAACGTTGTGCGGATTATTCGAGCCGAGAATTTTCGTTCGGACGTTGTGAATCCCCAGAACCTGCAAAATTGCTCGAACCGCGCCGCCCGCAATAACGCCCGTTCCTTCTTTCGCCGGTTTGAGCAGAACTCGTCCCGCGCCGTATTCGCCAATCATCTGATGCGGCAGCGTTCCTTCAATCAGCGGCACGCGAATCAAATTTTTCTTTGCCGCTTCGATAGCTTTTTTTATCGCGTTCGGAACTTCTTTGGCTTTTCCCGTGCCGAAGCCGACGTGACCGGATTCGTCGCCGACGACAACGAGCGCGGCAAACGACATATTTTTACCGCCTTTTACAACCTTCGTTACGCGATTGATTGAAATCAACTGGTCTTTCAAATTCAAACTGTTTGCCGAAATCGGCTGTCTATTCGTTTTCATTTTTTTCTTTTTTTACTTTCTTTTTCGCTTTAGGCACGCTTTCGTCTGTCTTTTCTACTTTCGGCTTTGCCACTTTCGTCTTTTCTGGTTTCGCCTTTTCTACTTTTGCCTTTTCTGGTTTCGCCGAGTTATCGCCAACCAAATTACCGATTACGTCGCCGACAGTTTCGGCAACGGTTTTGACAGCCGTTACAACAGCGTCGGTAATGCTTTCGCCGGTCGTAGCTGATTCGCTAGAAGCAGATTCGCCCGAAGCCTTTTCGTTTTTATTAAGTCCCGATTCGCGCGTCGCGTCGAGCAGAGCTTTGACGCGCCCATGATATAAATATCCGCCGCGGTCAAACACAACTTGCGAAACGCCTGCGGCTAAAGCGCGCTCGGCAACTGTTTTTCCGACCTTTTGCGCCGCGTCGATATTACCGCCGCTTTTAACGCCCAAATCTTTTTCGGCAGACGAAGCCGCCGCGAGGGTCGTTCCGTTGTCGTCGTTAATAACCTGCGCGTAAATATGATTCAAACTGCGAAACACCGCCAGACGCGGGCGCGCTTGCGTGCCGCGAACTTTTTTGCGAATACGGCTGTGAACCCCGCGCCGAACTTCTGCTTTATTTTTGGTTGCCATAATCTTTTAGTTTATAGGATTTATAGAGTCGGAGACTTTTATTCCAAACTCTATAAACTTACTTGCCTGTTTTGCCCGGTTTCAATTTATAAGTTTTGTCGGAATAGCGCACGCCTTTGCCTTTGTAAGCATCGGGTTTGCGCAAACGATTAAGTTCAGCCGCTACTTGCCCGAGTTTTTGTTTGTCAATGCCACTCAAAGTCAACGTCAGTTGATATTGATTGATGTTGGCTTTTGTCGGCAGTCTTTCCGCTTTGGCGTCGATTCCGTCCGGCAAAGGAAATACAATCGGATGCGAATAGCCAAGAGCGAAGACAATTTTTTTGCCCTGCACGTCAGCCTTGTAGCCGACGCCGACGACATCCATATCTTTTTTAAAGCCTTCGGTGACACCGACAATAGCGTTATTCGCAAGAGCGCGTGCCAAACCGTGCAGCGCCGACAAATCGTCGTTTGCGCGCTCGGCAACCAGCGTATTTTCTTCCATTCTGAAATTGACGCCCTGCGGCACAGGAGTTTTCAAAATTCCTTTCGGACCCTTAACTTCCAATTCCTTTTCGTTTATTGTAACGGTTACGCCCGTCGGCAATGCAATCGGTTTTTTTCCTACACGAGACATAATGTTCCTCAGTAAATCGTAAATCGCAAAATAGAATTTAATTCTATTTACTATTTACTAATAAATTTGCGCCAAAACTTCGCCGCCCATATTTTCCTTGCGGGCGCGTTTCCCGCTCATCAAACCTTGCGAAGTGGAAACGATACTAACTCCGTAACCGCCGAGAACTCTCGGAATTTCGGTTGCGCCGACGTAAACCCGTCGTCCCGGGCGAGAAACTCTCGACAAATGCGTGATAGAAGAAGTTCCTTTGGCGTCATAGCGCAGGAAAATGCGAATCACATATTTTACGCCTTCGCCTTTGGTGACAAAGTTATTGATATAACCTTCTTCCTTCAGGATGCGCGCCACTTCCATTTTCAATTTTGAACCGGGAATATCCACGCGCGAATGGTTCGCGGCTACCGCGTTACGAATTCGCGTGAGCATATCTGCGATTGGGTCTGTCATTCTCTTTTAACTCCGTTAATCTATTTTGGATTTTGGATTTGCAATTTTGGATTTGCTCTTAATCTAAAATCCAAAATCTAAAATCTAAAATCGGCTTACCAGCTTGATTTTACTACGCCCGGAATTTGTCCTTCCAGAGCCAATTCTCTTAAAGCAATACGCGAAAGCCCAAACTTTCGTAAGTAACCGCGCGTGCGTCCAGACTGCGAACAGCGATTGCGAACGCGAATCGGACTTGCATTACGCGGAAGTTTTTGCAGTTTTATCACCGCCGCATCAACTTCTTCCGGCGTCGCTGCGGGATTATTGATAGTTTTCTTCAATTCCCGTCGGCGCTCGGCAAACTGCACGACCATTGCTTTGCGTTTTTCGTTTTTTACTACTTTACTAATCTTCGCCATATATTTACTTTTTATAACTTACTGTCGAAACGGCATTCCAAGCGCTTTCAAAAGAGCGCGCGACTGCTCATCGGTTTTCGCCGTTGTTACAATCGAGATATTCATTCCGCGAGTTTTATCAACCTTATTAAAATCGATTTCCGGGAAAATTAATTGTTCGCGAATTCCAAGCGTATAATTTCCGCGCCCATCAAAGGCTTTGCCTGAAATTCCGCGAAAATCGCGCACGCGCGGCAGCGCAACCGAAATCAGACGGTCGAGAAATTCATACATTCTCTCTCCGCGCAGAGTAACCATCGTGCCGATGTTCATTCCCTGCCGCAATTTGAATGAGGCAATAGATTTTTTCGCTTTTGTTACGACCGGCTTTTGTCCGGTAATAACGCGAAGCTCTTCGACTGCCGTATCGAGAATTTTAGCGTTAGCAATTGCTTCGCCCATTCCCATATTAACGACGATTTTTTCAATGCGCGGAATTGCCATCGGGTTTTTAATATCAAAATCTTTAGCAAGTGCCGGCGCAATCTCTTTTTTATATTTATCTTTTAATCTAGCCATTGTCTTTTATTGTTTGTTTGGGTCTCGCTTAAAAAGTTCAAAGTTTAAGGTTGAAATCATTTTTGAACCTGACGTTGCGTTTCCAAACTTTAAACTATTTAACTTTCGTCTTTAGTTTCTTTTTTTGTTCTCGCTTTTCTTTCCGGTTCGGGAATCAGTTTTCCGCTTTTAGCCACGCGAACTTTTTTGCCGTCTTGAATTTCATATTTCATTCGCGTCGGTCGTCCCGTTTCCGGGTCAATGTGCGCGACGTTTGAAATATCAACCCACGATTCCTGCTCGATGATTCCGCCTTCGACGTTCATTTGCGGAACGGGCTTGCGATGCCGTTTCATAATCATCGCGCCTTCGACCTTAACTTTGCCTTTTATCGGGTCAACATCAATTACTTTGGCGCGCAGCGGCGCTCGCTTGCCGTTTGAATCGTAACGGTTATATTCTCTTCCCGAAATAAACACTACTTGGTCGCCGCGTTTGATTCTCGAACGAATTGTTCCTTTTTTTACCGTTTTCATTTTCTTAAATAACCTCCGGCGCCAAGGACACGATTTTCATAAAATTCTTGTCGCGCAGCTCGCGTGCGACCGGTCCGAAAACGCGCGTGCCGATTGGCGTTCCGTCGTCTTTAATCAAAACTGCGGCATTCTCGTCAAAGCGAATATACGTGCCGTCTTTGCGCCGCACTTCCTTGCGCGTTCTGACAATTACGGCGTTATAAACTTTGCCTTTTTTCGCCGTTCCCTCGGGCGACGCTTCCTTGACAGTAACTTTTATTTTATCGCCGAGACGCGCAATTTTCGCCGTCGAGCCGCCAATAGGCATAATCATCACAACGCGCTTTGCGCCCGAATTGTCTGCGACCGTCAAATTGGTCTGCATCTGAATCATAACTGTTCACTCCGTTCGACTACTTAGTGCTAAATGGTTAATGTTTTATAAAAATTGTTTCCACTTAACACTACTTTTCCGCTTTCTGAATAATTTCAACTACGCGCCAACGCTTGCGCGCCGACATCGGTCTGGTTTCGACGATTCTCACTTTGTCGCCAATTGCCGCGCCAGTTTCATCATGAGCCATAAATTTCTTTCGGCGCTTGATATATTTTCGGTAAACCGGATGTTTTACCACGCGGTCAACGCGAACCGTGACGGTTTTCGTCATCTTGTCGGATGCGACAATTCCGACTTTTTCCGCTCGATTCGTATGAGTTTTACTCTTTTCTGCGGTTTTATCAGGTGAACCGGCAACTGCCGACACGACGCTCGAAACTCCTTCACTGACGACGCTAGCGACGCTGCCTGCAACCGATGTAACCGTATCAATTACGCTATCGAGAATCGAAGGCGCTTCCTCTCCATTGCCTACAGCAGTATCAACTTTCGCCGTTTTCGACGCCTTTTTTGCAGCCTTTGGTTTTTCGTCAGCGTTTGATTCATTCGTTGCTGCGGCAGTTGCTTCGGTTTCGCTTATCTGCGCTGTGGCATCGCCTATCGTTTCTTCTTCTTTTTTCTTTCTTGGCATTTTTCTATTTCAACCTTTTAGGCTTGCGCCTTTTCCTGCGATTCTTTTTGCGTAATCAAGGTTTTAACCCGCGCCAGCGTTTTTCTTTCGCGGCGAATATCATTAATTGATTCGCCGACGCCCAGCGTTTTTTTAAATTTCAGACGGAAAAGCGATTCCCTTAAACTGTCTGCTTGCTCGCGCAATTCACTCAAATCCATATCCCGAAGCTGTCCGAGTATTTCTTTTCGTTTCATTGTCTTAAACTACGCCTCCTTCCAAATCGGCGCGATTGACAAACTTGGTCTTAACGGGCAGTTTCTGCGCCGCTAGAGCCATCGCTTCGCGCGCAAGTTCTTCTGTTACGCCCTGAATTTCGTATAAAACTCTTCCCGGACGAACGACCGCCACAAAATGGTCGGGCGCGCCTTTACCGCTTCCCATACGGGTTTCAGCCGGCTTTTTTGTAATCGGTTTATCTGGAAACATACGAATCCAGATCTTTCCGCCGCGCTTGATGTGGCGCGTCATTGCAATACGAGCCGCTTCGATTTGGCGGTCTGTAATCCAGCCTGATTCCAAAGTTTTCAGTCCAAAATCACCGAAGTTCAATTTATCGCCGCGCGTTGCAACGCCGCGCATACGACCTTTCATTACTCTTCGGTGCTTGACCTTTTTCGGCATTAACATAGGAAAATTCCTCTATTTATAAAAACTTATGTAAAAATTATTTATCTGCGACCAAAACCGCCGCCGGGGCGACCGCCCCCGCCGCCGTCTCTATCACGCGGTGGACGACGCCCTTGATTACGGGCATTTTTATCAATTTTAACTTCCTTCATCGGGTCGGTCGTCGTTCCACGCGCCATCGAAGCGTTTGGATCGAGAATCTCACCACGATAAATCCAGACTTTGACGCCGATAATTCCAAAAGTCGTCAAGGCTTCGGCAAATCCGTAATCCACGTCGGCGCGCAAAGTATGCAGCGGAAGGCGACCTTCCAAACTCCATTCCGTTCTGGCGATTTCCGCGCCGTTTAATCGTCCGGCAATCATCACCTTAATTCCTTCCGCGCCGAAACGCTGCGATTCTTCCATCGTCTTTTTCATCGCGCGGCGAAACGCGATTCGCTTTTCTAACTGCTGCGTAATTTTTTCGGCTTGAAGCTGCGCGTTCAGTTCCGGCTGACGAATTTCCTGAATCGAAACAATTACTTCGCGTCCGGTTTTTTTCGATAAATCTTCTTTGAGCTTCTCGATTTCCGAACCTTTGCGCCCGATGATAATGCCGGGACGCGAAGTATAAATAATAATTTTAAGGCGATTGGCGGCACGCTCAACGTCAATATGCGACACACCCGCGCCCGCAAAACGCTTTTTTAAATCGCGCTTGAGTTGCAAATCTTCCTTCAAAAAGGCGGCAAAATCGCGCTTCGCATACCAATGTGAGTGCCAGTCTTTGTTGTATCCGACTCGGAAGCCGTATGGATGAACTTTTTGTCCCATAATCTTTTTAACTGTTTATTGTCTTTCCAATTCCTCGTTGGTGTTCAACTGCGCTTCGTCGGCAGGTTTCGATTCGTTTAATTCGGCGTCAAACTGCGTCGTCGTGTTTTTCGCGTTCGACGCTTCGGCGTTGTTTTCGACTTCCGTCGCTTCGTGCGCGATTTCCGGAGGTGTGTTTTCGCCAATGGTTTGCTCAGCCGACGTTTTTTCCATTTGCGCGACCGGGTCTTGAACCATCACCGGATTTGTCCTTTCCTCTTTTACTTCAGAAACTTTGTCGGCTTTCTTCTTCTTAGCCGGAGCTTTTGTTGCCGTTGATTGCGTTGCTGTTCCCACCGCTGCCATTGCTTCTTTTGCGAGAAGTTTTTTGCCTTTTACGCGCGGTTTATCGTTTTCTTCTTTTTTCGGCACGTCGCTCGAAACCAAAATCGTTATATGGCAGTAATGACGCTGTTCGCGGAAAGCGCGACCTTGCGGCGCAGGACGCATACGACTGCGATGTTTGTGCGCTCCCATATCGACGAAACAGGTTTTGACAAACAAATCGTCCGGGTCAATCGCAATATTTTGCTGTTCCGCCAAATAAGTCGCATTGGCAATTGCCGAGCGCAAAGTTTTAGTAATCGGGTCAGCCGCGCGCTTATTGGTAAATTTCAAAATCGCCAACGCCTGCGAAACATTGCGCCCGCGAATTAAATCAATCACGAGCCGCGCTTTCCGGGGCGAACCTTTCAGATGTCTTGTTTTTGCTATCGCTTCCATATCTTTTAATTACGAATTACGAATTACGAAACACGAATTGCCGAATATTTTTTCATTCGTAACTCGTAATTTGAAATTCGTAATTATTTCCTCTTCGCCGATTTCTCCGCTTTTGTTCCCGGATGCCCTTTGAAAGTTCGGGTCGGAGAAAATTCTCCGAGCTTGTGTCCGACCATGTTTTCCGTTACATAAACGGGAATGTGACGCTTTCCGTTGTGAACGCCGAAAGTCAACCCGACCATCTCCGGCGAAATCGTCGAGCGGCGCGACCAAGTTTTAATCGCCTGCGGTTTATTTGCGCCGTCAGCAATCCGTCTTAAAACCTTCTGAACACTCAAATCAATAAAGGGACCTTTTTTTAATGAACGTGGCATATTTTTAATTATGAACGATGAATGATGAATGATGAATTTTTCCTTTGTTCATCGTTCCGCATTCCTAATTCATCATTTATTTTCTTCTTCTGTCTCGCACAATCATATTTTGTGTGCGCTTGTTGCGGCGCGTTTTATAGCCGCGTGTCGGTTGTCCCCAAGGCGTTACCGGATGGCGACCACCCGAAGTTTTACCTTCGCCGCCGCCGTGCGGGTGGTCAACCGGATTCATCGCCACGCCGCGAACTTTCGGGCGCAATCCTTTCCAGCGATTTCTGCCCGCTTTACCTAAAGAGACATTTTCGTTTTCGACGTTTCCGACTTGCCCGACCGTCGCCATACAAACAACAGGAACGCGGCGAACTTCCCCCGAAGGCATTCTCAACTGCGCGTAGTCGCCTTCTTTAGCGACAAGCTGTGCAAATGCTCCGGCTGAACGCGCCATTTGCCCGCCTTTTCCCGGTCGCAATTCGATGTTATGAATCTGCGTTCCAAGAGGAATATTGACAATCGGCAAAGCATTTCCTGGCAAAATATCCGCGTCCGCGCCGCTCATAATCGTTCCGCCGACTTTCAAACCAACGGGCGCGATAATGTAGCGTTTCTCGCCGTCAATATAAGTTATCAAAGCAATGTGCGCCGAGCGGTTCGGGTCGTATTCAATTTGCGAAACTTTACCCGGAATGCCCGCTTTGTTGCGCTTGAAATCAATAATCCGATAAAAGCGCTTGTGACCGCCGCCGCGCCGTCGAACCGTAATTCGCCCGTCGCTGTTGCGTCCAGAAATGCGCGTCTTCGGTTCGAGCAAAGATTTTTCCGGCTTTGCATTCGGCGTCAATTCATCGCGCGTCAAATACGTTTGATAACGCCGCGCCGGTGATGTTGGTTTTAATCTTTTAATTCCCATCTTCTTAATTTTAGGTTTTAGATTTTAGATTTAAACGAGCTTTTGCACCAATCTAAAATCTAAAACCGCTAGATTGCTTCCGCGTAATCAACCATCGGCTCGCCTTTTTTCAAAGTAATGTAAGCCTTTTTCCAATTCGCGCGGCGACCTTGCTGGCGTCCGCGTTTTTTCATTTTGCCTTCGTAATGCACGGTGCGGACTTTGGCGACTTTGACCGAAAAAATCTCTTCGACCGCGCGTTTGATGTCCGTTTTACCTGCCTTTCGATTGACGCGAAAAGTTAAAATTTGTCCTTCGCCTTCTTCGCTCGTCGCTTCTTTCAAAAGAACCGATTTTTCGGTGACGACCGGCGACCTTAAAATATCCCAAGTGCTAAGCTGAGTCATAATCTTTTACGCCGCCTCCGTTTCGGTTTTTTCGCGCTGCGGGTCGAGAAAATGATTTAATTCTTCAATCGCCGATTTTGAAACAATCAGTTTTTCGTGATAAATCAAATCATAAATATTCAAACCGTAGCCGTTTGTTATTTTCGTCTTTTGAACATTACGCGAGGCAAGAACCAAGTTTGAATTGTCGAGCGAATCGACAATCAAAGTTTTCGTCCGCTTCTTTTTGTCATTAAAGCCGAGCGTCGTCATCACATTCAAAAAATCTTTCGTGCGCGCATTAGTGATATTGAAATCTTCGATGACAATCAAATTTCCTTCGCGCAGTCTTTCACTCAATGCAGAGCGAAGCGCGCCGCGCCGCATTTTCTTCGGCATTTTATAAGACCAATCGCGCGGCTGCGGACCGTGAACGTTGCCGCCGCCTTTCCACAAAGGCGAACGAAGCGACGCGATACGCGCGCGACCCGTTCCCTTTTGCTTCCAAAGTTTTCTGCCCGAACCGGAAACGTTTCCGCGAGTTTTCGTCGCCGAAGTTCCCTGCCGTTTGTTTGCCAGATAATTTCTGACCGCCGCGTGAATCAGCGATTCATTTAATTCGACGCCGAAAATGGCATCATTTAACTCGACATCGCCGACTTCCTTATTTTCCAAATTGCGAACCTTTGCGGTAGGCATAATTTCACTCCGTTTGAGTGCCTAGTGCTTAGCAGACAAGTAAAATTCGTTTTTCACTTACCACTTACCACTTACCACTACTTCTTTTGTCTTTCAGATTTTTTGACTACAACCAAACTTCCGTTCGGTCCCGGCACAGCGCCCTGAATCATAATCAAATTATTTTCAACGTCAACTTTCGCAATGCTCAAGCCTTTGACCGTTACGCGAGCGTTGCCCATATGTCCCGACGAACGAGTTCCTTTTATAACGCGCGAAGGATACGCCGACTGCCCGATTGAACCGGGAGCGCGAACCGACATCGAACCGTGCGATTCGGGACCGCGATGAAATTTGTGCCGTTTGATAGTTCCGGCGAAACCTTTACCTTTCGACGTTCCGATAACTTCAACGCGGTCGCCGTCGGCAAATAAATCGGCTTTAACTTGGTCGCCGACGTTTGCGTCCGGTTCGTTTTGCATACGAATCTCTATTAAGATTCTGGTCGGCGGAAGACCATTGCCCGTTTTCTC
>JALYZF010000042.1 GCA_030948995.1 Acidobacteriota bacterium
TAAAGCAGCGAATTTTATCGCGCACCGGACATTTGTCGAATGAAGATTTGTCCGACTGGCTGACTACGGAATTTGACGGCGCGGCGCGGCATTTAGTTTTAGCTCATCTTTCGCAGCGCGCAAACGAGCCGCATCTGGCGCGTCTGACAGCACAAACCGCTCTGCAAATGCGCGCGCCGCTGTTCAAATGCGAAACGCAAGTTACAATTTCTTACCACCGCGAGCCGACGGCGTGGATTGAGTTTTAATAATTAAGAAGCTAAAAATCAGCTATCTCTTTCGACTGCAAAATCTCCGCAACAATTTTTTGCCTGTAATCGAAAATATAATTTAATTCTCTGCGAACGAACCAATGCGCCGCGTCGCCAAACGGCTCAAGCGGCAAGCGGTAACGCACTTCGTCTTCAATCAAAGTTTTATTTGTTTCAATTACCGTAAATGTATGGCGGTGAATCCATTGTTTATACGGGCTTTTCAAGGCTTGGTCAACAAAGAGGCGCGGCGGATTCCATTCGGAGATTTCGGTTTTCCACGTTATCGGCAAGCCGCGCAGTTTCAGTTGATAATCTATCAGCACGCCTTTTTTTATATCAATCGGCTGCGGCGTAATGATTTTAAAATTCAGTTCGGACGGCGTGATGCGTTCGAGATTTCCGGCGTCGGCAAAAAACTCGAAAACTTGCGCAATCGGTAAATACAAAGTTAGTTTGCGCGTTAAGATGTGTTCAGCCATAAAATAAATGATCTATTTCGGCGGATTGCAAAAATACCTAAACAGTTTCAAAAATATAATAAACGGTTGTAGAATTTTCGGGCAGCATTTAAGTCAAAAAAGTTCCATATACTTAATAAAAATTAGTAGTTTTCCATTTTCATCTCAAGCGCGTCGCGCACGTTTTGCGGCAGATTGGTGAAAAAATTGTAGCCGGTTTTCTGCTCGATAGAGCGAACGGTCGTGCGGAATTTTCGCCAGTCTTCGGTTGCGATTCCAGTATCGTTCGGCATATCAACCGCGACGAGCCGCGCTTTTTCACTAATGCCGGAAATGCTCTCGCCCTGCGGAATGCCGACGATTATTTTCCAGCAGTTTGTCGGCACTGTAACTTTGCCTTTTAATTTTCCCTTTTCGCCATAGACGCCCGCGACGATGTAAATATCCAGCTTGTCTCTTTTTACAAGCTCGCGCGCGTAAGATTCAAAATGCTCCCAAACATTACGATTCAAATCCGGTGTCTGCGGCGTCATATTCGTCATCAAAAACGTCAAGCTGTTAGCATCGGGACTGCTGGAGCGGTCGGCGCTCGGGCACAGATGCCCGCGGTCAAAACCGCTGCCCGTATAATCGGTCGGCGTAACGCGCTTGAATCCCGGCGGCAAGCGGTCGTCAGGGCGAAAATTATTTTGACGGTCAGCCGAGCCGAAATCGCTTTCGGCAACGCGCCACGCGACCCAATTCGGCGTGCCTTTCGCGTTGTTGTAGGAAAGCGCATAAGCCGTGTTGACCATTAAATAATTGTCTTTATTAGACGCGCTGGCTGTCGCGCCGCTCGGATTGCCGAGAGCGAGAAAAACCTGCGCGGCTTGTTCGTTTGTGGCAGGCGGCTGGCTCGGCGCGCTCGGCGGAACGGTTGTGTTTGTTGTTGTTTCAGGCGTTTGCTGGATTTTGTCGTTGATTTTTCTTCCCAACCAAATGCACAAAAACACAATCAAAACCAGAACAACAAGAGCGATAACGCCGCCGACAATAGCTTTATTTTTCATAGAATTTCGTGCAATACGGATTCGTAGAAAAGTTTAGCATAAATTATTAAAAAATCGGTCGGCGCGCGTTTTCGATAAATTTAAGCTAAAATAAAATTGCGATGAGCGAAAAAATTCACCTAACGGCGCTTTCAAAAAATGAATTAATCGAGTTTGCCGAAAATATCGGCGAACCAAAATTCCGTGCCGCGCAGATTTTTAAAGGCTTACATCAAAGACGGCTCGGTTCGTTTGACGAAATGACAGATTTGCCAAAACGCTTGCGCGAAAAATTAAATGAAACTGCGACCTCTTCAACTTTGAAAGTCGAATCGCGCTACATCTCCGAAGACGAAACAAGACGTTTTTTAATGAAAACGCACGACAATTTTCCGGTCGAAGCGGTGTTTATACCGACCGAAAATCGAGATACGATTTGTTTTTCGTCGCAGTCGGGCTGTCCGCTCAAATGTGATTTTTGTCTGACGGCAAAATTAGGTTTGTTGAGAAATCTGACAGTCGGCGAAATCGTCGAGCAAATAATAATTGTTCTTAACGACGTTTACGGCGCGGGCGTGGAAACTCCGCACGGCACGAATCTCGTCGCAATGGGCGCGGGCGAGCCGTTTCTTAATTTTGAAAATTTAATAAAAGCTCTTGAAATTATGGCGGACGAAGACGGACTTTTTATCGTGCCGAATCGCGTAACGGTTTCGACCGCCGGAATCGTGCCGAAAATTTACGAATTTGCACAACTTGAAAAGCGTCCAAATTTGGCGATTTCTTTGAGCGCGCCGAATGATGAACTCCGGAATAAATTGATGCCGATAAACCGACGCTGGAACATCGATGAACTTTTAGCGGCGGCGAAGGCTTTTGAAAAAACCTTGAAACGCGGCGAGCGTTTTACGTTTGAATACGTTCTGCTCGGCGGCGTTAATGACGGCGAAGAACAGGCACGTTCGTTGGCTAATTTACTTAATCGCTACGGCTTGGAAAAAGTAAAAATCAATCTGATTCCGCATAATTCAGCCGAGCCGCTTCGATACAAGCCGCCGAGTTTTGAACAGGTCGAACGTTTCCGAAACGTATTAGAAAGCAAAGGCGTCTCCGCGTTCGTCCGCCGTCCGCGCGGGCGCGATATTTACGCCGCTTGCGGGCAACTCGCCGCTAAAGCAGTGAAAACAGTGATGAGTGTCTAGTGGTGAATGGTGAGTGAAAGAATTGTTCAACTCACTACTCAACACACTGTTCACCACTAAACCACCTATGGAAATTCTTATTGTCGGCATTGTCGTCGTCGCCCTGATGGTTTTCGTCTCGACGAGAATTAAAAAAAGCGCGGCGCAAGCCTTTGAGCCGGAGTTTATAGAACGCGACGAGTTTACGATAAACAAGCCGGAAGGTTTTTTAACTCCGATTGAAGCGCGTGACGAATTTTTATTTGAAGCATATTCGCGCGAATTCGGCGAAAAAAAAGCGCGCAATATCTGGCAGGCGCGCGCACATTTGTCGGCAGTTTCAGGCTTAAATTTCGTCGCCCAATGCGAAAAGGCAAAACAGTCCGCCGTTAAAATTTTGTCGGAAAGAGTTTTGGAAAATTCTTCCGAAAACGAAAAGATTTTTCTTCTCGAAAGTGAAAGAACCGAAGAAACTTTTCCGATAATCGATTTTTGGAAAATCGTCGAAAGCAATGCGCGGCAAAAAACTTACAGTTTGCAAATATCTGTTTTGGCGGCGTATCGGGAAATTTACATCGACAGAATAAACGAGATGATAAATAGTTTTCGTCTGGAATAAAAATACTTGTCCGCAGGATAAATCATTTGGTTTAAGAGAAAAAATTATGAAAAAATATTTATTTACCGCAGTTTTATCTTTAGTTTTTGTTTTTGCACTCGGCTCGTCGATTAAAGCGCAAGCGGTCGGCATCAACGGCTCAATCGGCGCTGTAAAACGCGGCGGTTCTGCAAGAGGCACAATTGTGATGGACGTGCCGAACGGCTTGCACGCCAATTCTAACCGTCCGGGCAGCGAATATGCGATTCCGACTGTCGTAAAAGTCAGCGCCGGAAGCGGCGCGCGCGTCGGCGGCGTCAGTTATCCGCGCGGGCGTTCGCGCAAATTCGGTTTTTCCGACGACACGCTCAACGTTTATGAAGGGCGCGCCGCGTTCGGTTTCAATTTATCAGTTCCAGCAAATTTTAAGGGAAACGTCGTAAAGGTGCGCGCGACCGTTCGCTATCAAACGTGCAGCGACCAAGTTTGCTATCCGCCGAAAACGCAGGAAATTAATTTCACGGCGCGTGTTAAGTAAAAAGAAATAGGTTAGCCACGAACAAACACGAAAGGAAGCGAAAATTGACAACAAAAAAATTAAAACAAAAATAACGATTTTCTTAACTTAAAATCTTTCGTGCTTGTTCGTGGCTAGTTATCCTTCAGTCCAATCACAGACAATAATCTACCGGTTTTGCCGTAAAGTTTTTTCTCCTTGCGATAAGAGAAAAATAAATCGGTTCTCTCCATCGTGCAGAAAGGCGCAACAAAAATTTTTTCCGGCGAAACTCCGGCGGATACGAGTTGTTCTCGGTTAGCGAGATGCAAATTAATCAGCGCGTGTCGCTCGCGGGTTGCGGTGAAAAGATTTTTCGAGTTCGGAAAGTTTTCCCGGAAAGCATCAATTACCTCTTGACCGACTTCGTAATTTTTACAAGTCGCCGCCGCGCCAATCGCGCACGTCAAGTCTTCGGTTCGCGTTCCAAATTCAGCGCGCATTTTTTCGACGGATTTTCGGGCGATTGATTGAACAGTTCCGCGCCAACCGGCGTGAACCGCGGCAAATGCCCTTGTTTTTTCGTCGCCAAGAAGAATCGGAACGCAGTCCGCAGTTTTTACGCCGATCAAAATGTTTTCAAGATTTGAGACAATCGCATCGAACTTTCCGTTGCCGTCCTTTGCTTCGTTCAAATTCTTAACCGTTTTCACCGCGTCGCCGTGAACCTGCCAGACGGTTAAAAGCAGAAAATCTTTTTCAAACGCTTGCAAAAAACGTCTGCGATTTTCAAAGATATTTTCGTCTTTGTCTTCGCCAAAACCTGCGAGATTTAAATCATTTTCGGGAAACGGCGACACACCGCCGAGCCGCGTGGAAAAACCGTTTGCAAAACCTTTTTCTTCCAAAGCGCGACAGACGAGAACTTTTATGCCGTCGCGCTCTCGCCAATAAAAGCCGCTTTCGGTTAAACTTTCATCATTTGGAATTTGAAATTTGGAATCTGTATTTTGTTCTGTGATTGTTTCCATCGGAATAGACATTGTTGAAGTTTATCGCATCCGCGAAACCATAGGAAGAACGCCGCGTTTTGTCGAAAGAGTTTTCACGGCGAGCGAGCAAACTTACTGCGAAGCGAAAGGCGCGGCTGCGGCGCAATCTTTTGCCGCGCGGTTTGCCGCCAAAGAAGCGTTTTTGAAAGCACTGCAAACAGGCTGGCGCGGAAAAATTACGTGGCAGGATGTTGAAATTATTTCGGGTGAGAACAATGTTCCGCATCTTGAAATTCGCAATGAAGCGAAAAAGATTTTAGAAAACCTCGGCGCAAACCGCGTTCATCTTTCGATGTCGCACACGACCGACCACGCGATTGCTCAAGTTATTTTGGAAAAGATTTAGCCACGAACAAACACGAAAGAACACGAAACAGAATCAAATACCTTTCGTGACTTTTCGTGTTTGTTCGTGGCTAAAATTTCTTATTGATTTTCTCTTTCCGAAGGCAAAACTGGTCGCGTCGCATCCGGTTTGTCAGGTGAAGTATGCAGGTGAACAGCTTTCCAATCTTTGCCAATCATACGGAAAATCAGCGTCATTCTGCCCGAAGCCGGTTCGAGATTGCCGTCATATTCATCTGTCTGTTTCCATTTGCAGGTCAGATAAGCAGCGTCTTTGCCGAGCATTTCGACACGCAAGCCGGTTATGTCGAGCGTGACGTTTTTGGTTTTCGCGTAAGAAGCGTCGCGGTTTTTCTTCATATTTGCCCAGCCGATTGTCACTGTGCCGTTGTTGTTGAAGAAAAGAATATTGTCAGAATTTTGATAAACGCTCATTACCTTTTCGGCGTCAGCTTGCCGGATGCCTTCAGTCAGACGGTCGAAAGCGGCACGCACGCCTTTTTCGCCGGGCACTGAAGTAGCCGTTACGGTTTTCGCCGTCGGCGTTTTAGTTACCGTTACGACTTTAGGTTTTATGGTCGTCGTGGTCGTCTGTCCGAAAGCGGCAACGGCAAAAGCTAAAAATATAAAATTAATAAATGCGAATTTTTTCATTTGTATCAATCCTTTTCTTCACGAAATTTTACAGAGCGAAAAACTTTTAGTTGCATAATCGCAGCCAAAGGTTTTTTCAATTATAGCGCAAACTTATCTATAACGAACTTAAATTATAAAGTTCTATTTTCGCACGATTTCGTATCTTACATCTTTACAGTTGCACGATTTGGGTTAGAGAGAATTTTTTGGTTTTTATTTCATTCAATAAATTTGGTGTAAAATTGCAAACCTAATTTTGATTGTTTAATCGGTATAATTCTTGCGTCGAAGCGCGGCAAATAGTTAAAGAAATTTGACTAAGCCACTTTCCCCGAAAGAAAAAGTCAAAGTATAAGGAGAAAAATGTATGCGTCCTGCAAGGAGTTTTCTTTGGGTAATTCCATTTCTATTGTCGTTTTTAATTATTAACGCCGGAGAAGTTTCTGCCGCCGTTTCCGACGACTATGTGCCGGAAGTTACAGCGCGTGTTGCTCGAATCAGTTTTGCGCGCGGCGATGTGCAAATAAGGCGTATCGGCAGCCGCGATTGGGAACGAGCTGCGCTGAATCTTCCCATTGTCGAAGGCGACGAAATCACTACCGGCGGCAATTCGCGGCTGGAAATTCAATTTGACAGCCGAAACTTTTTGCGGCTTGCAGAAAATTCTTACCTGAAAATCACGACCTTAAAAGACGAAGGCATTGCGGCGAGTTTGTCGCAGGGAAGTTTGAGTCTTCGCGTTTTGCAATTCGATAAATCCAACCGCTATTTTGAAGTTGATGCGCCGCAAACGACCGTCGCCGTCGAGCTCGCCGGAATGTATCGCATAGACGCGGGCGACGCGCGAAAGCAGGAAGTTCGCGTCGCAGTTACCGACGGCGGCGAAGCGCGGCTCTACTCGGAAAATTCCGGTTTCACGCTTCGCAACGGCAGAAGCGCGCGCATTTTTCTCGAAGGCAATAATATCGGAGAATGGGAAACTACGGATGCTTCGCGTTACGCAGACGACTTTGACAGTTGGACTCTAGAGCGCGACGCCGTGATTGCAAAGCGCCTGCAAAATGCCGATTACGATAAATATTACGACCGAGACGTTTATGGTGCGGAAGATTTAAATGAGAACGGAGAATGGATTTACACGAAAAAATACGGTTACGTTTGGCGTCCTTTCCCGTCGGCAATCAGCAGTTATGCCAATTGGTCGCCGTATCGCTACGGACATTGGCGCTGGATTCCGCCTTATGGTTGGACGTGGGTTAACGACGAGCCTTGGGGCTGGGCGACTTATCATCACGGGCGCTGGGTTTACGACAGCGGCAATTGGTATTGGACGCCTTACGCTTATTACCGCGCGAGGCGAAACTGGTGGCAGCCTGCTTTGGTTATAGTAACCTACGCGGGCAGTTCAATCTGCTGGTATCCTTTGCCGTATGATTACGGTTACTACAACTACAATAATTATTCTTCGATTTACATTGACCGCAGCCGCACGACGATTATCAATAACCGAACCATAATCGTTAATCCGACGCCGACGCCCGCGCCGACCGGAACAGGAAATGGTAATAACAGCGGAAGATTTGAAAGAAAGCCGCCGGTTTTTGAAGTTCCGGCAACAGGCGTTGTCGCGGTCGAAGCCGGAAATTTCGGCACAACGACAGGCGGTTTTAAAACCGCGCCGCCAGATGTGGCAAAACGAGTTTTGTCGAAAACGCCTTTTGAAACCGAAGACGCGCCGCGTCTGCCGAATTATAACGATTTGAGCGGCAAAATTAACAGAGAAATCGTTGTCGAGAATTCGGCAAATGAAAAAATTAGACCGCAAGTGCAAACCGGCGCGGGCGAGAGAAATGGAGGCGGCTCGATTGACGAAAATTTACGCAAACAGCGTATTTACGGCAATCGCCTGCCGGTGGAGCGAACTCCGCCGACTGATGTAAAAGAAGATAACGGAAGCGTCGAGACGCGCAAAACCGGCGCGGTTAGGCGTTTGCCGCCTTCGGAAATAGGAAACGGCAGCAGTTCGGAGACGCAAGAAAAAGCGCCCGACAATTTCCCGATTCGTTCAAGAGGCGGAAAAAATCAGAATAGAGACAACAATACTGAACCGCCTGTTTATGAAAAGCGAAATAAAAATATTGAACGCGAGCAAACGCCGCCGGCTTCTGAACCTACGCAAAGAGAAGAGCGCACAGAACGACGACAAAAACCGCCCGACCAAGAACCGCCGCGCGTCGAACAGCCGCCGCAGCGAATAGAGCCGCGTGCTGAACCGCCGCAGCGCGAAAAACCGCCGCAGCAGGAAAGCAGACCGCCGCAGCCGCAGCGCGAGGAGAAACCGCCGCCACAAGAGCGAAAAGTTGAACAATCTCCGCCCGCTAAAGAAAGAGAAAGGGAAAAGACGGTGGATAAAGACGGTTAAAAGAAAAAAGGGTAGAAGTGAAAATTATTTTCACTTCTACCCTTTTTAGATTTTGATAAAATCTAAAAATTTTAATTTTGCAGAAAAATACTTTTATTTACGGCAAGCGGATTTCCGACGACGACGAAACGAATATTTTTTATATATTTGTTTGAAACCGCTTGTATATCTTCCGGTTTGACCTCGCGCACTCGGTCAAGAAATTGAAATGCGTTGCGCCAGCCGCCGCCGATTAATTCGTATCTGGCAAGCTCGGCAGCTTGCGCGGCGTTTGTTTCCTGTCCGAGATAGTAAGTCGTCAGAAAATGTCCGGCGATGCTGGAAATTATTTCCGGGTTAATCTTCTGAGTTTTCAAATTATTTACTTCATTGAGCATCACGCTGACGGCTTGATTGGCGTCAACGGCGGTAACGTAAATATTCCCCGTATTTGCGGCAAACGAATCAAGCTCGGCATTCGGCGCGTATGAAAGCTGCCGCTTGATGCGGACTTCATCGAAAACGCGGCTCTGTAAAATTGCTACCGCTACGCGCATCGCGTAATAATCCGGGTTGTTGATTGATGGAGCATTGAAAACGCCCTGCACGTAATTAGTCGGCAAAGCACGCGAAGTTACATCCAAAGTTGGTTTGGAAAAATCCAGCGCCGGAAACGCTTGTTCCTTATAATCGCCGCGCGGCAATTTTCCGAGCGTTGTGGCAATGCGAGTTTGCAAATCTTTCGGGTCAATATCACCGACAACTACAAGCAAAAGCTGCGAGGTTTGCATTATCTTCCGGTGGTAATCACTCAAATCCTTCGCCGTCAAACGGCTCAAAGTGTCAAGCGTTCCGCGCACCGAATTTGAATACGGGTGGTTGGCGTAAATTATGCGGTCTTGCAAAACCTGTAGAAAGTTGTCGTTATCGGTTTCCTGCTCTCTTAATCCGGTAAAAATTGCCTGCCGCGCCTGCTCAATATCTTCCGCCGTAAAAGTTGGATTAAGCGCAATATCTGTAAATACATCCCACGAACGGTCGAAGTTTTGTCTGGTCGAAGCAAGACTCAAAACACTGAAATCGTTGCTCGCGCCCGATTCGATAGTGCTTCCTGTGTGCGCTAGTTCGCGCCGCAGAGTTTCGCGCGAAAAATTTTTGCTGCCTGAGGTTGCAACTTCAAGCATCAAATTTTCGATTCCGGCATTTGAAGCGTTAATATTTCGCGAGCCGCCGCGTATGAAAAGTCCGGCGGCAACCGTCGGCGAACTAACGCGACGTTTGACCAAAACTTTCAGTCCGTTGACATCAAATTCTGTAACAAGCGCAGCTTGTCCGGCAATGCTCGATTTGCCCGACTGTGCAAAATTCGTCGAGGTAAAAGTTAAAAAAAACAATGTCAGTAAAACAAATTTATCGACGACCGACGACCAAAGAATGAATGCTTTCATATTATTTTCCTATTAAATCTTCTGAGGTGATTTGTGCCTGCGTTTGCGCGTCCGGTGAAATCAGCGCGATTCCGACGTGCGGCTTGCCTTGAATATAAGTTCTGACGTAGCGATTAGTATCTTCACGGGAGATTGCGCGCAAATTTTTGTAATATCCGCGAAAATAATCGATGCCGGTCGATGACCACCAAAAACCTAAAGTGTGCGTATAATCGCTGAGTTTTTCGCGGTCGAATAAATCTCTCGATTCGACAATCGTTTTGGCATTCTCCAATTCTTCATTGCTGAAATAATCAGGTTTATCAAACTGTGCGATTTCCATATAAGCCGCTTTAAGCGCGGCTTTCGCCTTATCAGGCGTTGTCACTAAAGTCAGCGCAATCGGTCCGACATTCTTCTGCGTGTAATAACCGACATCAGCCACCGTAACCAAGCCGGAATCAACTAAATTACGCTGAAAGCGCGAATCGGGCTGCGTTAAAATAAAAGAGAAAACGTCCGCCGCGTAAGTCGCCGCATCGTCTTTGCCAATTGAAGGACCTTGCCAGCCGATTTGAATCAAAACATTTTGAACGGGCTGTTGGACAATCACGCCTTCGCTTTTAGCCAAAGGCGGATGCTCGACGAGCGGGAATTCTTTAAACGGTTCAACTTTGCGCGGCTGCCAGCTGCCGAAAATCTGCTCGGCTTGTTGGAAAACTTCGTCTGGATTTACGTCGCCCGTTACAATCAGCGCCGAATTATTCGGCACGTAATAACGCGATTGAATAAGGCGCATTTTGTCGGTCGTCGCCGAAAGAACCGTGTCGCGCGTTCCCAAAGGATTTTTGCGCGTCGGATATTTATAGAAAAGTTTGTCTTTCAAGGCGCGGTCAAGATAGAAAAACGGGTTGGCTTCGTTGCGGTCAATCTCGCCGACGACAACCTTTTTTTCCTGCGCGAATTCTTCCTCGTCAAAAGTCGGAAAACGAACCGCGTCATTAATGAGACGCATCGCGCTCGAAAGGAACGGGCTGGTCGTCGTGTAATAATAATTGACGACTTCTTCGCGCGTCGTGCCGTTATAAACATCCAATTGCTCGGCATTATCCAGATAAGCTACATTGCCGATTTGAGGTTTGAGTCTCGTCGATGTTGCGTCGCATTTCGCGCCTTTGTAATAATCAGTATTTCCATACTTTTGAGCAATCTCGCAACGGTAGAGCAAAATAGCCTGATTCGGTTTGAAAAACATATGCTCGTAGAGATGCGACAAGCCGTTCAATTCGGGCGGTTCGGTAAAAGAGCCGTTGCGAACAGCAAGCTCGACCGTCGCCAGCGGCACGCTTTTGTCCGCCAAAACGATGACTTCCATACCGTTTGCCAGAGTTCGATTAACGAACGGAACTTCGATGCCTTGCTGTGAAACGAGTTTTGCCGACGTTGCCGATTTTGAGGCGGCGATTTGCGTGCCGGTTGCCGTTTGTGCAAAAGTTAAATTGAAAGCAGATAAAAAGAGCAGCGAACCGAGTAGAAATTTTTTCACGAAGAAACTCCAGAGAAGAAAAATTAAATTACAAGTTTTACGCAAAATTTGCGAAAAGGTTTTTATACAACAAATCTACCATAAAAGGAAAAAACGAAAATGCAGCGAGACAATATGATGCACGGAGCGCGCTCGGCGTTGAATCAAAATTCGGATATGCGCGAGTGGTGCGAGAATTTCTTGAAATCTAAAGAACGTGACGCACAAGCCGAAATGTCGGACGAAGAATTTGAAAAGCACTGGCGTTATCACCGACCGGAAATTATCCACGAAGGTTCAATCGAAGCGGTGCAGGCTTACAAAGCAGCGTTTCCGAAAGGCTGAAATGATTATAAAAAGCGGAAAATTAACCGCAAATACCCGCGAACAAACACAGATTTCCACTTGAATTTTATTTGTCCTCATCCGAGTGTATCTGCCGTTAATTTTCTGTTTCTATTGTTTCGTTGCTGTTACCGATTTCTCGTCAAACGAAAAATAACCGATTGCCGGATCGTGGTCTGAATAGCGCTCGACGCGGCTGGCATCATTGCGATATGATTCGGGAAAATCAGCGTTCAGGCGCGAATAACCAAAGCCTGCAAGATGTTTTTTCATCGCGTCGGTTACAATCATATGGTCGAGAACCTGCGCGTTGCCGTCGTAAACATACGAATAACGCTGGTCTTCCTTAATTAAATCGACAAGGTCGGTCAAATCGGGATTGACTAAATCGTCCGATGCAAGAAGAACTTGGTCTTTCGGCGCGGGCGTTCCCTTAATTGTGCCGACCACATCAAGGATTCCGTCCGCGAATTGAAAAGCGTTAAAATCGCCGATTAAAACAATTCGCTCATTCGGGTCGGCTTTCTGGCGCTCCTGCACAAATTTTGCGAGAAATTCGGCTTGCGCTTTTTTCTTTTGCCGCACACGGTCGGTTTCATAACCGAGCAGAGATTTCAAATGATTGACGACGACCGTAAAAGCGAATGGCTGATTGGTTTTCGGGTCGTTAATTATCGCTCTAAGCATCAGCGGCGGACGGTCATGTAAATTGTCTTCTTCTTTCGAGTCAGGATTTTTAAATTTCTCGTCCTTGCCGAATTGTTTGATTTCGACGACGTTCACGCGCGAGGATTTGACCAAAAATCCTACGTCAATGCCGCGCGCGTCGTTACCGTCCGTTAGATACGCTTCATATTTCGGATTCGGCTCGCCGGCGGCGACCGCGTCGCTGTTGATTTTTTCGGCAAGCCGCTTTAATGCCGCAAGATTTTCCGTTTCAATTGTGCCGATAACGTCGGGCGCTCGCATATAAACGCGAATCGCCATCGAGATTTTTTTCAGCCTTTTTTCAAACGCTTCAGTCGTAACAAGGTCTTCCTTTATCGCGGGATCGTCGATGTCGTCAAAAAAGTTTTCCAGATTCATCCCGACAATTGCAAACTGCCGTTCGGTCGGCGCGGGCAGCGGCGTTGATTTTATCAAACCCGATATTTCCGGCTTTGAATTCGCGTCCGGCAAAATCGTGTATTTCTGGTAACCGTAATGCATTACGCCGACGAGATTTTTTATTTCGGCTTTCGATGTTACTTCAATCGTCTGAGCGCCTAATTGCTCGTCGCTGTCAACACGCAAAGTTTCGGGATTAGAATCGAAAAGCGGAAGGCGCGGGAAATTTTTCTTCAGCTCGTCTTTGTCTTTTGAGAAATAATAATCGTAAAAGTCCATTCCCGCCGTGCGAAACGGTCGCGGAATGCCTTTAACCACACCATAGAAAACGCCGTCCGAGGTTGAAGTCGCGGTCTTGCCGTCAACTCTGCCTTTAGTCGGCGCGACAACTGTCAGAGCATTAACCTCTACGCGCATTCCTTCGTATCGTTCGAGTTCGTCAATCTGATTTGGCGTAAAATCGGCAATGGTTAAAACAATCGGTTTCGGCAAAGCGTTGTCTTTCGAGACGACTTTGATTGTGTCCGTTCCCTTTTTCATCGAAAGCTCGGTTATCGGCAAACTTGCAGGTTCGGATTTCGGACGAAATTCGTTTATAAATCCGGTAACCGTCACGAGATTTCCAATGGTCGCTTCAACGGTCGGCTCGCTTCCCGTGTAAATGTAAATGCCTTCGGACGTTGCCGGATTGTTGTCGGTTTTATCGTCCGGCGTTTGGATAAAAAATCCGCCTTTCAAACGCGCAGTTACAATTCCGGTCAATTCCGCCGTCTGCCCTTCAAACGGCGAAGTGTTTTTGTCGCCTTGCACGACGTTTATCGGTCGCTCTTTCTGCGCGCTTGCCGCAACTGACAAGAGGAAAATTGCAAATGCTAAAAGTAATTTTGAAACCTGCAATCTCATTGTCTGTCTTTCCTGCGCTCGATTAACTCTTGCGTATTTTTCGGGACGTTAGAGAAAAAATTGTAGCCAGTCAGATTTTCAACCGCGTCAACCGAAACTCTAAAATTGCGCCACGGCGCGTTTATATCGAGCGGCGGCTGATTCGGAACAATAATCCCAATCGTGCGCGTTCCCTTGTTTACTCTCTGCAAATCGTTACTGCCGTTCGGCAAAACGACGACGACTTTCCAAGTAACTTGCGGAATATTAACTTTTCCGCCCGCAATCGTTCCGATTGTTCCAGCACCGCCGGAAAAAATATAAAGCTCGTTGCCTTGACCGGCTAAAGTGCGGCAGTAACTTTCAAAATTTTCCCAAGGTCCTTGATTGTTAGCGGCAAGCTGCGGCACAAAGTTCGTCATCAAAAACGTCGCCGAATTGTCGGCAATCGAGCGCGTCCTATCGCCCGACGGACACATATGACCTCGGTCGTAACCCGAACCCGTATAGTCTTCCGTAGCTACGTGATACCAATCGGCAGGCAAAGCCGGGTCGGGACGAAAATCGTTTTGCCGGTCTGCCGCGCCCGTAATCCAAGTGCTGTCAAGCCGCCAGCCAACCCAATTCGGCTCGCCCTTGCTGCGATTATAGGAAAGCGTATATTGCGGCTTCGCCATTAAATAATTATTCGGATTGGCGACATCGCTGGTCGCGCCGCTCGGATTTCCCAAAATGAGCGGGTCGTCGTTTGCGGGAGCGGCATTAATCGTGATGCCAACCGTCGGGCTTGTCGTGCGCCCTTGTGCGTCCGATACGGTCATCGAAATGGTCGTTGTGCCGCCGCCTAGATTTGTCGGAATCGTGTATAGAAAAGAGTAAATACTGTCGCCCGCAGTCGCATCTCCGTTTGTGCCGTCGTCATAAAGAGTTTGTGCGGCAGAGCCGCCAATGTTCGTTAAATTTGCCGTAACGGTAATTCCCGTGCTGGGCGGAGTCGTCGCCGGAGAAACCGCAACTCTGAAAAGCGTTGTGCCGCCGGGCGCAACCGAATTCGGGTTAGCCGATGCGGTCGCGGAAATTGTCGTGCTGCCGCCCGTGCAGGCGTTCGTCGGGCTGCTAGTATTGCGCGGCGCGGGCGCAAGAATTGAAAAATCTGCGCCGTTGTCGTCCGTCTCGGTGCAGCCGCCGCCTTTACGAATTCCGGCAGTTGTCGCGCTTAAATCGGCTGTTTTTGTATTTTCAAAACAAGTCGCCGACCCGCCGTAACCAACAAGGTCAACAATTGTCGAGTCGCCTGACGGACAGCTCGAAGCCGGAAGTTTATTTGTGGAGTTGACGAGCGCGAGCTTTCCGGTAGTTGACGAAATATTCAGGAGAAACGTCGTTCCCGCGTTGTTGGTAACAGCCGGAGCAATTAAATCAGGCGTCGGAAGCGCGTTTCCGATTGCCCCGCTTGAAGCGAGTTGAATCAAATAATACTGTCCGGGCTGAAGAGTTACATTCGTTAAAGATACCGGCAGCCATTCTGAACCGCTCGCCGAAGCGTATTGCACAGACCAGCCGTTTAAACTGACAGGCGCGCTGCCGCGATTAAACAATTCTACAAAATCATTCGCGTATTGCGCGCCGGTTAATCCGCCGCCGCCGTAAAACTGGCTGATAACGATGGTTTGCGAAACGAAATTCACTTCATTCGTTTGCCCAGTTTGAGCTTTCGTGCCAAAACTGATGCCAAGCCCTACGGCAAGAACAACTAGACTTACCAAAATCAAGTAAATACGCTTCATTTAATAAAATTCCTTGTTAGATAATTTTCCCTTTTATTTTATAACCAAGGACAGGAAAGTTTTGTCGGTTAAGTAACCTTTTATCACACTTTGAAACGTTTACATATTAAGCACTGACATCCGTGCGAAAAATTAACAAAATTTATCCCACCCTTAGATATTCGAATCTAAAATTTTGTCGGCTTATATCTTTAACCGATACGCTTTGACGGCAAACCTATATTTAACAATTGCCGTTATTAAAATCAAAGGGTTTTTGAAGCTGCATGGGATTTTATTATGGAAATTATGATGAAGTTCGGAATAGTTTTATTAAAGCCGTTTCCTCCGGCTCAAAATCGTCAATGCGCTTTATATGCCGTTGTTTTTTCGATCTGAATTCTTCCAGAGTTAAGCCCGATTCGTAAGATTTCAAAACCGCCGGATGAATGTATGAGCTGCGGCAAACCGTCGGCGTGTTGCCGAGTTGTTCGGCAACTTTTTTGACGGCGGCGACGATGTTTTTTTTCAAAAGCGTTTCATCGTCAGCTCTGCCGATTTCCGCAAGCTCGACTGCCGCCAGCAATGTGCCGCCCCAAGTGCGAAAATCTTTGGCGGAAAACTCCGGCGCGGTCGCTGTCTTTAAGTATTCGTTAATGTCTTTCGGTTTTATTGCGTGCGGCTTTCCGTTTTCGTCCAGAAAATTAAACAATTTGCGCGCGCCGCCGATTGCCTTCAAATCGCGCATAATCGCCGCAAGTTCGTCGTCGACCAGAATTTTTTTATG
>JALYZF010000054.1 GCA_030948995.1 Acidobacteriota bacterium
AACGAACCGTAGAAAATCGCCGCGACTTTCGCCGCCGTTACCGGCTCGAAAAACCATAGAAAAGGAATCTGCAAAAGATGAAAAAGGAAATGATGGTCGGCGTAATCTTGGCTGTTTAAAACCGTCAGCGGCAGCCACGTAAAGTCCGGCAGCCAGCGCCCGTGCCGCAGATTTTCCCAAATCAGCGAACTCCAGCGAATATGATAATAGCCGTCCCAATCGCCGCAGCAAATCGAAGCGGTCGAAAACTGCAGAAGCGTCATCAGCAAAATGATGGCGAATAAACCGAAAATTAAATAAACCCAATTTATCGCTTCGTCCGTAGCGAACCATTGTTTCCAGCTTTGTTTGGCGACTGCAGTCGTTTCGGCTTTCGCCTCTGTTTTGACGGGCGCGGCGGTGTTTTCCGCCTTGTCGTTTGAAATCTCTTGCATTATTTAAGTCTTTAAAAAATTGCGCGTAATAAAGATGAAATCTACAAAAAAAGTATCACGAAATCCGTCTAAATATCTATGCGCTGAAACGGATAAAAGCTGAAAGGGATAAAAACGGAATTCGCGGTTTTATTGTAAACCAAACGCCTCTCAAAAACGCGAAAAGGCGAAACAATTTTGATGCTTCGCCTTTTTGCAGATTCCGCCCGTGTTTGAACGGATTAAATTTTAGCGAGCGCAACGACTCTTTCTGGAGAAGAGACGACGACGCCGCCGGGTTTTTCCTTTGTTATATTAAAGGCTTTCGGCTCTTTGACTTCGAGTTGCGCTTTAATCGGAACGATGACCTCGCCCGTTTGAGCGATGACGAAAACGCCGCCGCTGAGCGGTGTTTTTTCGTTCCGCGTTTTATCTACAATCCAAAGTTGATACGCTTCCCTTTCGGGGTCGGTAACAGGCAAACCGCGCAGACGCATATAACCTTCTTGTCTGGAATTGCTCCACACAATGTCGCCCAAAACCTCTTTTTGATTTTTCGGCGATGTCCAATTTGTTTGAACGACATCGGTCGCCGTAGCCAGAAGCTGCTCGCGTTTTTGCGCGGCTGATAGTTCCGGGGTGGAGGTCGGAGTTTTCGTTACTTCAACAGTTTTCGTCACTTCAACAGTTTTAGCTACTTCAACCGTCTTAACCGTTTCCACCTCTTTCGGCGGACGCGTCCAACTCCACCACAGATTAGCCGCCAGCGCGACGCTAGCTGCCGCCGCAACCGCCCAGCCGAGCCAATTCCAAGAAGACTGTTTTGTTTTTGGTTCGACTAAATTTTGAGCGGTCTCATTTGTCGAGACTTTAATGGTTTCTTTCGTTTCGTCGGAAATGGGCGCAGCATCCGGCAATTTTTCATCGCGGCTGAAAAATTTATCGGCATCATTTAGAATCTTCGTCTGCAAATCAACCGGCAAGGCTTCGGCAGTATCTAGATTGGTCAAACCGATTGCCGCCGCCGCCAGCTCAAGCGAAATATCATTTTCCCATTCGGGGAATTCCTGTCTTAATTGATTAAGTTCCATCAATTCTTTTTCATCTAAACCTAAAAGGGCTTGGTCTGTCAGAAGCTCAAACAGTCTTTCTTTTTTTACTTCGTTCATATTGCCGCCTCCTTTTCTGTTTGTGAATTTCCATCGTTCAGAATTTCTCTGACCAGCATCAAGCCGCGTCTCGCATGAGTTTTAACCGTTCCGAGCGGCATGTTTATTTTGTCGGCAATCTCCTGATGCGACAGTCCCTGGACAATCGAAAGATGCAGAATTTGTCTTTGTTCGGGACGCAAATCTTTCATCGCCTCCGCCGCTTCTTTCGCCTCAATAGAAACCTGCATTCTCTGGTCTGTATTCTCGAACGGTTCAGCCAAAACGTCTTCTAAAGAAGTAATGTTCGGCTGACGATTTCCCCTCCTTATACGGTCAATTAAACGCCGTCTGGCTATCATCGCAACGAAGGTCGTCTCCGAAGCCTGCGCTTCGTCGTATCGTCCCGCATTTTTCCAAACGTCTATAAAAATTTCCTGCACGGCGTCTTCGGCTTCTTCGGAATTTAGAAGCATCCGGCGCGCCAGCGACCAAATCAGCCCGCCGTAAGTGTTTAAGCACTCTTGAACGGCAGATTTATCGCCCGAAGCAATGCGTTTTAGAATAGTCTGAGCCACAGGTTTTTGTCTTGGAAAACAATAATTAGTAACAACTTTAAGCTACTCTATTTTAACGCCGTTTGCCAAGTCAACCGTCATTTGCAAACTCTAAGTTTTGCTTTCGATAATTGTAATAATTGTCGTTTAATTTAATTTATTCGTTTGTCAGATAAAGAGCGTCTCTTCTTATTTCAACACGCAAAACGACTTTATTTGTTCCTTTTCCCTTTCAAAAATCATGGAAAGACGTTTTGCTTTCCGATATTTAATTCGATTTTTGCTGTGATTTAGATGCAAAATAGGATTTATGCAAAGAATGTTTCTTAAAAAATTACGATTGGCGTTTTATTTTTGATTGCGATTGGGGTTCTCAGTTTTTTTATTTTCAAAGACTATGAAGTTGCGAAACCCGAAAAATGGTCTTTGTCGGTGAGTTTGAGGTCAAATGCCTTTACGAGTAGTGAAAGAGTTATTGATTCTGCATCTGGGGCTACTTTATTCTACTATTCCGTTGACCCAGAAATTATCCCCGTATCAGTTGACAAAATAGACAACGAGACTTGGACTGTAACTTTCAAAAGTCGTGCCGCCCTACAAAAAGATGTAAAACAATAATTTATAAAAATAATTAGGGAAGACTCAGAAATTCTTCAAATTTAATTTTCAACGGCAGCGATTTTCAGCGCGCCGTCGCCGACCGTAAAGGAAAGCGCTGCGCCGCCTGCGCCGGATTTTGCCACGATTGATTTGTCGGTAAATTTTGCGCGCTGCACGCGCGGGACAAGCGGTTTGTAAGCGTTTTCGATTTGTCCGGTTCGCAAAATTGCCGCGTCAACGTTGGCGTTTAAGTTTAGCGGCAAAAAGACGTTCATATTTCCTTTGGCAAGCTGAACATCGACGTTTCTGCCGCGCCAGTTGTGCGCGGGAATCGTTACGTCCACGTTTCCGCCGCCAATTGTGGCGTTGATTGTTCCGCCGATTAAATTGAATTTGGCGTTTGATTCCAAAACTTTTATTTGAATTGAGCCGTCAACATTCGACAAATTCAAATCGCCGCGCCCGCCGTCAATTTCGAGGTCGCAAAAGATTGGAACTTTAATGTGGTAATCAACCCGAAACGGCATGTTCAAAAGGTTTTTGGGAAACTTTTTCGCCGCGCGCTTCATATAGCCCTTGTCGTATGTGCCGACGGTTTGAATGCGGATATGTCCGAAATCATTGTCAATGACAAAAGTATTAACGCCGGCGAGCAGCGCCAAATCGCTTTCGTTTCCGGCTTGAACTTCGACTTCCGCCGAAACTTCGACCGAATTTTTCTGCCAGCCTTCGACGGTTATCGAACCCGCCGGCGCGCCGACAATCGAAACCGTTCCGCCCGCGCCGAAATCAATCGTTTCGGTTTTATAAGCCGTGCGCTTGAGAAGCGGCGCAGTGCTTGCGGCGACAGTTTGAGCAAAAGAATTGGAAGACAAAAAAAGGAGAATCGAAACAGCGGATAAACACAGATGGACGCAGATTTTTTTTAATTTTATATTTTGTTTCATTTGTTTTAAGTCGAAGGTAAACCGGACGGTCAAATTTGGAGTGAAAATAAACCTGCGTTCTCGCCTGTGTTGGGATTTATCGTCGAATAAGCGAAATACTTCCGTGCTGATTCGTTACGGTCAAAGCTGCGCTGCCGTCGCCGAACTTTCCGACAACGCGCCGACCGTCGAAAAAAAAATTCAAACCCGAACCGGCAAACGAACCGAGCGAAATGTTGCGCGTCGTCGGCGCCGTGGCAACGAGCCGAAAAGAAGAATTAAACGGAATGCGAAGATTGATATTGCCGCGCATCGAGGTAAAACGGTAATTGCCTTCGCGCTCGATGTCGCCGTCGAAGAAAATATCGCCGATAACGTTTTCGGCGGCAACCGCGCTCGCGCTGATATTGGTTAAAGTAATGTCGCCCTCGCTGGAAATATGCGCGCGGACAAGCCCGCCGCCGACGTTGCTGACGTTCAGATTTCCCATACGGGTTTCAATGTCAACCGACGAAGTAAACGGAACTTTTATCAAAAAATTGACGTTGCCGACTTCCGTTCTGCCTTGATTGTCTTTGACCAGATTAATGTTGATTGTGCCGCTCAAACTCTGCGGCTCGATATTCGCCGCCGGTGCTTCCATTTCGGCGTAAATTTTGACTTCGGATTTGTCCCAGCCTTCGACCGTCACCGTCCCCGTTCGATTCGTCAATTGCAAACGAACGTTTTTGCTTGCCGGATAACTTTTTGCAAATCTTTTCTGAGCCGGCGCATCGAACGCCGAAGCCGCAAACAAAAAAACTACGGTCAGAAGAAGAATCGTAGTTTTGTTGTTTGCAAAAAAGCCGGACAGATTTTTCAATTCCAAATTCATTGCCAAAAACCAACACGCTATAAATCAGAGAATTCACGCAGAAGCTCCATTTTTTCGTTCAGAGCTGAATCGAGCATTTCGCCCGACAGTTCGTCCTGCGGATTTTCCTGCAAAATATTACTGTATTCAAAAACCGCTTGATTTATTTCGTTCAAGTTGCGGTCAAATGCTTGGCGCAGGTGATTATCCCAATTGGCTCGTCGCGCCTCGACCCGTTTGTTCCAGTAATCAATCGCCGCTTGCTGTTGCCGGAGTCGTCCTTCACGCGCTTGTTCCGGCGTTTCAATCAAACCGATTTTGCCGAGAATGCGCTCGAACACCGTCGGCTGAGATACAGAAGCGTTTGATGCAAAATCTTCGCTCTGCGCCTTATAATTCGTAAAACCGACAACCGTCAGCAAAGAACTCAAAAGCCCGATGCCCAAAACCAGAAGCAAAACTTGCGAAAACGAAAAGCGCCAGCCGTTATGACGAACTTTCCACAGGAAACCGCTTTTAACCACTTCTTTGTGCGGCGCAGTTTCCGGCTCGATTTCGCTTTCGATAATATTGTTTATCCGGCACCAGAGAGCCTTGGAATTCGGCGGCACAGAGACTTCTTCCGCTGCTTCGTCGAGCGTGCAAAAATCGAGAATCATTGCAAATTCTTCGCACACCTTGGCGCACTCGGCGCACAATGCTAGATGCGTTCGGACATTTGACGAACTTGTCTCTTCAAGTTCATTGTCCAAAAACAAGCTGATTAATTCTTGGCATTGCTCGCAGTTCATTAAATTTTCGCTAAAAACGGAAATGGTGTAATCGGGCGTCTCGTAGCCGAATTGTAACTTCAACTAATAGATTGCCTTTGATGGTTTTAAGTTGCCTTGCAAAAATTTTGATTTTTATGCTTCGTTTCGCTTAAAAAGCAACCCGCGCAGTTTGAGACGCGCTTTGTGAAGTTGAGATTTTGACGTTCCGACCGAGATTTTCAAAATGCGCGCGACTTCTTCGTGTTCGTAGCCTTCAACGTCGTGCAGCAGAAAAACGTTTCTGTAACCGGGAGGCAATTCCGAAACCGCTTTTGTCAAACCGATGCGGTCAAGCACCGGCATTCGGGCTTGATTTTCTGTTCCCGGCACGATTTGTTCGGGAATCTCGCCGTCTTCGGAAGTTTTCTCATTCTTGACGCTGCGCCGCCGAAAATGCATTAAAACCTGATTGACAGTCAAGCGGTGCAGCCACGTCGAAAAAGCCGATTCGCCCCTGAAACTTCCGATTTTGCGGAAAAGCTGGATGAAAACTTCCTGCGTCAAATCTTCTGCTTCAGTCTGGCTGCTCGTCATTCGCAAACACAAACCGTATGTGCGCCGATGATAACGCTCGTAAAGCAATTCAAACGCCGAGATATTTCCCGCCGCAGCGTGTTTTGTCAATTCAAAATCGGGCGTGTCGGCTTTGACAATTTCCGTCTCTCCAAGCAATGGAGAAACAAGCAACGGCGCGTCCGTGCTTTCCTCAATTTGAAATAAACCGTCGCGCTCCGCCGCAATCGAGGCTAAGTCCATATTCGTTCCTATTAAAGTGCCGTCGGGGTTTGGTAAATCTTTTGTGTCTATGATGTGCCGCCTCCAAATATCGGTTGCTTTACAGTCTTTTTATTTTATGCCGAAAACGAAAAAAGGTAAATGTTTATCTAAACGCTGGATTTTAATTTATTCGACAAAGTTCCGTGTTCCGTTAAAGTTTAACAATATGCTCCAAGCCGGAAAATCTACACTTTGAATTATAAACCAATTGCCGAGAAACCTTCCAGCAATTTCTTTAGGCTTTGAAATTTTTCTTTAATTTCTGCCACACTTCAAAATACTCGTGCTGCAATTGGGCGGTTTCCATTGCAAAGCGCGTCGGGCGAATAATATAACGCGACTCAAACATAAAAGCCATCGTGCCGGAAAGTTTTTGTGGTTTAAGTTCAGCATTCGAGGCTTTTTCAAACGCATCGGCGTCGGGTCCGTGCGCCGACATTTGATTGTGCAGACTCGCGCCGCCGGCAACGAATCCTTCTTCCTTCGCGTCGTATTGCCCGAAACACAAGCCCATAAACTCCGACATATAATTGCGGTGAAACCACGGCGGGCGAAAGGTATCTTCTTGCACAAGCCAGCGGTCGGGAAAGATTACAAAATCGCAGTTCGCCACGCCAATTTCTGGCGAAGGAGAAGTTAGAACCGTGTAGATACTTGGGTCTGGATGGTCAAAAGAAACTGAGCCGATTGTATTAAATCTACGCAAATCGTATTTGTAAGGCGCGTAGTTTCCGTGCCACGCGACAACATTCAGAGGCGAGCTTTTTATCTCTGTCGTCCACAAATTGCCGCCGAATTTTGCTATCAATTCAAACTCGCCGTCTTTATCTTCAAACCACGCAACGGGCGTTTCAAAATCTCTTGAATTCGCCAGACCGTTCGCGCCAATCGGACCTAAATCAGGCAGCCGAAAATGCGCCCCGTAGTTTTCGCAAATGTAGCCGCGAGCATCACCGTCGGGCAGTTCGACACGAAATTTCAAACCGCGCGGCAGAATGGCGATTTCGCCCGAACCGATTTCAACAATCCCCAATTCGGTTAAAAAACGAACGCGATTTTTCTCGGCAACAACCAGCATTTCGCCGTCGGCGTTATAGAAAAATCTGTCCGTCATATTTTTGTTACAAGCGAAAACGTGAACGCCCAAACCTGTTTGCGAAAACGAATCGCCGCAGCCCGCCATCGTTACAATTCCGTCAATAAAATCCGTCTCGACTTCGGGCAAAGGCTGCGGATTCCAGCGCAGTTGATTCGGCGTCGTTATGACTTGATCGAATGCGCCGATAAACTTTCCGTTTTCAATTTGCCGAAAAGGACGATGCAAAACCGACGGCTGAATGCGATACGTCCACGTTCGCTTGTTTAAAAGGCGCGGCGTGGTAAAAGACGTTCCCGAAAACTGTTCGGCGTAAAGTCCGAGCGGCGCTTCCTGCGGCGAATTGCGTCCGACGGGCAACGCGCCTTTCACGGCTTCGGTCGCAAATTCGTTGCCGAAGCCGCTTTGATATTTCAATTGTTCTTCGCTTGTCGTCGGTGTCATTTGTATTTAGGATTTTCTTTCGACTCGTTCGCTGTCGCCTTCCACTTTTGGCAGCAGTATTTTTATCATCAGCATCTTGCAGTTTTACGCTTTTTGCCGACTCTTCCTTCCCCCACAGCTTTGTTAATATATTCTTTAGCCAACGGCACTTTACAGGAAGTTCCCGCCATAATCACATCTACTTTACCTATTTTGTCTGAAATCGTCAGTGCTTTTTCGGTCAATTCTTTAATATATGTCCCGATAGAAATAACAAATCCATTCATCGTGTATTTGACCCGATTTTGTGCTTTCCCGATTTCCCTTTCTACCCGGTCAAGCAATTCGCTATATTTCTTTATATCAAGCTCTTCATCTTTATTTACGCCTGCATAATAAGCCAAAGCAACCCAACCGGCAGAGGCGACTGTTTCCTTCTCGGATTCAATCCATTTCAGACCGAGTTTAAATCCGAATTTTGTTTCAGCGGCAACCCATGGAACAGCGCCTTCGCTCAAAAAATGCCAGTATGCTTTTTCAACCCATTCGTCGAGCTGCGATTCGGTTATTTTACTTTCGTCCGCCATCAAACCGGCGAGATACATCGCGTCGGAATTCCCCGTGTCGTAAAGCTCTAAAGACAACTCGTGATTCTTTTTCGTCTTTTTAAGTATCTTTTTCAAATCGGCTACTTTTACACCGAAAAAAGGCTCTTTAGCTCCGTGTTTCGAAAGAGTTTTTTTTGTCTGTAAATCACCATATTCTTCAAGCTGGCTTAAAATTTCAGATTTGTTCATCTCGGCAGTCTCCTTGTATTTAATTGAAGTAAAAACAAGGAGATTAAATCATAAATCAATTTCTAGCGCAAGACATTGTTTCATACTTGCAACAAGAAAACTCGCGGTTGAAAATTCTCACAAATTCCCTGTGTTTCGTCTGTTCATCAATTAAAACGAACTTTATTTTTTCGAGCGTTTCGGTTTGCACGCTTTATTTTGCCTTGGTTAGGTAATCGCTTAACTTTTTTAACAGACGCTCGTGTCGCGTCGTTGAAATTGAGCCAATCACGCCGACGATTTGACTGCGCGGCAAAACTGCAAGGAATCCCAGTCTGATAAGCGACTCCCGAACCAGACCACTCGAAGCAAAATCCGAATCGTTCAGAGAAACCAGCTCGTCAAAATCTTTGACTTCCTGCCGCAGTTGCGTGCTGATGCCGCACACGAGCAAATCTTTGAACGGCGGCATTTCGCGCAGAAAAACTGCCGGACGATTTTTGATTGTCCCGTCGGCTTGCGGCACAGGCGTCAGCACAACATCACC
>JALYZF010000062.1 GCA_030948995.1 Acidobacteriota bacterium
AATAATTATCATTTTTGCGAAGTTCTTCGCTAACTAATTCTATAAAAAATGTTATTACTCTTTCGTCTTTGATTTTTGATAATGCCCTAATACTAATATAGTGTCGCTGTCTGTTATTTAACATAAAGTTAATCAAAATAGGGATGGATTCTTCTTTATGGCTAGTAAAATATTTATAGGCTCTTTTGTCGGTATCGCATTTACATTCTCCCATTCTGTTTAATGCTGACAACGCTTCCTCCGCGTTTGTAAAATCCTGCGCATTTGTAACCCGCGCAAAGACATACAACATAAACAGGCAAAGACAAAGTTTATAAAAAAGAGATTTCATTTTTTACTTTTAATTAACTTATTTATCATTGATTGGTTATTTATTTTAATGACTTTGATTTTAGCCGTGCAGTCTCATTATTACAATTAAATTTTATGAAATGAGCAAAAGCAAGGTAAAAACAATTATTTCAGCCGCCTAAAATTATGATGCTGCCTGCTTGATATTGTTGCGACATTTAATATTTTTCTGTTAAACTTGCCGCACAACCAAAAAGGAGAAAAAAGTGATGCCCGACGTAGAAATTTCATGTGTGCAGTGCAAAGAGGCGTTTCTTTTTACGGAAAAGGAACAGGAAACATTTTACCAGCGCAATATGCCGCCGCCGCAGAGATGCCAGAAATGCCGCTCGAAAAAAGCGGCGACGGGCGCAAACGCGCCGACCCGTTTTGAAATCGTCTGCGACCACTGCGGCAAACACGACCACGTTCCGTTTCAGCCCAAAACGGGGCGCAACGTTTTGTGCAAAGATTGTCACCAAGCAAACCGCTCGAAAGTCAGATTCGCTTAACTTACAAAGAAAATTATGAATTGTAATATTTGCGGCAGCGAGAATCTGATTAAAGGAACGATTTACGGAATGACCGGCACTGGCGCTAGCAGCGCCAGTGCCGGTTTTATACCGGATGAAACATCCGTTTTCAGGAAAATGTTCGCTATGGGCGGACGCGAAATCCAATCTTACGGGTGTATTCACTGCGGCAATTTGCAGTTTTTAGTTGATTTTTCCGAAGCAGACAAACAGCATTATCTCGAATTTCACCAACCGCCGCCGAGCGTAACCGAGCCGGATAAAGATTCGAGTATGCTCGATGAAAAACTTGAAATCAGCGAATAAGAGAGCTTGAAGCCAAGATTTATGTCGTTTGAAACCGTCAAATTTGAATTAGACGAGAACGTTGCGATTATCACTTTGAATTGTCCCGACGCGCTCAACGCTTTGTCTCTGCAGTTGACAAAGGATTTGCGAGCGGCGATAGAAAAAGCTATTAGCGAAAACGCACGCGCCGTCGTTTTAATGGGCGAAGGTAGAGCATTTTGTTCGGGCGGTGATTTACGCGAGATGCAGTCGATGTGGAAACGAGAGGGAAGAATCGAAGCGTTTTTAGAAGAGCCTTTGAAAGAACTGCACGACGTAATTTTGCTGATACGCGAAACGCCGATTCCGTTTGTCGCCGCCGTGCAGGGCGTTTGCGCGGGCGCGGGAACAAACTTCGCCCTGGCGTGCGATATAATTTTAGCGGCGGAAAACGCCAGCTTTAACGAGGCGTTCGTGCGAATCGGTTTGTCGCCCGATTGCGGCGGAAGTTTCTTTTTGCCGCGCGCCGTCGGCGAAAAATTCGCGGCGGAAATGTTTATGACGGGTGAAACTTTATCGGCGGCGCGAGCGTTAGAAATCGGTATGATAAATCGCGTTGTGGCGGCTGAAAATTTAATGGAAGAAGCAATAAATATGGCAAAAAAACTCGCGCTCGCGCCGACCGGCTCAATCGGGCGCATCAAGCAGATGCTCAACGCTTCGTTTTCAAACGATTTGCAATCACAGCTTGAATTAGAACACAAAATGCAAATCGCGTCGGGCAAATCGAACGATTTTAAAGAAGGCGTCACAGCATTTTTCGAGAAACGCCAGCCGAGTTTTACGGGAACTTGAAAATTTATTTTATGTCGAAGGTTAAAGCCGTTGGGATTTAAGCCTGACGGCTTTTTTATTTTGCAGGGCTATGAATTTAACTTACGGACAATTAATAAAAGGTAATCGGAACTTCCGCAATTTGTTATGGGGACAATTTATTTCCGAACTTGGAAACTGGTTTAATTTTATCGCCGGTTTAGGTCTTGTGCGCGTTGTCTCGAATGCTTCGCCAAAAGCGGCAGGAATTTTGTTTGTCTGCCGGCTTTTGCCGTTCGCGTTTTTCTCGCCGATTGCCGGAACTTTTGTTGACCGTTTCTCACGGCGGACAGTTATGATTGTCTCGGATTTAACGAGAGTTTTCGTCGCGCTCGCTTTTTTGCTTGTCACCGACGCGGAAAATCTCTGGATTGCTTACCTTGCGACAATTCTGCTTTCCACCTTCGGCGCGTTTTTCGACGGCGCGAAAAATGCCACGACGCCGAATTTAACGGGCAAAGAAGGCTTGCTTGCCGGAACTGCTTTGATGTTTTCAACGCGCTTTCTTTTAATGGCAATCGGTTCGGCGCTCGGCGGTTGGGCGGCGGCTGTGTTCGGCTACAAAGTCGCGTTTTTAATAAATGCGGCGTCGTTTCTAGCATCGGCGTTTTCCGTCTGGCTAATTCCCGAAGAAGCAACGAGAGAAAAAAGCGAAAATGAAAGCGAAACAAACAGAGAGATTTTAGAATCGCCCGCGTTGTCCGGCGCTTTGCCTAAAACCGAAGACCAAACAAATTTTAAGCGTCCGTCTTTCATCAGCGAATTAAAAGAAGGTTTTCGCTACACAATCGGAAATCATTTCGCCTTGACGATTCTCTTGATGAACATCATCTGGGCGACGGGCGGCGGCGCGATAAACGTTATTTTCGAGCGTATGGGCGGAATCGTTTTCTCCGAACGCGAAAGCATCAACCCGGATATTGCGGTCGCTTTGATGTGGACGGCGGGCGGTTTCGGTTTATTCGTCGGAATGATGATTGCGCATCGCGTCTCTTTGTTTCTCGACCGCAAAAATTGGAATAGTCCGTTTATCGTCTGGACGCTCATTATTCACGGCTTCTTGTTTGCAGTCGGCGGTTATATGCCGACATTGTGGCTGTTTATGATTTTCGTTTTTGTTTCGCGCGCGATAGTGGGTGTTGAATATGCGGTGCAGGAAACAATGTTTCAGCGTAGTCTGCCCGATTATATTCGCGGGCGAATTTCGACTTTAGACCGCGGCGCGGAAATGACCGTTTTCGGTCTGTCGAGCTATTTTTCGAGCGATTTGATGTATTATATTTCGCCGCAACTGCTCACCGTCATCTCCGGCATCTTGTCGGCAAGCGCGGGCATTTTGTGGTTTTTGAGAACCAGAAGCAACGAAGTCGAAAGAGATTATCGGCAGGAAGAAGTTTTCAGTGAGGCATAAGTTATTGATTACGAATTACGAATTACGGAAAAGTTCTTGTAATTCGTAATTCGTAATTGTAAATTCGTAATTGAAATTCTTACATTGTTCCTTCGTCAGCTGACGGACCGTAGAGCGCCGGAACTGGAATATCATTGAGTCGCAGATAAACCGAAAGTTGTCCGCGATGATTGATAATGTGGTTGAAAACCATCGAGCGCAAAACCTGTGCGCGCGGCATATCTAAATAAATTTGTTCGCCGTTTCGCAGTTTCCAGTTTTGCATCATCGCTTCATCCGAAGTGTTTTTTAGCGCGTCGGTTGCCTCGCTAAGATTTTTGTCGAAAAATTCAACCAATTCCGACGTAGTGTTCGGCACAAAGGGCTTGTAATCGGCGATTGCAAAATCCATTTCCGGTTTTTCAACCGTGTCTTTAATCCAGCCGACCATTTCCGCAATATGCGTGGCAAGTCGCAGCATCGGGAAAGATTTATCGTGCGGTTTCCAATCAAAACTATTCTCCGGTATTCTCTCCAAACATTTTCGCGTAGCTGCCGATTCTTGTTCTAATTCGCCAATGAAAGCATCGCTGATACTCATAATTTTTCTCCTTTTGAAATGATTTTTGAACTGCACGAAGAATATACCACAAGTGTTTCATCTGTGCAACGTGAAACAACAAAGTGTTTCACGAATTCAACAAAAAAGACGAGCTTTAAAAACTCGCCTTTTAGAACCATGTTTGTTGCTGTTTATGCTTTAAGCAGTTGTTTTGCAATCACCATTCTTTGAATTTCCGAAGTTCCTTCACCGATTGTGCAGAGCTTAGAATCGCGCCAGTATTTTTCCGCCGGATAATCTTTTGTGTAACCGTAGCCGCCATGAATCTGGATAGATTCCTCCGAGACGCGGACGGCGACTTCAGATGCGTAAAGTTTTGCCATTGCCGATTGCTTGGTTAATTTCTTGCCGGCGTCTTTCATCAAAGCCGCTTGCATCGTGAGTAATCGGGCGGCTTCAATCTGCGTCGCCATATCCGCAAGTTTGAATTGAATCGCCTGAAATTCGGCAATCGGATGACCGAATTGAACGCGCTCTTTGGCGTATCTGACAGCGGCTTCGTATGCGCCCTGCGCGATTCCGACCGACAGTGCCGCGATTGAAATTCTGCCGCCGTCAAGAATTTTCATAGCTTGCGTGAAACCTTCGCCTTCGTTTCCTAAAAGATTTTCGGCGGGAACTTTGCAATCTTCAAAAACAACCGAAGCCGTTTCCGAAGCGCGCATTCCGAGTTTGTTTTCCTTTTTGTCGGAGCGGAAACCTTCCATTGATTTGTCGAAAATAAAAGCGGAAATTCCTTTGTTGCCTTTTGATTTATCGGTTACGGCAACGGCGACGCAAGTGTTACAGGAAATGGCGTGCGTGATGAAATTTTTCGAGCCGTTGACTATGAAATTGCCGTTATTTTTAACAGCGGTAGTGCGTGTTCCCGACGCGTCCGAGCCGGCTTGTGCTTCGGTTAAACCCCACGCGCCAAAACTTTCACCTTGCGCGAGCGGAACGAGATATTTCTGCTTTTGCTGCTCCGTGCCGAACGTATAAATATGATTCGAGCAAAGCGAATTGTGCGCCGCAACCGATAAACCGACCGAGCCGTCAACACGCGCAATTTCTTCGATAATCGTCGCATATTCGACATAACCCATTCCCGCGCCGCCGTATTCTTCCGGGAAAATCACGCCCAACAAACCGAGTTCGGCGAGTTTCGGGCGCAATTCAACGGGGAAATGCTGCGTTTCGTCCCACTCCATTACGTGCGGGCGAATCTCGCTTTCGGCAAATTCGCGGACGCTTGCTTTTATCTGCTCTTGTTCTTCGGTTAATTCAAAATTCATATTCGATATTTGTTTATTAAAATTATTATTAAAAGTATAACAAAAAATTCAATTTGAGATAACGAAAACAGTCGTTTAAAACAGCCGAATGAAACTTGCCAAAATTTTTAATTAATAGCTTATTATAAATTCGATGACAACGATTAAACGGATTCTAAAATGGCTTTTCGGAATTGCTTTTGTTTTGGCTGGCGCAAATCATTTTCTTAACGCGGATTTTTATTTAAAGATAATGCCGCCTATTTTGCCGGCACATTTATTTCTAGTTTATTTGAGCGGCGTGTTTGAAATCGTCTTGGGCGTATTGCTTTTGATTCCAAAATTCACGCGCTTCGCCGCTTTCGGATTGATTGCGCTTTTAATCGCCGTCTTTCCCGCCAATATCTATATGGCGATGAACGCCAATCTTTTCGACGAATTCAGCCCAGCAGCGCTTTATTTAAGATTGCCGCTGCAATTTGTTTTAATCGTAATTGTATTTTGGTTTACGCGCGTCTCGGAAAAAACTTGATTAAACGACACGAAACAAATAGCATTAAAAAACTCGAAAAATAAACGGCTGGAGGTCAAACCCATTATGAACGCAAAGCTATTGATGGTTTTTTTGATTTTGTATTTCGGCAATTTTTTAGGATTCGCCCAAACGCCGGAAAAGAAAGCCGCGCCGACCGGTTTAACGCTGGAAGTAACTTTTCTTAAAGGCAGACTGCCTGCGTATATGACAATTTCGGAATCTTTGGCGACGGCGCGCTGGAGTTGGTTCGGCGCTTTCGGACGCCTTCCCGATTTCAAAACTTCCGCCGAGCGCCCGCCCGTGCAGGCGGTTAAATTTATTCCGTATCTCGACGGCGGCGCGGTGAAAGTAAAGGTAAGAGTTTTCACCGGAGAAAAAGGTTTTGATAACGAAGAAGATGTCGCCGTCTATACGATGCGCGAAGGCGAGCGGGCTTCGGTCAAAGAATTGACAAATTTCGGCGTCGAGCCGATAGAAATTGCGGTCGTGCGCGTCGCGCCCACGGTTAGCGCGCTGCCTTCGGTCGAAAATAAAACGACTTCGTTGCAGGTAACGGCAATCGAGCCGAATTTTTCGACCTTGCCGTCTTATAAATTGAGCGTGTTGAATAATTCCGCCAAACCCGTCAGCGCATTTACTTACGAGACAATGGAAAACGGTCGGAAAAGAATATCCGCGATGCCGCAGAATCGTTATAACGAGAATTTAATCGAACCCGGAGCGACTTGGATTAGGGAATTGGCGATTCCGCTCGAATATAAACAGCCGGTCGCAGGCGAAATTCCAAAAGCCGCGAGCGGACAGACAATCGTCATCTCGTCGGTAATTTTCGCCGACGGCAGCTACGAAGGCGACGCTTTTCGAGCCGCGCAATTTCGCGCTTATGTCGTGGGCAGACGCCAGCGCGTCAAACAATTAATCGCGCTGATTCAAGAAGACGAAAATAATTTTTCCGAATACGGCTTTACAAAATTCGTCGAGCAAGTATCGAAACTCGAAACAAAGGTTGACGAACAAGAATTCGGCGGGCTGTTAAAGCAATTTCCGTCATTAACAGTAGATGAGAAAGCCTTTTTACGCGACGGCGTTGAAACCGCTTCGGATATGGTCAAAGAAGAATTCATGAATGAAACGAAAAGATACCAGCCGAAACTAAATTCGGCGGACGCCCGCACTTTCTTAAAAGGACTCAAAGAACAATATCAAAAATGGCTCGCGCGGCTTCAATAATCGAAGTTCATTATGGCGGACTGGAAAGAAAATCTGCTCGGCAGCGACGCCGAAATCAAAGAGTTATTACAAAACACAAAACGAATCGCCGTCCTCGGTATAAAGACCGAAGCGCAAGCGTTCCAACCGTCGTTTTACGTGCCGCAATATATGGCGTCGGCTGGCTTTGAAATCGTTCCCGTGCCGGTTTATTACCCGGAAGCGACGGAAATTTTAGGGAAAAAAGTTTACCGAACACTGGCAGAAATTCCCGACGAAATTGACCTCGTAAACATTTTTCGTCGCTCTGAAGATGTAGCCCGACACACCGAAGATATTTTAGCTAAAAAACCGAAAGCCGTCTGGATGCAGTCTGGAATCCGCAACGATGCGGTTGCCGAAATGCTCGCGCGCGAGGGAATTAAGGTTGTTCAAAATTTATGCTTGATGGTTGAACACCGTGCGCTGAGTAGATGAAAAGCGCAAAGAAAAGACAATGTTCCAATTTCTGATTACGATTAACTTTTTCCCACGACAAACTTTTTTAGATAAAAACAACTCGTCAATACTTATTAACACTGCGCTTTTCGAGTAGCAATGGCGTTACAGTTAATAAACATCTACACACTTGCCGCTATGATTCCTCTTAGAGATAAGATTTAATTTTCTTGACAAAACTTATTAAACGACATTAAATATTCTTAATCACAAGACGTATGCTTAACGGCGATGTCTATGTGAAATCATCATAGAAACATTTCAATGAAAGTTGATGGAAAACCGCAGAATCTCAACTTAATTCTTTACGCGACCACACAAGGAAACAAATGAAAAAACAAATATATCTTCAAACGACTTACGGTAAAGTCTGGTTTAATACTTTTGGCAACCGGAAACATAGGCGAGGAATCATCGCGTTTTTGTGCGCGTCGCTGTTTGTAACGCTTTTCTGCTGGACGAATTTGCAGTCAACTAAAGCAGACCAGATTGTCGCTTACGTCGCGGCTGGCGCTACTCCTGTGTCAGCTACGGTTAATCCGGTAACCAATAAGGTTTATGTTGTTAATCAAGGCGGCGGTGCTTATGGCATCGGCGGCGTAACCGTTATTGACGGAACAAACAATTCATCGATAGATGTGCCGACGACTGCATATCCGTTTAGAACCGCAGTCAACGCGGTAACTAATAAAATATATGTCATTAGTCAGGACAACAGCGACATAACAGTGATTGACGGAATGAATAACTCGACAGTAACCATAACTAATGCCGTCAGCGGCAGAGGCGCGTATGCTGTGGCTGTTAATCCGATAACAAATAAAATATATATCGCTAATCAAAGAAGCCGTAGCGTAACAGTCATAGATGGAACTGATAACACGACGACGACTGTTCCGGTTGGTGAAGGTCCGATTGCGATTGCAGTCAATGCATTAACGAATAAAATTTATGTGCCTAATTTATTCAGTAGTGACTTAACGGTAATTGACGGCACGAATAATTCGGCAATGACCATCAAAGCTGGCGCAGCCCCTTATGGAGTCGCGGTTAATACTGTAACGAATAAAATCTATGTTCCTAACAACAACAGCGCGAACGTAACGGTTATAGATGGAACGGACAATTCGACAACAACTGTTCCGGTTGGTGAATTGCCGAATCTTGTTCAAGTCAATCCGGTAACGAATAAAATCTATATTGCTAATGGAAGAAGCAACTACATAACCGTAATAGACGGGGCAAGCAATACGACAACGAATATCCCCGTCGATGAAAATCCCCAAGCCATCGCAGTCAATCCGGCGACTAATAAAATCTATAGCGCTAATTATTATAAGG
>JALYZF010000073.1 GCA_030948995.1 Acidobacteriota bacterium
TTTTCACGCGGTTTGGCTTCGTTGACGGTCAGGGCGCGACCGCTGACTTCTTTGCCGTTGAGCGATGAGATGGCTTTTTCGCCTTCTTCTTTGCTGGACATTTCGACAAATCCGAAGCCGCGCGAGCGTCCCGTGTCGCGGTCTTCGATGATGTTGGTTGATTCGACCGTGCCGAATTCGCCGAACATTGTTTCTAAATCTTGTGTTGTTGTATCGAAGGAAAGATTTCCTACGTAAAGTTTCTGTGACATTAAATTAAATACCTTTTCCCCGCAGGGAATTTTCAAAAGAAGTGTCGAATCGGATTGGTCTTTAGGATTAATTTAATGCCTGCGGAAGAATCTGATATTTCGGATGCTCAAAAAATCAAGAGCGACTTCTATAACTAATGGGAACCTGCTCTAGAACTATCCAAAAATCGTTTTGACCAGCGCATCAATTGTTGATGCAAGAGAAGGATTAACGCTTTCTATGATGCACTTCTTTTCTAAGAGTTGCAAGCTAAATTTCGCGGTTGCCTTTGAAAACTCAGAATCAGCCGCCTTCAATGCAGCGCAAATTGTTTTTGCGCCGACCGCTTGAAGCACATTTCCGTAAACGCTTCCATCCGAAAATTGTCTGACTAAAAATTTTTGTCTTTTTTGCTCTGATGCTGACACTGTTAATTAGAAATACTCAAAAACTTTTATTTAAGCATCTTCTCGATAACCTTTCGATTATCGGATTTTCAGATGAAATTTTAGAGGAGAAAAATGATAAGGACTATTCGCTTTTTTAATGGAAAACTTTTTTCGATATTATTTGGCAGTTTGGCAATCGCTCTGCTCGCTGTTTTCAGCGTGTCGGCGCAAGCAGTAACTTTCAGTGGCAAACAATTGCAGACGGGCGGGCAATATCAAGTCGCCGCTGATTTTAACGGCGACGGCAGGCAAGACCTCGCGGTTGCGGGGACGGAAATTGAAATTTTGCTCGGGCAAGGCGACGGCACTTTTCAAGCGGGCGCTAAATATCCGGTTGTCGTCGGCTCGGCGGGATTTCCGCAGAGTATTATCAAAGGCGATTTTAACGGCGACGGCAGAGTTGACCTTGCTATGTCTATAAACGCGCCGAATCAAGTTGCGGTATTGCTCGGAAACGGCGACGGCACGTTTCAACCGATTGCGAGATTTTCGACTAATTCGGGCGGCACGCCGACCTCAGTTGTTACAGCCGATTTTAACCGCGACGGCAAAGCTGATTTGATGACTTCAGACCAGATTGCGTGCGGCGACGCGGGATGCGTCGTTACCCGAACCGTGACACTGTTTTTAGGCAATGGAGACGGCAGCTTCGCCGCGCCGCAGCAAATTGATGTCGGCAACGCGCCGACCAAAGTTGCCGTCGGAGATTTTAACCACGATGGCATCGCGGACGCGGCAATCGCGGGTAATACGGGCGGCAAAGTTTTTACTTTAATCGGCAACGGCGACGGCACGTTTCGCCAACTGCCGGATATTATTGTCGTTTCAACTACCGATAACACTGACGTCGCCGTCGGGGATTTCAACGGCGACACGATTCAAGATTTAGTCGTCGCCGCTGAAGGCGAAAGCAAAGTCGGCATCCTTTTGGGAAACGGCGACGGCACTTTCGGCGCAGCTTCAATCATCGTTGACGTTGAGCAGCAGCGAGCCGCATCACTGACGCTCGGTGACATCAACCGCGACGGCATACTCGACATCGTTCTCGGACACAGCTTTTGCTGCGAAGGCGGCGTTGACTTAGGCGCGTTCGGTGTTTTATACGGCAATGGCAACGGAACTTTTCAGACGGTTTCCCGCTACATCGTTCCCGCCAACGGCAGAGTCGGATTGTCAGGTGGAAATCCGCTCGTCGCAGATTTTAACGGCGACGGTAAACCGGATGTCGCCGCAAATTACACCAGCAATATGGGCGGCAGCACAGGCGGAACGCTCGTGGCGATGAACACAACGGGCGTTGCGCCTGCGCGTCTCGCCTTGGGAACAATGAGCGTTGCGCCTGCAAGTATCGTCGGCGGCACATTCGCCCAAGTCAACATCGCGCTCGCTCCGGGAGCGGTTGCGCCGACGGGGTTGACGACTTTTACAGTTACGAGCAGCAACCCGTCAGTCGTTTCAGTTCCGACAAATTCCACAACTTCGCCACTGGGAATAGTCGGCGGAATGACTAATTTGCGTTTTAACGTGAATACGAACACGGTTACCGCGCCGCAGACGGTTACAATTACCGCTGGCAATAAAAATCTCGGCTCGCGGAGTGTGAATTTGACAGTTACGCCGCCGAACACGCCGCTTGCTATAGGCTCTATTCAAATGCAGCCGGCAGGCGTATTCGGCGGCGGCGACGCAACCGGAGTCGTCGCATTGGCGACAGGTCACGTTGCGCCCGTTGGCGGCGCGCTCGTTACGCTGACAAACGACAATTCGAATCTGGTTTTGATGCCGATGAGCGTTACGATTCCAACCGGACAGACATACGCGAACTTTGCGATTCAGACGAATACGACCGGCATTACGACGCCCGTCAGCATTAGCGCAAGCTACGGCGGTGCGACAAAAAGCGCAATCTTGACGGTCAGCGCACCGACGCAAGCCGTTCCAATTTCTTCCGTAACGCTTTCGCCCGACACGGTTGTCGGCGGCAGCAACGTCGGCGTAAGCGTTACTATCACGCTGGCTTCGGGCGCGCCGAACGAAGGCGCGACCATTATGCTTTCGAGTAGTAATCCAAGCGTTACCAGCGTGCCGCTCTCAACCCGAATTTTCTTTTCGGGTCAAACCACCGTGTCTACGGGCATTACTGTCGCGCCGGTTTCCGCCCCGACGCAAGTTGCAATTACGGCGACTTACGGCAGCTCATCGCAAAGCGCGATTTTAACCGTTACGGCGCCTTCGACAACCGCGCCGTCGCTTACGAGTTTGACCATAAATCCGGCAAGCGTCGCGGGCGGAAGCGCGTCGCAGGGAACTGTTACTTTGAGCGCGGCGGCTACGTCTCCGACGACGGTTACTTTGACAAGTTCAAGTTCGCCGATTGTTACTGTTCCGGCAAGCGTTACCGTTCCGGCAGGCGCGACGAGCGCGAATTTTACTGTCAACACGACCTCAGTTTCATCTTCGTTTAATGCAACTGTCGGCGCATCTTTGAACGGCATTTCGCAATCGGTGACGTTGACCGTTACTCCGGCAGCCGATACGGTTGGAATTTCGAGAACCGAATACACCGCATCGAACCGCAGCTTGCGCGTCGAAGCAACCGGCACGCGCACAAACGCGACGCTGCAAGTTTTTGTAACTTCGAGCAGTCAGCTCGTCGGAACATTAACGAACAACGGCGGCGGAAAATATAGCGGACAATTCAACTTGTCAGTAAATCCGCAAAACATCACCGTTCGCAGCAACTTTGGCGGCTCGGCTTCAAGCGGCGTGGTTCTAAAATAAAACGCCTTTTATTTGCGCTGTGCGATGCGATTGGGTTAAAGCAAATGTTTTGACTCAATCGTGTCGCACAGTTTTTTATTCGTTCACAAATTTTATAATTTTTGTCTTTTCGCGGCTTTCAATCGCACTGTTAGCTTGAAGGTATTGCAGAGCAAAGGCTAACAAGTGTTTTGCCACACCTTTTTAACCATTCTACTAATCAATAAGCGTCTAAGAATCGCCCGTTTCAAAAGGAGTTTTCAATGAAAAAGATATTTCAAATTATTATTGCTCTAACCTGCTTTTTGTGTCTCGGCGGTCTCGCTGCGGCGCAAAGCGCGGTTGGATTTGCGCCTGCTAAGAATTATCCGGCGGGAGCATCAGTCTTTAACGTCGTAGCCGAAGATTTCAATGGCGACGGCAAGCCCGACTTGGCGACGACGAACAATTTCGACAACAACAGTGTCAGCATTCTGCTTAACAACGGCGACGGCACGTTTCAAACGCCCGTCAGTTATAATATTGGCGCGGCGACCGGTAGTATTGTAGCCGGAGATTTTAACGGCGACGGCAAGCGCGATTTGGCTGTCAACGCGGGCAGTTTTTCGGTGGACGTTCTGCTAGGCAACGGCGACGGAACTTTTCAACCAAATTTATATTCCAACGTAAATCTAAATCCCGGGTCTTTAGTCGTCGCCGACTTTAACGGCGACGGCAAACAGGATTTGGCGATGTCGGTTCAAAACAACGTTGCCGTTCTGCTCGGCAACGGTAGCGGCACATTCCAACCAGCCGTGTATTTTTTCTTGGGTTCATCCACTCCGTCTTCTCTCGTTGCCGGAGATTTTGACGGCGACAGCAAACCCGACGTGGCTTATACGGACAACATCAGCCGCGGCATCAGCGTTCTGCACGGCAACGGCGACGGCACGTTTCAAACGGGCGTTGGCATCAATTTAGGAAATCCTGTCGGTCGCTTGACGGCGGCGGATTTTAACGCCGACGGCAAGCCTGACCTTGCGATTTCAAGCGGCGGGCAAGCCCTCGGCTTTATCGTCGTCAACGTCTTTTTAGGCAACGGCGACGGCACTTTCAGCCTAACGCCGGACAACAACATTTTCAACTTGTCGCCGTCTGGCGCGGGCTTCACCGCTCCCGGAGTAACGAATCTAGCGGCGGCTGATTTTAACGGCGACGGGAAACTCGACATCATTGCGCCCGACGCGCCGCTTCGTCTCATCCACGCCTTTTTAGGTAATGGCGACGGCACTTTCCAGTCGCCCGCGATTGTAAGCGTCGCGTCCCCGTTTGCTTTCTTCGCGGCAACCGGAGATTTTGACGGCAATACCTCGCCGGATTTGGTTACAGCCAACGGCAATGACAACAGCGTAAGCGTGCTGCTGAATACGGCTGGTAATCCTCCGCTTCTCGCTTCGCTTTCGTTTAATCCCGCAATTGTAGAAGGCGGAAATACTTCGCAAGGCACGATAGCTTTAGGCAGCCCCGCGCCGATAGGCGGAGACACCGTTGCGCTCTCGAACAGCAATCCGGCAATCACCTCAATACCGGCAAGCGTCTTTATTCCAGAAGGCGCAACAAGCGCGACTTTTTCGGTCTTGACAAACTCGGTCATCTTGTCAAGCGCCGGCACAATCAACGCATCCTTAAACGGCGTAACGCAAACAGCAACAATCACCGTTGTTCCAAGCGTCGTTCTTGCTTCGCTGACGTTGAATCCGACAAGCGTTTTTGGCGGTATTACCGCGCAGGGAACAGTGAGTTTGCAAGGAGACGCGCCATCGAGCGGCGTTACGATAACACTTTCCAGCAGCAACGCCGCAATCGCCGCAGTTCCGCCGAGCGTAACCATTCCGGCAGGCAGTAGTAGCGCAAACTTTGCAATCAATACTCAGGTAGTTGCAAGTGATTCCGGCGTAACGATTTCAGCCACTTTCGGCTCGACAACCAAACTAGCTTCGCTCGCTGTTTTGTCACCGAGAGACAAAGTTGTGATTACCAAAGCCGAATACAACTCAAGCCCGAGAGTGCGGCAACTGCTTGTCGAAGCAACCGGCAGCAATTCGACAGCAACGCTGACCGTCTATCTAACTTCGACGGGTCAGGCAATCGGAACTTTGACCAATAGCGGCGGCGGAAAGTATAAAGGACAATTCTTTATCCAATCGGGAAGCCCGCAAAACATCACCGTCCGCAGTAATCTCGGCGGTTCGGCAACTCGCGTGGTAACGATTAAATAAAAATATAACGGCGACTAAAATCGTTGGTTGCATAGAGCGAAAGTTTTTAACAAAAACTTTCGCTCTATGTGCTTTGAAGAATGATTTAAAAGACGCTCCCTGAGTTAGGAAATTTAAAGCCAACCGCCTTTCACATCTCGCAGAACAACCTGCGCCGTGTTGTGTCCCGACGCGGCAAACACGCCGCCGCCCGGATGCGTCGAAGCTCCAGTCAGATAAAGATTTTTAATCGGCGTGCGATACTGGCTCATTTCCGGCAGCGGGCGGAACAAAAACATCTGGTCGAAATCCATCTCGACGTGCATCACGTTGCCGCGCAGAAGTCCCAATCGCTGTTCCAAATCGAGTGGCGATTGGACGAAGCGTTCGATGATTGAATTTTTAACGTTCGGCGCGTAGGCATTCACAACGTCAATCAGACGGTCGGCTTCGCGTTCCTGAATGTTTTCCCAACGCTCGCTGTTTGCGAGTTCGTAAGGATAATACTGTCCCCAAATGAAAAGCGTGTGTTTGCCCGCAGGCGCGAGCGTCGGGTCAACCGAAGAAAACGTCATCGCCAGCGCGGACGGATTTTTCGACGGAATACCGTTCAGATAATCGGCGTAGGATTTTTCGAGATAGTCCATTGATGGGCAAAGAAGCTGTAAGCCGCGATGACAATCGGCAGCGTTTCCACCGTTCGGCGCAGCAATGTAGTTCGGTAATTCCGAAACGGCGCAGCGCACAATCATTCCGAAGCCGTTGCCAATGCGGACGTTTTCGATTCTTTCCGCCAAACCGTTCGGCAAATTTTCAGCGCCGATAAGTTTTAGAAACGTTGTGTGAACGTGAGCGTTTGAAACGATTCTTTTCGCGTAAATCCTTTCGCCATTTTTCAATTGAATCGCTTTAGCTTCGCCATTTTTAATTTCAATTTTCTCAACTTCAGCATTCAATAAAACTTCGCCGCCGTGATGTTCCAAGCATCGCGCCATCGCTTGCGTGAGTCCGCCCGAACCGCCGCGCGGACGCTTCACTCCGCTTTTGTGAATCATCGAATGCCAGCCCAGAAAATCGCCCGTCGCGCTCATCGTGGGCGGCGGACCAGATTGCGCCGCGAGCCACGCCATTGCCGCCCGCAAGCCTTCGTGTCGAAAAGTTTGTTTGACGAGCGCGCCGTAACTCGTCATCAGTTTGCGAACCATATCGGCTGGATTTTTCGACTTCGTTCCGAAAATCATATGCCGCCCAAGATTAAACATTGTCGGCGGTTTTAAGAACGCTTGAAAAACCCCTTCGTTTAATTTTTCCCATTCGCGCACGAATTTTTTGTAACGGTCGGCATCTTCGGGCGAAATCTTTGCAATTGACTCGCAGGTTTTATCAACGTCTTTCCAAAAATAAATCGCGCCGTTGCCGTCCGCCATCGGCGCAAACGCAAACGGGTCACAGTCAATATAAACAAGCCCGAATTTTTCAAGTTCCAAATCTCTAACGACCGGCGTCAGATGAATCATAATATGCGCCGACGAACCGACATCGATTTTGTAACCTTCAATCAAATCATCCTCGGTGCAAACCGCACCGCCGACAATGTGCCGACGCTCAAGCACGGTGACTTTTAAACCTGCTTTGGCGAGATAACAGGCGCAGGTTAAACCGTTGTGTCCGCCGCCGATGACGGCGACATCGTAAGTTTTGCTCATAGGGTTGAAAAAATTTAGCAGCTACTTAGAGGAAACCGGATTGCAAAAATTACCAAACTTAGAGCAGAAAACAAAATTTCACAGTAGTAATTTCCACCCCAACAAAAGATGTAGCCTTCACAACTTGGTTTTTATTTTCCGTTGGTTTTCGGCTCTTCCGCCCAGAAAATCCATTCAGCGCCATTGCGGTGCTTTTCTGCTGCCGGAAGCGTGCCGTGTTCTTCGAGAGTTTTGCGTGCGCCGCGTTGGATGCAGGCGTAGAAATACTGCGCGAGGTCGGCAAATTTCCAACCTTTTTCCGCAAGAGTGATTTTATCGAAGGCTTGCTCGAATTGCGGTCGCGCTTCCTCGAACATCTCGACAAACTTCTCAGACATCTTTTGACAGATTTCTTCAAACTCGGCGCGGTCTTCCGCTCGCACGACCGGAAAATTCGGTTCGTAATAACGTTCTTTGGGATGCAGTTTTTCCCATTCTTCGGAATCGCGCAGAAGCTCGCTCGTCAGCATTTCGTTAATGTGAGTATGAACGGTCGGCGGCGCGATTTTTAATTTCTTCGCCAGTTGGGAAATCGTGCGCGGCTCTTGCGCGATGAGATTCAATATTTGTTCTTTTGTACCGTCAACAATCAAACGGTTTTTCGCAACTCCAGCCCACGGGTCGCTGTAATTTTCTTTTCGCGCCGAGACGCACTCGCAGGGGAAATAAAGTCCTCTGTAACCTTTAGGAATACTCATTCAATTCTCCTTGACCTTTTTAGCCTCTGTGCTAAAATGCTTTTTAGCCGACAAACTAAAATAGAAATCTTCGATTGTTTCTATCTATCAATCATTGTAACAGGAGCGGCGGCTTTCCGCCCGCAAAGGAAAAACAAAGGAGGAAATATGAATAGCGAAAATAGAGACGGTAAAACGATTAATCCGATTTACCGCGCAAAGACTGCGAACGTAATCAAGCTGGCGGCGATATTGGTTTTTCTCGCATTCGGATTCGGCTTTTTAGCTAATAGCATCTTAAGTCAAAGCAATAAAGAACGCGATAAAAATCAGATGAACTTCGACAGCCAAATTACCGATAACGCGCAGAAAATGGTTGAAGACGGTCGGCGCATTTTTCGCTTTGACACCTTTGGCGACGAAGCCTTTTGGACGGATAAGCTCAAACTGCATCAAGCGATTGAAGGCAGCAAACTCGGCGGCGTCGGTCCGGGAGTTAGTCCGAAAACAGCTCTGTCCGTCGGCTTGAAAGTGGATATGGACGCGCTGCCCGCATCGCTTGTCGAACAAATCAAAGCGGGCAAAGTTGATTTGGACGACCCGGCGACGACGCTGGCTTTGATAAAACTCAATGCCGTCTTGGGAGTAAAGGGAAGTTTTAACTCGAACGGAAGCCTCAAATCAGTCGGCTTGAGCTGCGCCGTTTGCCACTCGAATGTGGACGACGCATTTATGCCGGGCGTCGGTCACCGGCTCGACGGCTGGGCGAACCGCGACCTCAATACCGGCGCGATTATTTCGCTCGCGCCCGATTTAAGCGCGTTTACGACATTGCTCAAAGCGGATGAAGCGACGGTTAAGAAAGTGCTTGCCAGTTGGGGACCGGGAAAATTCGACGCGGAACTTAACCTTGACGGCAAAGCGTTTCGTCCTGACGGGAAGCCCGCAGCGACGCTGATTCCGCCCGCCTTTAATCTTGCCGGAGTCAACAATCACACTTGGACAGGCGGTTGGGGAACGGTAACTTATTGGAACGCTTTTGTCGCTAATCTCGAAATGGGTGGGCAAGGCGTTTTCTTCGACGAGCGTTTGAACAACGCCGCGCAGTATCCGGTCGCCGCCCGCACAGGTTTCGGCAATAAACGAAACGGCGCGGATATGATTACCTCTAAACTCGCCGCGCTTCATTTTTATCAGCTTGCCATTCCCGCGCCGATTCCGCCTGAAGGCAGTTTTGACCGCGCCGCTGCGATGCGCGGAGAAAAAATTTTTAACGGCAAAGCAAACTGCGCTCAATGCCATGTTCCGCCTCTGTTCACCGAGCCGGGTTGGAACACGCACAAAGCGGCGGACATCGGGATAGACGATTTTCAATCAAATCGCTCGCCCGATAAAACCTATCGCACTTCGCCTTTGCGCGGACTTTGGACGCATACGAAAGGCGGTTTCTACCACGACGGACGGTTTCCGACATTGCTCGATGTCGTTAATCATTATAACGACTTTAAGCGTCTGAATTTACTTGAACTAGAGAAACGTGATTTGGTGGAATACTTAAAATCGCTTTAGGACGATTTTCATTTTCTCGAAGGATGAAGCCGGATAATAAAAAGGAGTTTGCTATGTGTTACAACTGCGGATGTCAGATGCCCAATAACGATATGGGCAAACCGGAAAATATAACTAACAGGACATTTGAGAATGCCGCCGCAGCGATGGAGCAGTCCGTTAGAGAGTCGAGAAAAAACGCATTAGAGTTATTGGAAAAACTTCTTGCTGCGAAAGAAGAAAGCACTGATAAGAATTGGAAACCGAATTAACAATAATCATCGTAGGGGCGAGGCTGGTTCCGCCTCTACAAATTTAGGCAATCAAAGTTTTTATTTCATCAATCTTTTCCAACGCGGCTTCTTCGCCTGCTTGGATAAATTCATCCATTTTACCGATTTCATCCGGTCTAAGATGCGCTAGTTTAGGGATTATTACAACGTCGGCGCGGTAGTGATGCGCTTTTGAAGCGCTTTTCAAGAGCAACATCGCCGATTGGAAAAACACGCCGAGCAAGGTCGAAGGCGTTCCCCAATAAGTTGCGCCCGAAGCGATAACATCAACCGCGATGACGATTTCTGCGCCGAGTTTTTTGACTGCTTTAGTCGGCACGTGCGAGATGACGCCGCCGTCAATCAATTTTCGTTTTTCTATTTCGACCGGAACAAAAACGCCCGGAATCGCGCAGCTTGCGCGGACAGCCAAAGCCAAGTCGCCAGTGTTTTTTAAGACTATTTCTTCGCCTGTTTCCAAATCGCAGGCGATTGCGGCAAACGGCGTCGGCAAATCTTCAAATTTCTGCACGGGAAAATGCCGCTTGACGAATGCGCCCATCGCGGCGTTTGAAAGAAGTCCCATCGGCGAAAAGGAAAATCCGGTCATCGAATACCAACTGATTTTGCGCGATATTTTTATAATTTCCTCGACGCTCAAACCGCTCGCCAGCGCCGCGCCCGCAAATGAACCGGCGCTCGTTCCGGCAATAAAATCAATCGGAATGTTGTGTTCAGCTAAAACTTTGGCAACGCCCAAATGAGCGAAACCGCGCGCCGCGCCGCCCGACAATGCCAAGCCGATTTTTTTGCGTGTCATAAAAGGGAATGGGACGCGGAGAAACGCGGATAAAGCGGATTTCACGGATTTATTTTAAAAATCATCCGCGTAAATCCGTCCAGTCCACGTTTCTCGGCTTCCTATTTGTTCTTTACCTAAACTCAATTTTACTTTTCCAAAAACTTTCGACATTCTATCATTTAACGAAGATTTTAATTATGACTCCAGCCGAAAATGTTTCCTTTCCAAGACAAACTAAGACCAGCGATATTGCAGCAGGCAGCCAGCCGTGTCCGGTTTGCTCGCGCGATGCGCGCGGCGAATTTGTGCCGCTTGCGGCTTTGCCCGATGATTTACGTCGATTGATTGAAGCGAACGCGCACGATACGGGCGGTTTTGAAGCAGTCTGCGGGCGCTGCGTCAGATTGTTCGACCGTGCTAAAGACCAGATTTTAAGTGACGCGGCGATGAACAAAGACGGCTCGTTCGTTCTCTCGATGCCGCTTCGTCTCGACAGCGACGAACGCTTTACAGGCAAAAATATAACAATCGCTTTTCTCGATTCGGGTTTTTTTCCGCACCCGGATTTGACGACGCCGACGAATCGAATTCTGGCTTATCAAAATATGAACGCGACCGACGGCGAAGTCGCATCGCTTTTTCAGCCGGATGTGGCGAGCTGGCACGGAATGATGACATCGGTCGTCGCGGCGGGCAACGGCGGTTTGTCGAGCGGCTTTTATCGCGGAATTGCACCGGAAGCGAATGTCGTTCTTGTAAAACTCGCGCGCACCGGCAGAATTACCGAACAGAATATTGAAGACGGTCTCGGATGGATTTTGGACAACCGCGAGAAATACGCCATTAAAATCGTCAACATTTCGGCGGGCGGCGATTTCGAGCAAAGCTATCTGCACGATTCCTTGTCGCAAGCGGTCGAAGAATGCGTCGCGCAGGGAATTACGATTGTTTGCGCCGTCGGCAACTCCGGGCAACTGCCGACGCATCCGGTTTTCCCGCCTGCATCTGCGCCGTCGGCAATCGCGGTTGGCGGGCTTGACGATAATAATTCAATCAATCGAGCGAAACGCGGAATGTATCGCTCAAGTTACGGTCCCACTTTTGACGGTTTGCAGAAACCGGAAATTATCGCGCCTTCGATTTGGGTCCCTGCGCCGATTTTGCCGAACACGCCGACGGCGCAACAAGCAGACTTTCTGGAAACTCTCGACAAGGCGCAGGACGGCGAACTGCACGCAATTATTAAAGCGCACGAAGGCGTAGAACCCGAACTGGATGCCGCGCTCGACCGTCCGGTTTATATGATTCGGCAGATTATCGCGCTCAAACTCCAACAGGAAAACGTCATCAATAAAAATTACAAATTCGTTGACGGAACGAGCTTTGCCGCGCCGATTGCATCAAGTATTGCGGCGCAGATGCTCGAAGCAAATCCCGCGCTCACGCCACAGCAAATCAAACGAATCTTAATCTCGACCGCCGAGCGCTTGCCCGGTTACGAAGTTGACCGCCAAGGCTGGGGCG
>JALYZF010000095.1 GCA_030948995.1 Acidobacteriota bacterium
ACAATATCGAGCCAGCCGAGCCATTTCGCCTCGTCTTCGTTTGACCAAAGCGCAGCGTCTTTGTTCCACAAACGCCCGATTTTATCTTCCCGTTTCCATTCGTCGAATTTCGCTTCGACAGCCGTCTGCAAATTGTGCGGCAATGAATAAGTTAATTGATTCAGCATAGATTTAATTTACCACACAGCAAGGCGAGAACTAAAAGCCTTTCGGCGATATGCACAAATATGTATAATCGAAACGGATGAATTATACTTGGGACGAAGATAAAGCGGAAAAGGTCAGGCGCGAACATTCGATTGAGTTTGCGAAAATTACGGACATTTTTGAAGATGCTTTTGCTCTCGAGTTCATTGACGAAAAACATTCAAGCGTCGAAGGGATTCGTTACGTGATTATCGGTATTACGATTTACGGTTTGGTTTATCTGGTTTTTACTGAACCAAGCGAAACAGAACTGCATTTTATAACCGCGCGTTTAGCGGAAAATTGGATGGTGAAAGATTATGAAGAAAACAGAAAGAAATATTGAAACGAGCAGAGAAGCCAGAAAAGCCGGATTAAAACGCATTGAACGCCGGCATTTTGCAAAAAAAGACGAAGTAAAATTGTCCGACTGCAAAGTGCGAATCACAATAAATTTGGACGCCGACGTTTTAGAATATTTCAAACAACGCGCATCTGCGCCGCATTCTGCGCCATATCAAACGCAAATCAACACTGAACTGCGGCAGATTATGGAAAACGGAAAATCGTCGAAAGGGAAATCTTTAACTTTAACCGCAGGTGAACTTTTGCAAGACGAAAACTTTATCGAAGCATTAAAAGATAAACTAAAAGCCGCTTAGCTTTTCAGCCAATCAAAAAGTATTTCTTCTTGCTTATACAAAGCGTGTTCGGGCGCGGCATCTTTCGTTTTGTTATTTGCAGTTTAAGAAAAAATTACTTTTCCCAAATTATTGAATACCGGAAGAAGAGACATCTTTCTACAACCGCTTTTTCAAAGTGGCTTTGATAAATTTGTTTTGCCTCCGAAAAGGTTAAATAATAATCTGTCTTTGCGTGATTCGCCCACGCTTCGCGCGCTTCTTTGCTTGGTTTGGTAAATCCGTTGTGAAAAACATTAAGAATTTTACTTAGCGGAAAAGCGATGCTTCCAATAATAAAATCATCGACATTTCCAATTCTCGACAAATCCACAACCAATAACTTGCCGCCAGTTTTCAAAGCCGATTTTAATTTGGGTAAAACTTGCTGTAAAGGTACATGGTGCAAAGTTGCAACAGAAACGATTGCGTCGAAATGTTCATCCAGAAATTTCGCTTCCAAAACATCTGCAACTTGAAAATCAATGTTTGTATAAGATGTTGATAGATTTTGGGCTATCTCAATCGTTTTAGGCGACAAGTCTATCGCTGTAACGTTTTTAGAGCGTTCAGCCAAAAGACGCGAAAGTGTTCCGATTCCGCAACCGATTTCCAGTATATGCTGGCAATTACGGGGCAGATTTTCGAGTAGAAAATCGTTGTAATGACTGTTGCGATCCCACTTTTCTTTTTGAAACGGGGCAATCGTATCGAAATCTTCACGAACTTTTTGCATTTGGCTGTCACTCATTTTTACTCAACCAATTCAAGAGCATTTCTTCCTGCCGATACAAAGCGTGTTCGGGTTTGGAATTTTTCGACATCGGGAGTTTGAAAAAAACCGAAAGCTGTTCCTGAACGCCAAAACTGTTTCGCCTTTTTGCTAAATCTAAAAGCCGCGCAATTTCAATGGCAAGCGGCGCGGCGAGAATCGAATCGCGGCAGAGGAAATTTATTTTTATCTGCATCGGCTGACCTAAAAAACCCGTAACGTCAATGTTGTCCCAGGCTTCTTTGTTGTCGCCGCGAGGACGGTAATAGCGAATGTCAACGATGTGGTCTTCGACTGTGTAACCTAAAATATCGTCAAGAACCGAGCCTTTTGTTTTTATTTTCGAGCGGAGCGAATCCTCGTGGCTTAAAGCGAGTCCGTCGCGGTTGCCCAAGATGTTTGTCGAATACCAGCCTTCGACTTTTAAGGCGCGAGTTTTCAAGGCGGGCGCGAGCGCGGTTTTTATCATTGTCTGTCCGGTTTTGCCGTCTTTTCCGGCGACGGGAACTTTTTGTTTTTCTGCAAATTCAACGAGCGCGGGAATGTCCGCCGCAACCGACGGCGTGAAATTTCCATACGGAATTTGTTCGCTGATAGCGGCATAAGCATAAAGCATCGCGGGCGAAATTTCTTTTGAATCTTCGTCTAAAGCCTTCTCAAAACCGGCGATGGAATTGAAAATCTCGTTGCCTTCATCGGCGAGTTTTTCAGTCGAGCCGAGATTGACGACAACAACTTCATCGCATTTTTCGCGCGCGCGAAAATCTCGCAAATCTTGTTTTATCTTTTCAATTATTGAGCGGTGCGAATTGTCTGAAAAAACATTTTCGCCTTTGACGCGGACGAGAAATTCTTTGTTTGAAGCGGCGCGCCAAGGCTTTATTTTTCGGAGTTCCGCTTCGACGGCGACGAATTGTTTATGCGTTAAAACGTCGTGTTCTTCTGCCGCGCTCGCCAAATTTGCCGCGTGCAAATCCCAACCGCCGAAAACGAGATTTTTGTAAATTGCCAAATCTTTGATTAAGTTTTCCGGCAAGTTTGCAAGCGGCAAACCATCCGTGCTGATTTCGCCTTTTTTCAAAAGCTCGATTCCCGCGACGATTGTCGTGCCGACCGCGCCGCCTAAACCAACGATTGCCAGCCCTAGTTTTCGCTTGTTCATAAAAATGATAATTTTACAACGGACACGAAAATTTCACCATAGCGGCAATTTTGGCGCAGAACAGGGAAAGAACATGAATATTCGGAAAGCGCGGCTTGCAGACGCAGAACAGATGGCGCAGATTTATAATTTTTATATTGAAAACTCGCATCACACTTTTGAAACCGAAGCGATAAGCACTGCCGAGATGAAGAAGCGCATTGATGAAACGTTGAAAAACTACCCGTTTTTTGTCGCGGAAGACGACGGCGGCAAGATTGCGGCTTACGCTTTTGCCAATCAATATAAATCACGCTGTGCTTACAGAAATTCGGCGGAAGTTTCGGTTTATGTCAAAAACGGACAGGGCAGGCGCGGCACGGGCGCGAAACTTTACGAAAAATTATTTGCTGAACTTCTGCAAACCGACGTTCACGCTCTTATTGCCGGAATCGCTTTGCCGAACGAAGCGAGCATCAAACTGCACGAACGTTTCGGTTTTGAAAAAGTCGCGCATTTCCGCGAAGTTGGTTTTAAGTTCGAGCGTTGGATTGATGTTGGTTATTGGGAATTGATAAATTGCAAATGAAAGTCTACGAGAAAATCGCAAACAATAAAATCGCGGTTCTCATCACGGGCGCGCATTGGATTATTGTCTGCGCTCCGCTCCTGAGTTTCTCTGGCAGTTTGGTTGATTCTGGCGGGCAACATCCACCTTGGGGAATGTTTGTCATTTTGATTTTAATTTTTGATTTACCTGCAATAGCGATTGCAATGCTTATCTGCGAACCGCTTTATATATTTCTCGGAAACGAAAACGTATATTGGTATGCATTGTTTTTCATAAGTCTTTTTACGATAACTTTTCAATGGCTGTTCCTAGTCAACTTGGCTTCCAGTTTGTTCAGCAAGGAAGAAGAAAAATTTATCACGCTTTCTTTGAACGATGAATAAACCAATCATCCATTTTTCTCACGCCAACGGTTTTCCAGCTAAAACTTACAATAAACTTTTCTCTTATCTTGAAGACGATTTTGAAATTAATTATTTAGAAAGACACGCGCACAATCCGAAGTTTCCCGTTGCCGACGGTTGGGAACGCCTGCGTGATGAACTGCGCGAGGAAATCGAAAATCGTTACGCGCAAAAAATCATCGGCGTCGGTCATTCTCTCGGCGGCATTCTGCATTTGCTTGTCGCTGCCGATGCGCCTGAATTATATAAACAAATCATTTTGCTGGACGCGCCCGTTATCAGCCGTTTGAGCAGCGCGGTAATAAGATTTTTGAAGCGCGCGAATCTGCTTGAGAAAATTCCGCTCGTTAAAACAACCCGTTTTCGGCGTTCGACTTGGCGGACGCGAGATGAAGCGTTCGAGCATTTCCGGCAAAAGGAAAAATTTCATAAATTGGACGCCGACGTTTTGCGCGATTATGTGCGGCACGGAACAATCGAAACCGAAACGGGCGTTAATCTTTTTTTCAAGCCGTCTGTCGAAGCGAAAATTTATCAAACGCTGCCCGATTACTTGCCGAAGCTGCGCGGCAAATTAAAAGTTCCGGCTGCTTATATCGGCGGAACGCGCTCAACGGAAGCGCGTCTTGCGCGGCTAAACTTTATGCGGCGACATTTTCCTTTTGAGTTTTATTTCGTCGAAGGCTCGCATCTTTTCCCGCTCGAAAAACCACTGGAAACTGCACAGATAATAAAGAAAGTTACAGAAAAGCTAATCTAATTGATTAATAAATCCGGTATCAAAACAATCAGAATGAACGATTGCATCGTTCATTCTGGAAATAAATTCGTCAATTTGCGTTAAACAATACAAAATAATTGTTGACAAGTTTTAACAACTGTTGTAATTTTATTAAGTGATGACACGAAAGGTGTCAAACCCATCGCCACCAACGCGAAGAAAATTCAAAAAGCAACAAATTAAAATCTTGAAAACACGAGTTGCGAAACAACGAAAAGGTATTTTGGCTCCGCTACTGATTTGACCTGTCAAAAATCTTCCCGTCCGTGCCGAGAGTCGTCTAAAACTAGGGTGGCAAAAAATCCTTCGATAGCCAAAATCCTTTAATCGTTTGGTCGAAAGTTATTAGCTTGCAAAAACAAAATACAAAAATTGGCGCTAGCGAGAGCGCGTAAGGAGTAAAAGACAAATGCTGTTCGGTAAAAAGAAAAGCGTTGCCGGTTTAGATGTCGGTTCAAGCTCAATCAAAATCGTCGAACTCGACGGCAAGATGAACGCTCTGAATCTGGTCAGTTTGGGATACGAAAATTTGCCCGACGATACGATTGTTGACGGGCAGATTATGGAACTCAACACCGTTTCGGAAGTCATTCAAAACATCTGCACGAACCATCAGATTAGCGCGAATCAAGTCGTAACGGGCGTCAGCGGGCATTCGGTGATTATCAAAAATATCGTTCTGCCGCCGATGAGCCGCGAAGAACTAGAAGAATCTATTGACTGGCACGCCGAAGAACATATTCCGTTCGATTTAGCGGACGTTTCCCTCGACTATCAGGTAACGAACGAGAACGCGGACGCAACCGAAGTTTTAATCGCTGCCTGCAAACGCGAGCGAATCGACAATATCAAGCAAGCCGTTCAGCTTGCCGGTAAGCAGCCGGTCGTCATCGACGTTGACACATTCGCCCTGCAAAATTGCTATGAAGTAAATTATCAGCCGGACGAATCGCAGATTGTCGCGCTGCTAAACATTGGTGCGGCGACGATGAACGTAAATATCATACAAGGCGTGCGTTCGCGGTTCACACGCGACATAACAATGGGCGGCAGCCAGTTTACCGACGTTCTGCAAAGAAATCTGGGACTTAGCTTCCAGCAGGCGGAAGCAGTTAAACGCGGCGTGATGGAATCGGCTGAAGGCGTTGAAGAAACGGCAATCGTGCCGCTGATCAATAACGTAACGGAAATGGTGGCGATGGAAATTGAAAAAACCTTTGATTTTTATCGTGCTACGACCGACGATAACGCGCTCGCCGTGCAGAAAATTCTGATTTCCGGCGGCGGCTCGAAATTGAGCGGTTTAGCCGAAGATTTGTCGAGGCGGCTGGAATTGCCCGTCGAGGTTTTAGACCCGTTTCGCAGTATTAAAGTGGATACTAGAAAATTCGACCCTGATTATTTGAGCGAAATTATGCCGGAGATGGCGGTTGCCGTCGGATTGGCTTTAAGGGGAGTGGAATTAAGATGATTAAGATAAACCTTTTAGATTCGGTAACCGAGAGAAACAACGGAACGGCTTTAGTGGTCGAGCGGAAAATGTCCAGCCCGTTTTCGCGTCTTGTCGTGATGGCGGCATCGGTCGCGGTTCTGCTGTTAGCCGTCATTGCTTGGGACGTTATCAGCACGCGGATGGCGAAAGTCGAAGCCGAACGCCAGCTTGCCGAGCAGAAACAAATTGCCACCGAGCTTGAAGCCGTGACAAAAGAGATGAAAGAGCTTGACCAGAAAATCCAAAACATCGACGTGCGGATTGAAACCATCAAGCGTCTGCGCGCCTCGCAAGCCGGACCGAGCGCGGTTCTAGAAGCGATGCGCGAGAGAATCGGAATGGTTCCGGGACTTTATCTCGAAGGCATCGAGCAGAAAGGCGAGCAGTTGACGATTACGGGTAGTTCGCCTGACGAGGCGGCGGTTACGCAATTCGGCAAAAGTTTGGAATTCTCTTCGGGACTTTTCTCGAATTTGAATATCGAAACGCAGAGAAAAGAAGCGCCGAATCAAGCCCCAACGTCTTCGATAGCAGGACAGCAAGCGCCGCCTAAGCTGGAAATCGTCGGTTTTACAATTCGCTGCGCCTACACGCCTTCTAAAGCGGCTGCTTCGCAAAGTTCATCGCCGATGACAGCTACAAACACGCCGTCGGCGACAAATCCGAATCAAGCGGCAAGCGCGCCGCCAAATAGCGCGGCATCAATGCCTCAACCGCCGCCGCAAGTCGCAAAAAATTAATAAAAATTCCAAAACTTACGTTGGTTGATTTGTAAAAAACCACAGAAAAAGAAGGAAACCGAGATGATAGAAAAATTTAAAGCCCTAGCTTGGCATCTGCAACTGATAGTTTTAGTTTGTATCGCGTCCATTATTTATTTCGGCGTCTGGTATTTCGTAACCAGCGGAATGCGCGCCGAAGTGCAGGCTACGAACGACCAAGTTGCCCAACTGATAACTCAAAACGAAGCCGCGCGAGTTGCCACTCAGCGCATCAACGAATTTCGCGCGCTGTATGCCAGCAAAACGCAGGAATATGACGAATTAAAAGTTTTGCTGCCCGAAGAACGCGAAATTACCAACGTTTTGCAGGGTTTGCAGGATACGGCAAATCAAAGCAAATTGATAGTTAATCGCTTTAGCCCACGCGACGACACGCAGCAGGAATTTATTATGGCAAAGCCGGTTGAGATTGAAGTTGACAGTAATTTTAACAACCTGCGCGAGTTTTTCGACAAAATGGCGAAATTGCAGCGCATTGTTTCAATCACCGATTTCAAATTAAATCAGCTTGATAAGCAAAACAACGACCGCACGCTTCACGCGCAGTTTCTGCTAACGGCGTATTATGCCGCGCCGGAAAATCTGGTCAATGCTGCCAAACCCGGAGTTCCCGGACAACCGGGTGCGCCAGCGAATCCGGCTGGTGCAGCGCCCGGCGCAGTGCCGCCGCCCGTAACAGCCGCGCCGCCGGTAGTTGTCCCACCGCCCGCCAAATAAAAATATTCGCAAAATTATTTACAAGTTTAATTCCAGTGAGAAAAGTTATGATGAATAAACAAAAAATGCTCCGCTTTCCGGGTTTGATTTTAACAGTCCTCGGTTTTCTTTTGGCGAGCGGGAGTTTTATGCAGGCTCAAGCTCAGACTCGTGACCCGTTCGGTAAACCCGGCTGGGCGAAGCCAAGAACTCCTGCCATCTCCGGCGGAGCGCCAAGACAGGCGAAAGCCGAAAAGCCGAAACCGCCCGGACCGCCGCCCGTCGTCCCGATTGGTGCGCCGCCGATTGACCAGCGCATCAGCTATTACAAACGTCTGCGCGAGGAAGCAGCGACCAGCGGAATGGAAATTCCTAAGGTTACAAGCGTTTTGACGCTTGACGAAATGTCGATTATCGGAATTTTTCGCACGCCGCGCGGTTACGCCGCGATGGTTCAGGCGGCTCCGATTAATCTTTCCTACACGATTTATCCGGGCGAGAAATTTTTTGACGGGCAGCTTGTCGCCGTCGAAGAAAACCGCCTTGTCTTTCGTAAAGTTACAAAGCTGAGCAACGGCAAATTTACCGCTTCGGTGGAAAATAAAACTCTGCGCCAATATACGGTGCAGGAAGAAGTGCAGGGAACTGCGCCGGTTCAGCCAGCCGTCAAAACCGAAACCGCGACTGCCGCCCCGCCGCCCCAGCCCGAAAACAATCAAAAAGTAAATCCGGTTACCACGACTAAAATACCGGCGACAAACGTAATCGTTTCGCCGCTCGAAGAAATGGCAAGACAGCCGCAGGTGCAGCGGGATGATTCGGTTAAAGAAAAAACTAAAGGCAAAAAAGGCTCAGCCCAAGATAAAAAAGATTCGGCTAAAGGTAATAATGCTAAAAAAGCTAAAAAGCCCGTAAAGGTTGCCGAAAACCAAGACCATTAAATTCAGCCTATTAAATCGGCGCAGCCTGCAATTTCGCTTTGGCTGCGCCGCCGGTTCAATAAATAAATTTTTTAATACATCTCTTTTTAAATAAATCCCCGAAGAGATGCTTTTGCAACGGAGGAAACAATGAATTCGCTTCAAATTTTATGCGGTTATGGCAGAAAGTCCATCGTCGCGTTAATAATTATCAGCGCTTTGACGTTAAGCGTCGCGGCTCAAAAAGTCGCCGTGCCGAACGAGCAGGGCAGAATGTATGGCGACCCCGGATTTGTCGGCGAGCCGATAAACCTGAATGTCGTTAATGCGGACATCCGCGATATTCTCAACTATATTACCGAGCAATACGGCATTAATTTTGTCATCGATAAATCGGTAAAGGCAATTCCGGTAACGGTCAACGTCAGCGGCGTTCCTTGGAATGTCGCGCTCGATTCGATTCTGCGCTCGCAGGAACTCGGCGTTCAAGTCAACGGCACGATTCTTCGCGTCGCCGAGCAGAAAACCCTCGGCGACGAGCAGGCGGTTCAACAGAGAATTCGTGAAAGTCAGCTCGATACTTCGCCGCTTTACACGGAATTTATTCGCCTTAATTATGCGCGCGCTTCAGGAACTTTAGGGACTGCAGGCGGCGCGGCTTCGCAGTTTCAAGGCGGACAGCCTGCCGGTGAAGCTGCCGGCGGCGGCAACAACAACAGCAGCGGCGGCAGCGACCAAGGCATTTTGGGAATCGTCAAACGACGTTTGTCGCGTCGCGGCGCAATCGAAGTTGACGGACGAAGCAACACTATTATTGTTACCGACGTTCGTGAAAATATCGATGCCGTTCGCCAGCTTGTAACACTGCTCGACCAACCCGAACCGCAAGTGGAAATCGAAGCGCGTATCGTCATTGCTACTCGCAATTTCAGCCGTGATATAGGCGTCCAGCTTGCCGCTCTTTCATTAGGACCGTTCGGCAGAGGTGCTTCCTTTGCGACACTTCCGGGAAGCCCGCCCGCAGGCGGCAGCGGCGGCACAGGCACGCAGCAGACAGGATTTGCAAGAGGCGGAATTCCTACCGGAATCGGACTTCAGCCAAACAACAGCTTGATTTCAAGCATTCCCAACACGGTTATCGGTTTGACGACCGGACTTCTCGGAACTGCTCAAATCAGCGCGCTCATTACGGCGGGCGAAAATAACGGACAAGCTAAAACTATCGCCACGCCGCGCGTAACGACTTTAAATAATCGTTCGGCGACAATCGAAAGCGGCTCGCAAATTCCAGTAACGACGATTCAGCCGGGAAGCATCGGCGCAGTCGTTGCGACAACTACATATATTTCCGTTCCGCTGCGACTTTCGGTAACGCCGCAAATTACCGATGTCGGCACGGTTATCTTGAACGTCGTCGCGGAAAATAACACTGCCGCGCCCGCAGCAGGCGGTCCGCCGCCGATTAGCGTGCAGCGTATGCAGACGGAAGTAATGGTGCCGGACGGCGGAACAACCGTTGTCGGCGGCGCGGTGCTTGACGACGAACGAAAGAGTCAAGACCGGACGCCCGGCCTGTCGAGCATTCCTATTTTAGGAAACTTATTTAAGCGCACCGGCACGTCGCGTAATAGCAACGAAATTTTGTTCTTCATTACGCCGCGCATTTATCGTCCTGATTTTCAGGGAAATCCGACTTCCGGCACGGTCACTAACGGAACGCGCAGCACAACGATTATTCAACCTGTCCCGCTCGGTAATCCGGGAACGAATTCGTTAACTCCGAATGTTATGCAGCCGGCACAGCAACCGCAAAATCCGTTTGTTACGATTCAGCCGAACGTGCAACCCGCAACGACGGCGACACCTTCGTCTATTCCGCCCAAACGGTAGAGTGGGTTAAACTGACAGTGAAATGTTTAAAGAAGTTCTGCATAAAGCAATGAATGACACCGAAGGCTGTCTGGGTGTTTTGATAATGGGAATGGACGGTATTGTCGTCGATAAGGTTTGGAAAGCCCAAGCCGTAGATGCAAATCTCGACATCGCTTTAGCGGAATATACGACGCTGATGCGAAGCGCGACGCGCACGAACGCTGATTTGGGCTTCGGCAAACTTCTTGAGATGACAGTCTCAAGCGAGAATGGAATCTTTGTTTTACACTCCGTTGGCAAAGATTACTTTCTGGCGATGGTTATGTCGCCCGATGCCAATTTCGGTCGCGGTCGATATGAATTGCGGCGGGCAGAACTTCTTTTACAAAATGAACTGGTAATATGAAAAACAATATTTGAGTTTTAACTTTCCCGTCAGCCGAAATTTGCGCTGGCGGGTTATTTTATTTCCTAGAGCCTTCTGACTTCTCCTCGTTTCTCGCCCAATTCTTAAACACAAAAAATAAAAAATGGCGGCAAACAATGTTTTTTCTGAAAAAACTTTGTTATTCTATATTTGGTGTAGTAGAGAATTTATCTCAGACATTTTTATTTAGAGTAGAACAGATGATTACACGCAGCAAAACATTAGAAGATAAAGGGCAGAAAGGTTTCAGCTTGCCGGAAATGCTGGTCGTCCTTTTAGTGATTTCCATTATGGTGGTTCTCGCCTTGCCGCAGCTAAACGCTTCACGCCGTTTGTTTCGTTTTTCCGGTATGCAGCGGCAAGTCGGCTCTTCCCTAAATGAAGCCAGACAGGAAGCGATGTCGCAAAGAGTTCCGATTACTTTTCGCTACGATAACGTAAATAAAAAAATTATCATTTTCGGCGGAAGTTTCGGCGCGTTTGCCGATTCAAAAAATAAAATTACCGAAATGTTCGGCAGCGGTTTGGACGCGGCAGATATTATTTACGGTCGTCCGAGCGGCGCGCCGAATTCCGCATTGACCGACACCTGTAATTTAACTGCGCCGCTCGGCGGAATGGTCGATATAACTTTTCAATCGGACGGCTCGGTCATCGATTCCTCGAACAATCCCGTCAACAACGCGCTGTTTTTCTACAACAATAAATATCCGCAGGACGCGGCGTTTGCCACTTCGATTTTGGGCGCGGGCGGTCGCGTTAAAACTTGGCGCTATAGCAAAGCCATCAAGACTTATGTCGAATAAAAAGGCGCTTGAGCCGAAAGAAAATTCTTCGCCGAAAAACGAAAGCGGCTTCACGATGATTGAAGCGATTGGCGCCATTTTTGTTCTGACTATCGGACTTATCGGAACAATGGCGGCGATGACATACGCGCTTGAATTCAGCTCAATCAGCAGGAACGTCGGCAGCGCAAAATCCATTATCGTCGCTTCAATTGAAGAAGTGGAAACTTTAAGAAACGCGCAGAGATTAAATTTTCGGCAAATAGCTAATGTCGGAAAGGTGGATAACTCGGACTCGTCAAATCAATTCAGCGGCTTCAGCAACGGGTTCAAACAAGTATCGCTCAAGCCGGGCGCAGACGGCGTAAACGGAACGGACGACGATTTATCAGCCGACGCCGGAGCCGACGGAATATACGGAACAAACGACGACACTATCGACACGACGCGCGTCCGAAGCGGTTATATGCGCCAAATTACGATTACGGATTTAAGCGATTCGCTAAAAAAGGTCGAAGTAAAAGTTAAATATCTCGGCAGAGAAGGAAAGCAGGGCGAAATTACCGGCGTCAGCTATTTGAACGACGACGCGCGCGTCAACAGATAATTCGGCGCGAAGGGGCGGGAGGAATTTATGTTTGCCAAAAAGTTTGAGAATAAAAGCGTAAAACGAAATGCGAAAAAAGAGCGCGGCGCTGCGCTGGCAATAGCTATTATTACCGTGGCGATTCTGGCAGTAGTCGCTTTAACGGCTTTGGCATTTTCCTCGACCGAAGCGCGTATTGCCGGAAGCGATTTGCGCCGCACGCAGACTTTCTATGCCGCTTCTGCCGGAATGGAAAAGATGACGAACGATTTCAGCGCACTATTTCAAAAGAAGTTAAGCCCGACGCAGACTGATTTGGATACAATTGAACAGGCTTATCCTGCTCCGCTTTTAGCAGAAGGATTTACCTTTAACCAAAATTTAGACGAAGACACGGCGCGCTTGACAGAAATGCGGGCGACACAGGGTTTGTCGAATACAGTTTACCCGCGCATCAATATTCCTGACGGACCTTATGCCGGACTTTACGCGAGCATTATTCCATACAAAATGTCTTCGACGGCGACGATGAACGTTTCGGGAACGCAGGTTAAATTAGAACGCGAATTTAATAATTATCTCGTCCCGCTTTTCCAATTCGGAATGTTCAGCAATGAAGACATCGAGATTCATCCTGGACCGTGGATGACTTTTAACGGGCGTATTCACAGTAACGGCAATGTTTACGCATTAAGAAACACAATGTTTCTTAACCGTGTAACGATGGCGGGCGAGATGGTGCGCGCGGCGACGCGCGGCGGCGAAGTCAATAACGCAACCGGCTCGAACAACGTTTGGTTTCAAGTCAACGGAATAAACGTGCAGAGCAACAACGGCAGCGTCCAACCGGGAAGCGGAACGGTTGGCGGACCGAATTTCATCGGAAGCAAAGTCGGACAGCGCGGTTACTTTCCGGGCAGTCCGAACGGCGTTGCTAATCCGAATTGGGAAACCGAATCCGTAAAACCTGCTGCCGCGGGAACGGCAGACCGTTTCGGCGGGCAAGTTCTAACGCGCACGACGGGCGCAACCGCATTGAAACTTCCGCTCGAACTGGGCGGATACTCCCCTGCGGAAATCATCAAGCGCTCGCTCCCTTCGGACGACGATATAATGAAAGCCTCGCGCTACCACAGCAAAGCGCAAATCAGAATTCTTGTCGATACTTACAATGCTCTAAACGGCGCGAGCAATGTCGCCGGAATCCCCGCAGGAAAGGGCGTTACCCTTTTAAATACAACCGCAGGCTTTAATCCGCTTCCCTTGGGAAACGGAAAAGTTTTGGAACGGATTGACGATGTAACAAAAACTTATGTTATCGGTGATAGTCTCTGCGACCAGATTGACGATAAAGGCAAAAAGCAGACAGCGATGACCGTTCGCGGCATAAAAAATATTCCAGATTTTACGCCCGGTAAGGATTATATTCCGCCCGGTTCGGGAATTCAGGCGAAAATCTTGATTGAAGTCGTCAAGCCCGACGGCACAACAGTTGATGTGACCAAAGAAATCCTGAGTATGGGAATGACCGAAGGCGAGCCGAACGGAATCGTTTATTTGCAGCGTCCACTCTGGGCGGCATTTGTGCAGGGAAGCCGCGACCGCAGCGGAAACGGGTTAAATCTTGAGGATTTAACCAACAATTCGCAGACGGCGGTTGACGGCGAAATTATAGACCCGATTCCAAGTTCTTATTTTGCCGCCAACCGAAATTTTATCAGCACTTCGCCGACCAATCTTAAAGACGACGGCGGCAGCGGAAAACCAAATCGCGAGGCTCTGCCGATCGGAACATTTAATCAAATTGTGCCGATAAATGTTTATAACGTCCGCGAAGGCTGGGTTCGCAGCACGATGTCGGAAAAGAACGTTTACTACGAGCGCGGTATGACAAGCGTCATCGAGCTTAATATGAAAAATCTGGCTCGCTGGCTCGACGGAATTTACGATACGAATCTGCTGATGGGAACAAACGCCGTCAGCACGAACGTCAGAGGCACGGAAGGATACGTCGTTTATGTTTCCGACCGTCGCGGCGACCGCGTGAACCCGGAGTATTTGCCCGACGGAACGTCTTACGCCAGCACGAACGGAATTGTCGATAACGAAGATATTTACGGTCCAAACGGAACTTTGGACGACGGCGAAGACGTGATTGATTTCGGCTGGGACGCTTCTAAAGGCGCGGCAAGCAAAAAAGGCACGATGCAGAAAGACATTCTGGAATTGCCCGATACTGGAAGCTGCTGGTCGGTTGACCCGGCAAGTTTCGGTTGCAGCGTTTCGCCCGACAGATTGACGCTCGGAAAAAAGGCGATGAGTTATCCGGTAACGTATTTCCGGCGCGCCGTTCGGCTTTTTAACGGAGAAAAATTGAGCATCAGCGCAGCGGCAGGAAAACTGTCGCCGACTAAAGGCATCTCGGTCAGCTCGGAAAATATGGTTTATATCTGGGGAAATTATAATACAACTGGCATTACCGGATTGCCCGTCAACGGCTCGACGCTTAATGACGGCGGTTATACTGGCGCGCAAGTTCCGGCTTCGATTGTCTGCGACGCTTTTTTCCCGCTTTCAAAAACTTGGTATGACGGTTTAAGCGCGATGTATCCCGAAGGAAGCGCGACGCCGCGAACCTTGAACGGCGATAATTTTCGAATGGCTGACGAAAATCTGCCGACCGATTCGGACGGAACGAGCGTGCGCGCCGGAGTTATCGCGGGGACGACGATTTCAAGTCTGACGGCAACGCCCGGCAGAGGCGCGAGCGGGTTGCGGCGCAACGGCGGAATCATTAATTACCCGCGCTTTTTAGAGTTGTGGAATTTAAACGGAGTTACGCGCAGTTGGAATTACACAGGCTCATTCGTTCCGCTGTTTCGCTCGACGCAGGCACTTTCGCAATGGGAAAACGATACTTCCGTGATTTATATGCCGCCGCGCCGCAATTGGAGCTTTGACCAGACATTTCTGTCGCCCGACAAACTGCCGCCCGGAACGCCGTTTTTCCAATACGTTCAAGCGACGGGTTTCAGGCAGGCTCTGCGCTAAATTAAAATAAAAAAGTTTGCCGAAGAAGATGAAAAATCTACTGAAAAGAAAAGCGGAAAATAAAAAAGCCGAAGCCGGTTTCTCGATGATGGAACTGCTGGTGGTGATGGTCATAATGCTCGTCATTATGGCTGCCGTTTTCACTCTTCTGCGCGGGACAATCACGACCGCGACGGCAAACTACGAGTTGACGACCGCCTCCCAATCTCTTCGCAACGCGCAGGAATTCGTCAACCGCGATATTCTGGTGGCAGGCGACGGATTCAAAGGAGTTTCCAATGTTTGGCTGCCGACGAAATTCGTAACCGATTATTTAACCGCGCGCACGGCTTCGGCTTTAGACCCGAGCGGCATCGGATACATCAGCGTCGGCGCGATAATTTCCGACTTTAATGTCCCGGCAAATGTCAATGTCAAAGGCGCAAATCCGGCGACGAAAGTTAAGGCAAGAACCGACCGCTTGACCGTATTTGCCGTTGACCCTAATTTTTCCGCTATCGACGTTCCAGCCGGCGGCGTCAACTTAAATACCGGACAAATAAACGTGCCTGCGACGCGCATTGGAGATTTTAAGGTCGGCGAAGTTTATTACATAACGAGCGGCGGAACGGGAGCGTTCGGCGCAGTTACAAGAATCGACGGCGCAGCCAATAGAATTTTCTGGGAAGAAGGCGACGCGCTCGCGCTCAATCGTCTCGGCACGACCGGCTTGCTCGGCGTCGGAACAAACGGCGGGGCAAGTGCGGCTTCGCTGCGGCGCGTGCAAATCGTTCATTATTTTGTCGATGAAAATCAAATATTGATACGGCGCGTCTTCGGCATTCAAGGGGCGGGATTTATCGACAGCGTGATTGCCGAGCATGTCAAATTTCTAAATTTCAGCTATATATTAAAACCTTCGGTGGACGGAACGATTTTAGACCAGCCCAGAACGCAATTAGATTTATCAGATGCTTCGCTTGTCCGAATGATTGAGCCGAGTTTTAAGGTTGAAACTGCCTATCCTCTGCAAGACGGCATAAAACACGAGATTGAAGGAATCTCGCGCGTCGGAGTTCGCAATATACAATTTTTAGAAGCGCCTGTCCCGCGCGATTATCAGGGAAATACCGGGCTTCCGAATCCGGGTCCGACGCCGGTAATTACGCCGACGCCCACACCGACGCCGACGCCGATACCGCCGCCGCCGCCGACGCCCACACC
>JALYZF010000104.1 GCA_030948995.1 Acidobacteriota bacterium
GATAATACCCGTCGTCGAAGAACAAGTTTTTGTCGAAAAACGTCTGGTTCTGGTCGAAGAACTCCACGTTAGAAAACAAACAATCGAAACCCATAAACCGCAACGAGTAACTTTGCTCAAAGAGGAAGTGGAAATAACACGGGTTGCCGGAAGCGAGAATTCCGGCAGCTAGAACACAAGACTAAAAATTTTTACAAGAAATAAAGGAGAATTAATAAATGACACACACAGTAATTGGTTTATTTGATAATAGAACTGAAGCGCAAGCCGCTTCAAAGGAATTGATTCAACAAGGCTTTGGTCAGGAAAGCATTGATGTTTCTAACAGAGCTACGACCGAAGCGACGACAACCTCGTCAACCGATACGGGAAACAGCGTCAGTAATTTTTTCAATTCATTATTCGGCGATGACGAAACTACCGCAAGAAATTATACGGAAGCCGCCAGCGATGCCGACGCTATTTTAACGGTTCACGCCGATTCGACAGAAAGAGCCAGACTCGCAGCCGAGATTCTAGACAGAAACGGAGCGATTGACGTTGACGGACGTTCGTCGCAAACTACTCGGCAGAATTTGTCTCAATCTACCGACGCGACGCAGAACACCGCAAATGTTCAGAATGAGACGGCGATTCCAGTTATTGAAGAAGAGCTTCAAGTTGGCAAACGCGAAGTTGAACGTGGCGGAGCGCGCATCAAAAGCCGCGTCGTCGAAAAGCCGGTCGAAGCTAGCGTCCGCCTTCGTGAAGAACACATCGTCGTTAATCGTCGTCCGGTAAACCGCGCAGTAAGCGATGCCGATTTGGCAAATTTCAAAGAAGGCGATATTGAACTGACCGAGCGTGCCGAAGAAGCCGTTGTCGGAAAACAAGCGCGCGTGGTTGAAGAAGTTACCGTTGGTAAAAACGTTACCGAACGCGAGCAAACCGTTCGTGATACGGTCAAACGCACGGATGTTGAAGTCGAACAAATCGATACCGACAATGCTACAAAGACTGCCAATAATCGAACTTAAATAAGCGTTTCGATTAGAAAAGAATAAAAGCGAGTTTCAAAGATTTGAAACTCGCTTTTATTCTTTTAGTTCAACATATTTGCAAACAATTGCTTTGCTCGATATTTTTTCAAACCTTTCCTTTTTTACGTTTGCCTTCCAAGCGCGCAAGATTTTATAAGTTTTATCCTTTGGGACAAACTCCGCCTGCACAATCAAATCAAGATTAGTTTTCCCGTTTTGCTGGCAGTTTGAACTATAAGACAAAAGAAATTCCTGATTTTTTTTCAATCGGTCAAAAGTTAAAACGTCTTTTACTTCCCAATCGGGAATGCCTTTAGCGTCGCGGCTTGAAATTTTTTCGAGCCAGAGCATATATTTCTTGCCTTTCGAGAAGCGCGAAACGCCGTATTCTTCATTCGAGAGCAAGCCGCCGCCGAGGTCTTTAACGCCGTTCGGTAATGTTTCGCCGTAAACGATTCCCTTATGTTTATAACCGATATAATTTGGCTTTCGAGTTACCGCGAATGACGGAAGCGCAACCAGAAGAAGAATGAGAATTATTTTTGTTTTCATTGACTCTTAAACCCTTGTAAACCTTGAAATTTCCTATGTAAACTTATACTGATAATACTTAATCGCTTACAAAGCCTCAAGCGCGATTTCACTAATTGGAAAAATATTTTCAATTTGGAAATCAAGATTGATTTTCTGCTGCTAAAATACGAATTAAAACATTTATTAAAACACATCCAATTCGACAATCGCGCGCTATTTTGAGAAAGTATGGTTTTACGGAAACACTTTTAAAAATTAGTAGTTTAATCAATATGAATCAAATTACAGAACAAGCGATTTTAGACGCTCTGCGAACTATTATCGACCCGGATTTGCACAAAGATATTGTCGAACTCGGCTTTATCCAAGATTTGGCAATCGACGGCGGCGATGTTTCTTTTCGAATCGTTTTGACGACACCTGCCTGTCCAGTTAAAGAACAAATGGAACGGCTCGCTTATGAAGCAGTCGGGCAACTCGGCGGTGTTACAAATGTAAAAGTTACGATGGACGCAGTAGTTCCTAAAGGTCGCGGAATCGCGGGTAATATGGCTTTGCCGAACGTAAAAAATATCATCGCCGTCTCAAGCGGCAAAGGCGGCGTCGGCAAATCGACCGTCGCAGTAAATCTCGCCGTTTCGCTCGCGCTTGACGGCGCAAAAGTCGGCTTGATGGACGCAGACGTTTACGGTCCGAATGTCCCTTTAATGCTCGGAGTCGAGCAGCAACAGCCTGAAGTCCGAATGAATCAGCTCATCCCGATTCGGGCACACAATGTAAAAATGATTTCGATGGCTGTGCTTGCACCGCCCGATAAACCGATGATTTTGCGCGGTCCGATGCTGCACGGTATTGTCCGACAGTTTTTGACCGACGTAAATTGGGGCGAGCTTGATTATTTAATTGTAGATATGCCGCCCGGAACAGGCGACGTTCAATTATCTTTAGCGCAACTCGTTCCGGTTCAAGGCGCGGTTTTAGTTACTACTCCGCAGATTGTCTCGCTCGCTGACGTTCGTCGCGCACTCAAAATGTTTGAAACGGTCGCAATTCCGGTTCTCGGCGTAATTGAAAATATGTCTTATTTCGTTCCGCCCGATATGCCGGAAAAACGCTACGATATTTTCGGCTCGGGCGGCGGCAGCGCGTTTGCCGACGAAATGGGCGTGCCATTTTTGGGCGAAGTTCCGCTCGGAATCGAAGTCCGCGAGGCGGGCGACAAAGGCATTCCGGTTGTGGTCTCAAATCCCGAATCGCCGCAGGCAAAAGCGTTTCGTCGCGTTGCCGAAGAAGTCGCGCGTTACATTTCAATCGAAGCGATGAAACCGGAACTCGTGATTATGTCAAAAGCGAGATAGTTTGAAAAATCATATTTTTAACAACCAAATAATAAAACTTGTTATCTAAAAGAAAGTTAAGTAAAATTGAAATTAAAGTAAGGATTTAGTTTAGGCTAAATCAATTGAAATTATTTCCAAGGAGATTATAAAAAATGTCAGCAGTTGCAGCGCCGTCGGTCGAGATTAATTTATCGGCAAACGCGGCGGTAGAAATTAAAAAATTTTTGGCAGGCGAAGATGATTTACCGGAAACGGCAGGTCTGCGCGTGCGGGTTGTTCCGGGCGGCTGTTCCGGTTTTCAATACAGCTTAAACATCGAAGAAGAATCGCGGCAGGGCGATTTTATCGTTGACCAGCACGGCGTAAAACTTTTCGTCGATATGTTTTCGGCGCAGTATTTAAACGGCGTTACGGTCGATTACACATCGAATATGATGGGTTCGGGTTTCACGTTTGAAAATCCGAATGCGACCGGCGGCTGCGGCTGCGGAACATCTTTTTCGGCATAAGAACTAAAGTTTAGTAGAAATAAAAAAGACACGAGATTTTCTCCGTGTCTTTTTTATTTTTGGAAACGCGGATTAATTAAAACTTTTTTTGATTATTCAAGGACAACACGGAAAGTGGCGAAAGGCGGAGAAGAGCGGGCGGGCTTTTCTTTAAGAATTCCTTAGTAAGGAATTCTTAAAGAAAACGGCTTGTCGAAATTCTTTTTGTTACATGCCGAAAAACTTCGACTTAAAATTAAAATGATTTTTTAGTTTGCAATTATTTTTCTTTTAAGGCAAAATCTCTCTCGTCTTAGGTTTTTCGTCCCGACTTGAATAATACAAAAAATTGGCTTTGTTCGTTTCCCGAATCTGCAGCGTCAGATTTTCAGGAATTGTTATTGTTTTAACTGTTTTTTAAATTAGACGGAAGTTTTTCCACCCGTCTTCAAACACTTTCCGAGTAAAAGTCAAAAAAATTAAATACGCTGAGGAGTTTTCTTTGATGAATTTTTGTAAATCATTGTCCGTGTTTTTGTTTTCAGTTTTGTTCAGCGCTTTTCTAAGCGGAAATGCTTTTGCACAAGAACGCGAAAGAGTGATTCAAACCGACGCCAGCCAGCACGTTGCGAGCCTTGAAAATAAATTAGAACAAAGAGATTTACCCAAAACATATCAAAGTCAAAAACCCGTATTAACCAACAAAATTATCATTGCGCCGCCGCCTCGACCGCTTGTCCAAAAAACAGTTTCTTCCCAGCCAATTACAACAGCAGTAAATAATTTCGCCGGAAAAAATTCCTATAACGCTGTTTTCAACCAAAAACTACTTGGCGCGATTCAATCGAGAATCGGCACGCCGTATCTTTACGGTTCTTCCGGTCCGAATAGATATGATTGTTCGGGACTGGTCTGGAGCGTTTTTCAAGAAGCCGGTTTCAGCTTTGAACGAGCAAGCGTCAGGACGCTTTGGCAGAATTCTGAGCCTGTTTCGGGCGCTGACCAATACAAAGTCGGAACGCTTATATTCCTAAACGGACTAGCGCATATCGGCATTGTCGCCGACGAAAACGGTTTTTATCACGCCTCATCAAGCCACGGCGTTATGTATTCGAGATTTGACGGTTATTGGAAAGACCGCATTGTCGGGTTTAGACGTATGAAAATGGACAACTCGCTAGTTTCGCTTAAATAAAAATTTTTATAATTTGCAAATAAAAAAGACGAGAAGTTAAATTTCTCGTCTTTTCCTTTTTGTCAAATAAATTTTACAAACCCTTATTGGCAATAAATTTTACCAAATCACGCACACGGCACGAATAACCCCATTCGTTGTCATACCACGAAAGAATTTTCATTGTCGTGCCGTCGATGACTTTTGTATTTTCCGCGTCAACAATTGACGAATGTGAATTGCCTCGGTAATCAATCGAAACGAGCGGCTCTTCCGAAAACCCTAAAATTCCCTTCAACTCTTCATTGGCGGCGTCTTTCAAAACTCGATTAACTTCTTCGGTCGTAGTTTCTTTTTCTACGTTAATAACTACGTCAACCAATGAAACATTCGGCGTTGGGACGCGCACGGAAATGCCATCGAATTTACCTTTAAGTTCGGGAATTACCAGCGCGACTGCTTTTGCCGCGCCGGTCGAGGTCGGAATCATCGAAAGCGCGGCGGCGCGAGCGCGGCGCAAATCCTTGTGTGGCAAATCGAGAAGCTGCTGGTCGTTTGTGTATGAGTGAATCGTGTTCATCAAAGCGTTTTTGATGCCGAATTTTTCGTGAATCACTTTTGCGACCGGCGCAAGACAATTCGTCGTGCAGGAAGCGTTTGAAATTATATTGTGGTTGCCTGCATCATACATTTCTTCATTAACGCCTAAAACAATCGTTACGTCTTCGCCTTTGGCGGGCGCGGAGATGATAACTTTTTTAACCGTTCCGCCGAGATGTTTTTTGGCTTCTTCGGCATTGGTAAAACGTCCCGTAGATTCGATGACGATTTCTGCGCCGACTGAATTCCAATCAATTGCGGACGGGTCTTTCTCGCTAAATACGCGAAACTCGTCGTCATCGATTTTTATAGAATTCTCGCCTGCCGAAATATCCTGTTCGAGATTTCCCATTATCGAATCGTATTTCAAAAGATGCGCCAGCGTTTTCGTATCGGTCAAATCATTTACCGCGACAAAATCAATTTCCTTATCTCCGAGCGCCGTTCGCATTACGTTGCGCCCGATGCGTCCGAAACCGTTTATCCCAACTTTTATAGCCATTTTAAAAAATTCCTCCGCGAAAATATTCGTTTATTAAAAGTTTGAAGATAACTCATTACAAAGTAAAGTTCAAATAAATAAATATAAATAATATAATATGGTTGTTTCAAACGCTCAAATAATTGAAACAATCAAAATTCTTTTAGCGTAGTAAGCCATTGAGTTTGTTACCAAATTTATTTTTTACTTTCATTTGCCCGGAGTCATTTTACAATGAAAATTATGATTCGATTTTTGTTTTGGAGTTGTCTGTTTGCCTGTCTGTTTGTTTTAGATACGGCGAAATTTTTTGCGCAAACTCAAACAACTACTGTTTCGGAAATCGCCAAAAACTCAAACGAAAAAAAGGAAACTGTCGTTTCGGTTGAGGAAAGAAAAATTCCAACCGGCGTTGAGCCGACAAAAAAATCTTCCGCGATTGAATATTTCGCCGGTTTGAATCGTGTCGGCGTGCAGACGGCTCAAACTTTGCCGATTTCCCTTAACGAAGCGATTCGCAAAGCGCTGGAAAACAATAATAATATTGAAGTTGCGCGCACGGATGTCAGGATTCAGGAAACTCAACTGCGCTCGCTGCTTGGAACTTATGACCCCGTTTTTTCGGTTACGCCGACCTTTTCGCGCAGCTCATCGACAGGTTCGAGCGCGTCAAATGATTTTCGCCTCAATGCCGGAGTAGATAAATTTTTCGAGCGCGGCGGCGGCAGAATCAACTCCTTTTTTAATAACAGCCAGACGGGGCGAAACTCGCAAAACAACACAACTTTCAATCAAACTTCGGGATTAGGCACATCTTCCAGCACGACTTATTCAAGCAATTTGGGCGTAACTTACACGCAGCCGCTTTTTCGTGATTTTGCGATTGACAACACGCGCCGTCAGATAAAGATTCAGCGCAAGCGCCTGCAGCAATCTGACGCCGATTTTCGCCGCCAGACGATTGAAATAATCGCGCAGGTTCAACGCAGTTATTGGGATTTGGTGTTTGCTCTGCGCGACCAGCAAAATCGTCTGGCAAACTTAAACTTGGCAAAGGAAAATATGCGGCAAGTTGAAGCCAAAATTACTGCCGGTGCTGCCGCGCCGCTTGCACGCGCTGAAGTTGCAACCGAACTTGCCAACCGCGAATCGGATGTTTTGCTCGCCACGCAGCAAGTTTCAATTACCGAAAACACTTTGAAAACACTTCTTCTGCGCGAATCTACTGCGCTGGAATGGACGCAATCACTTGTTCCGACCGACAAACCCGTTTATAGCGACGACCCGATAATTATCGAAGATGCAATAAAAGATGCGATTGACAATCGTCCCGAATTGAGCCGCCTTCGCCTGCAGCGCGAAATTAACGCGATTGATATTGATTATTTTAGAAATCAAACAAAGCCGCGCATTGATTTAAATTCGACTTTTTCGCTCGGCGGCTTATCATTAGGCAACCAAACTATTGCAAATGGAACAACGACGCCGCTTGTCTCTTCGGCTTCCAATCTGTATTTGTTGCAAGCAATTAACGAAACTCGCGCCGTTCTCAACAATCCGTTGCTGCCGCAAATTCCAAATCCAAATATTCCGGTTACAGGCTTGCCTAATTCTTTAAACGGCGGAACGTTTCAATCGCTGCGTAATCTTTTCCGTACCGATGCTCCGAATTATTCAGTTGGCGTAACAATTCAATTTCCCTTCCGCAATCAAACAGCTGAAGCTAATTTAGCTGGCGCGAGAATTCAGCAGGAACAAGTTCAAGCACAAACGCGCGCGCAGGAACAAATTATAATTGCCGACGTTCGCAATGCCGTTCAAGCGGCGGAAACGGCGCGACAGAGAATTTTAACGGCGCGGCGGGCGCGGGAAAATGCCGAAATTCAATTAGAAGGCGAGCGAAAACTTTTTGAAGTCGGACGCTCGACGACATTTATACTTTTCCAGCGTGAGAATTCATTGACAAATGCGCGTAATGCGGAGATTCGCGCCGAAACCGATTACAATAAATCGCTTTCCGATTTGCAGCGCGCAACTTCGACTACATTTCGTTCCAACAATATTGAAATTGATTCGCCAATGAACGATAAATGAAATTATTTCAGCAGTTGTGAAAAACTTCTTTATAAATTAATTAAGAGTCGATTAATTGACTCTTAATTTTTTACTTTAACAATTAATAATTTGAATTAGATTTTTTTTCGCGGCGCGGTTGATTTCACAAAACGTTTTACAGGCTTAAGTAAAAATTTCTAGAACATTATGCGGCTTTTTGTTTTGCCTGCAAATTTCGGTTTTCAGACTTTTGCGATATTTTCTTTTGCCAAATTAATTGTCTTTTAATTTCATCGGCAAGCGGCTGATATATTTCTCTATTTCCAAATTCGTCCGGGTAATCCCACAAACCGTTATGACAATGCCGTTCGTCATCCCAGCCCGGATGATTGACAATCGGGTAAAGACAAATTCCTTCAATTGGAATACCTTTGGTTTCTGCCGTTTCAACTTCTTCGCTGACGTATCTAAACCATTCGGGACGCGCTTCATCTTCGATTCCGGTTTCGGCAATCAAAATCGGGCGATTATAACGCTCGAAAAATTCTTCTAAAATTTTATGCAGCGGACGATATTCCGGCTGTTCGCGGAAAACTCTCTGTCCGGTTTGAAAGTGCCATTGATTATCAGAATAGTAGTTTACTCCGACAATATCCAGATATTCCGGGCTGCCGCCGAGTTCGGGTTCTCGTCGTCCACACAGCATATCTATTGCTTCATATTGTCCTTGCCGATGCATTTCCGCTTCCTGCAAATCGCTCGGGTCTTCATTTGCCGAAGTAATATGAATTGCCGGGTCGGTATAAATGAGGCGCGCCTGCGGACAAATATTTTTAATTGTACGGCTCGCCGAGATTGCCGCGCGAACCAAATTGCGCTTCACCTCGCTTCCGCGACCGTGTAGAAAAGGGTAAAATCCTCCGACTTCGCCGGCAATCCAAGAATAAAAAGAAATTTCATTGAGCGGGCAGAAGAGAAAATCTTCTTCGCCTTCTTGTTGCAGAAATTTAACGAATGCGCCGGTAAATGCCGTAAAACGAGTTACAAATTCAGCGTCGAGTAAATCTAAATCTTCAGGAAAACCATAATGAAATAAATCCCAAATAATTTGCATTCCGGTTCGTCGCGCGGCTCGAACTTGATTTACAACGCTTGAAAAATCGTATTCAAACGGATGTTGCTCAATCAAATGCCAGCGCACACCGTCGCGTGCGGTTTTTATGCCCAAATCGAGAAGTCGTCTGAAATCCTTCTCGGCGAAAACGTCGTGTTTTGTACTATTGATAACGTCAACACGCTTTCGTGCGTAATTAATATGAGTCGAACATTCAAATCCGCCCATTACGTTGCTTGCAAATATCTTTCGCATAATTCGTAATTCTTATCTTGGATTAAATTTATCTTTCAGAGATATTTAATCCGAAGCGGCAGAGAAATTAAAATTTTTATAAATTTCAACTGTTTTCTACCGCCACAAATCTAACATTATACAGAATCTTAATCGGCATTTTTTTTCAAAAGCTCGAAATTTTAATTAACAACATATCAAACAAAAAATTAATTGTGCGTTTTTTTTAGAAATTTATTATGTAATTTATATTACAGATAATTTCTTAAAATGAGTTATAATAAAGGTTAAATACAGACGAGTGATTTATGTAATATATTTGATTCGATTTAAAACAGTAATCAAATAAAGGAAGTTGACTGCTCTATTTTAAGGAATTTGACGAACGAGTATGGATTTTGATTTGGTTTGTTTTTCTCATCTGCGCTGGGATTTTGTTTATCAGCGACCGCAGCATCTTCTGAGCCGTTTTGCAAAAGAGCGGCGCGTTTTTTTTATTGAAGAGCCGATTTTTACAAATGATTTTTCGCATCTTGACTGTAGCCAGCGAGAAGACAATTTAACCGTAGTCGTTCCGCATTTAAAAAATTCCGATTTAGAGACGAAATCGGCTGACGACCTAATTCGTGAAATGCTCGATGAAATGTTTATAGAAAAAAATATTTCCGATTACGTTCTGTGGTATTACACGCCGATGGCGATGCCTTTTTCCGAGCATTTAACGCCGCGAGCGACAGTTTACGACTCGATGGACGAGCTATCAATGTTTAAGTTTGCTCCGCCGAATCTTTTACCGAACGAGGAAAAATTGTTTGCCGCCAGCGACGTGGTTTTCACCGGCGGACAAAGTTTATACGAAGCAAAACGAACGCGGCACAAAAACATCTGGGCTTTTCCATCGAGCATAGATGTGGCGCATTTTAAGAAGGCAAGAACCATTCAGGAAAACCCCGAAGACCAAGCTGCGATTGCAAAACCGCGCCTCGGTTATTTCGGAGTTATTGACGAGCGTGTTGATTTGGAGATTCTTCGGCAAGCGGCGGAAATGCGTCCTGATTGGCATTTTGTAATGATTGGTCCGGTTGTAAAAATTAGCGCGGATGAATTGCCGAAAGCAGAGAACATTCACTATCTCGGAAAAAAAGATTATTCCGAATTGCCTGCTTATATTGCCGGTTGGGACGTGGCATTGATGCCGTTTGCTATAAACGATTCGACCCGTTTTATCAGCCCAACGAAAACGCCCGAATATCTGGCGGCGGGCAAGCCCGTGGTCTCTACTCCGATTCGTGACGTTGTGCGACCATACGGCGAAAAGGAATTGGTTCATATTGCAACGAACGCGCAGGAATTTGTCGCGTCAGCGGAAAAAGCGTTGAGCGAAAATCGCGCCGAACGTCTTGAGAAAGTCGATAGGTTTCTGCTGCAAACTTCTTGGGATAATACTTGGCGAGCAATGTCGGATTTAGTAAAAGAAGTTGCCGTTCAAAAAGCGGCGGCAACTTAAATTTATTGTTTATTTAGTTAGATTTTTTATAATTTATTAAAACAAGCGAGGGGAAACAATGTTTGATTATTTGATAGTAGGAGCAGGGTTTGCTGGCAGCGTGCTTGCCGAAAGGCTGGCTAACGGTTCTGACAAAAAGATTCTGATTTGCGACAAACGTTCGCATATCGGTGGCAATGCTTATGATTGCTACAATGACGACGGAATTTTAATTCACAAATACGGTCCGCATATTTTTCACACTAATTCCAAAGATGTTTTTGATTATCTATCGGAATTTACCGAGTGGCGCGCCTACGAGCATCGTGTCTTGGCATCGGTTGACGGAATGCTTCTGCCGATTCCGATAAACCTCGACACTATTAATAAACTTTACGGCTTGAATTTAACGGCTTTTGAAGTCGAAGATTTTCTGGCTTCTCTGGCAGAACCGTGCGAGCAGATAAAAACTTCCGAAGATGTCGTCGTCTCAAAAGTCGGGCGCGAGCTTTATGAAAAATTTTTCCGCAATTACACGCGCAAACAATGGGGATTAGACCCTTCGGAACTCGACGCATCCGTTACAGCGCGCGTGCCGACACGCACGACGCGCGACGACCGTTATTTTATCGATTCATACCAAGCGATGCCGAAACACGGTTACACGCGGATGTTTGAAAAAATGCTCGACCATCCGAATATAAAGATAATGCTCAATTGCGATTACGAGGAAATCAGCAAGGATATTCCGTTCAGAGAATTGATTTATACGGGTCCGATTGACGCATTTTTTAATTACCGGTATGGCAAACTTCCTTATCGTTCATTAGAATTCAAGCACGAAACGCACGATACGGAACAATATCAAACTGCGCCGGTCGTCAATTATCCGAACGAACAAGCGTTTACGCGCATTACAGAATTTAAATATTTGACCGGACAGGAACACAAAAAAACGAGCATAGTTTACGAATTTCCGCAAGCAGAGGGCGACCCGTATTATCCGATTCCGCGCAAGGAAAATGCCGACCTTTACGCTAAATATAAAACGCTTGCCGACGCGCGCTCGGACGTGCGTTTTGTCGGACGGCTAGCGACTTATCGCTATTACAATATGGATCAAATCGTCGCACAGGCTTTGACTGAATATGGCAAAATCGTCGGCAAAAAGCGGCAGGAAGCAGCATTCGCAAAAGCGGCGACTATTTCTTCACTGCAAACTTTGACGAACACTCGTTTGTCTAAAATCTAATTGAATCCACTTTCAACCAAAATGTCTGAGCGAAAATTCGCTCAGACATTTTTTTGTGCTAAAAACTTTCTTGCTTAAAAACGTCGGCAATAAATAGGCTGTTTATGATAAATTACTCTTCGGTTAATAAACGTGAAAATTTCCGCCTGCATCATTGCCTTTAATGAAGAAAAAAATATTGCCGCAGCCATCGAATCGGTTTGCTGGGCGGATGAAATTTTAGTCGTAGATTCGCAATCAGCCGACGGAACTTCAGAAATCGCTGCTTCTTTAGGAGCAAAAGTTGTAGTTCAGGCGTGGCTCGGATTTGCTAAACAAAAACAGTTTGCGGTTGATAATGCAGCATTTGATTGGATTTTCAGCCTCGATGCCGACGAGCGAGTTTCCGATAAGCTACAAAAACAGATTCTGGAATTGAAAAATTTGTCTGATGACAAATTAGCTGGCGGCTACAAAATTCCGCGCCAATCGTTTTATATGAAGCGCGCGATTCGGCATGGCGGCTGGTATCCTGATTGGCAATTGCGTTTTTTCAATCGCTGTCGAGGCGCTTGGAAAGACGTTTTAATTCACGAATCTTTTCAAATGCTGGAAGGCGCCAAGATTGAAAAATTACGCGGCGATATTCTTCATTTTTCCTTTGAAAACGCCGCGCAGCACGAGCGAATGATTGCCGAGCGATACGCGCCGCTCGCCGCTCGCCAGATGTTTGAACGCGGGCGACGAACTTCGTCGCTCAAAATCATAACTGCCGGAGCGACGACATTTCTTCAAACATACTTCTTAAAACTTGGATTTCTCGACGGCTTAGCCGGATTTGCAATTGCGCGTTTTGCCGCGCACCATGCTTTTCTAAAACATCTTCTTTTATGGGAAATGCAGACAAAATCTGACCGACAAGTATAATTTTCGTTTTGCAACTATTAAATTTCCGCTCACATCAAACCTTTAGTTTCTCGAATTTTTACGCTATATTTAATACTGCCGAAATCGCTTTTGAGCCGTTCACTTTTATGAAACATTTATTTTATTCGTTGGCTTGCATGATTTTGTTTTCTGTGGCTGCTTTTCCGCAGAAAGGGATTGATACGCAGACGCAAAAAATTAAAGAAGACAGCAATCGAACCACCGGCACGACGCGACCGAATGACGCGGGCGGATATTTAAAAAGTTGGGGGAAAGATAAAACAAAAGTGCGCGCGCGATTGATGAATCCATACAAGCTCAATTCGCGCCGCGATGTTTTGATGGAAACGATTTCCGAAATTTTAAAGGAAAGAAAAATAATCGTTGACGAAGCGGCATCGCGTATAAAAGACGGCATTATCATCACGCAGCCTTTTGTCTTTGCCAAAGGCGCGGTTACAGCAAGCAACGAGCTGAATCGGTACGCGGTGATGCCGAATTCTGACGCTTCTTGGACGCGCGGGCGTTACACTTTGACAATTGAAGTCCAATCGATTGACGGCGTGCAGAACAATGTTTCGGTAACCGCAAAAGTTGAAGGCAGGTCGGAGAACGGTTTGCAATCCGAATGGACGACGCTGCAAAGCAGCGGCGCGGCTGAAGACGAATTTTTATCCAAACTAGTTGAAATGGTTACGGGAACTTCGCCCGACGACCAGCCCGGCACTGACCATTAATTTTTATTTTTATTACGGTTATGATTTACGGTTTTTTACGTTTAACTTTATTTGCCCTTTTTATCTGTGCGGCGAGTGTTTGCGCCTATGCTCAAGATAACGCTCCTGAGAAAGAGGATTTTCCGAAAGGTATTAAGGAAACTCTGGCTAAAAGCCGTATCGAGCGCGAGAAAAAAGATTTTCAGGAACTGCTAGACCACGGCGAGGAAGCGGCAAAACTCGGCGACGAACTCGATAAATCTTTTATCAAAAACAATCATTTAACTCTCGATGACCAAAGAAAACTTGAGCGTCTTGAAAAACTCTCGAAAAAAATCCGCGAAGAACTCGGCGCAAGCGGCTCGGTAAACGATTATGAAACCGACGAAGCCGAAGACGCAAAACTATCCACGCTTTCCGATGCCATTGATAAATTAAAAAACACAACCGAAAAATTATCGGACGAGTTAAAGAAAAATTCGCGTTACACGATTTCGGCGAATGCCATTCAAAGCTCTAACGCAGTTTTGAGAATCGTGCGCTTTATTCGGCAAAGCAAAAATTAACGATTTGGAATTTTTAATTTACCGTCGCGATTTATGCCAAACTTCTCTTCCAATTCATTTCCGCCTGTTTTTCGCACGACGCTTTTTATCTTAATTTCACTGTTTCTTTCGTCTTTTACCTTCGCCCAAAAAGACGATGACACAATCAAAGTCGAATCTTCAATCGTCGTTTTAAACGCGACTATTACCGATGCCGGCGGCAAAACGGTTTCAGGCTTAAAACAATCGCAATTTAAAGTTTTAGAAGACGGCGCGGAGCAGAAAATCGATTTTTTCGCCGCCGAAGAAACGCCTTTTGCCGCCGTTATTCTGCTCGACACTTCCGGCAGTATGGAACAGAGAGTTTCGATGGCGCGTTCGGCGGCGATAAATTTTCTTGACGGTTTACGTGCTGATGATTCGGCGGCGATTTATAATTTCGATTCCAAAGTCGCGCTCGTGCAGGATTTTTCCAACAGCCGCGATATTGCTCCGAGCGCGTTTGATTTGAAGGCAACCGGTATGACGGTTTTGAACGATGCAATCTTTAAAGCCGCGCAGGAATTGAGTCAGCGTCCCGAAAAACGGCGAGCGATAATCGTTCTCTCGGACGGCGCGGATACGACGAGCCGAAAATCTGCCGATAAAGCGCTAAAAGCCGCGCTTGCCGTAAATGCCACGATTTATACGGTCGATATGTCTTCGATTGATTTAAGCGGTCGAGAAAAAATGTTGGGTCAGGGCGCGCTGAAAAATTTCGCCGATAAAAGCGGCGGGCTTTATATTCCGACGCCGGGCGGCGCGGCGATGCGCGCTGCTTTCAAAAATATCGTTCAGGAATTAGGCGTTCAATACACGCTCGGCTATCAGCCTTCAAATTCTAAGCTGGATGGCAAATGGCGGGCGATTGAACTAAAAGTTGCGCGTCCGAATCTGACTATCAGAACACGGAAAGGATATAATGCAATGAAAAATTAAAAATGGAAAAATAAAAGAATTTTTTATTAATTTCCTATTTTCCGTCTTTCATTTCAAAAACTCGTTTTGTTTCTCGATTTATCGGCGTGTCTTTGCATCGCCAAATTTACTAATTCGTCAATCACCTGTGAAAATTCTTTTCCCGTTCCCGCCCACATTTTCGGGAAGCCGGAAGCGTCCGTCAAACCGGGCAGCGTGTTGATTTCATTAAGCAGCAATGTTCCCGTATCGTTTCGCAGAAAAAAATCGACGCGCGCTAAACCAGAGCCGTCAACTGCTCGGAAAGCCGCTGTCGCCATCTGTTGGATTTTTTTGGTCAACTCTTCTGAAATTAAAGCCGGAACGATAAATTCGTTGTTGCCCGTTCCCGTATATTTTTCCGTGTAATCGAGAAATTTTTTGTTCGCGTCGTGAATAATATATTCACCCGGCAGACTCGCCTGCGGCTCTTCGTTGCCGATAACGGCGCATTCAATTTCGCGCATATCCAAGCCTTCTTCGACGATTATTTTGCGGTCGTATTCGGCGGCGAGTTCGATTGCCTGACAAAGCGATTCTTTATCGGTCGCGCGCGAAACTCCGACGGACGAACCTAAATTTGCCGGTTTGATGAAACACGGATAGCCGAGTTTTAGTTCCGTGTGGGCGATAACATCATCGCGGCGGCGTTCCCATTCGCTTCGCAGAAACCAGACGTATTTGCAAATCGGTAAATCGGCGTCGCGGAAAAGCGTTTTCATTACAACCTTGTCCATACCGCAGGCAGACGCGACGACGCCGCAGCCGATATACGGAATATCAGCCATTTCAAAAAGACCTTGAATTGTTCCGTCTTCGCCGTATGTGCCGTGCAGAACGGGAAAAACCACATCGAGCGGCGAGATTTTTTCGCCGTTATCGTAAGTTTCCAGCCGTGTCAAACCTTTATATTTCGTGTCGCCGACAAGCGCGACGGCGTTTTCCGAAAACTTACCGACGCTTTCGGCAATGATTTCCCGCGTCTGTTCGGGAAGCATCTGCAAAGATTCGCCCGGATTGAGCCAATTTCCCTGTTTGGTAATAGCAATCGGAATCACTTCGTATCGCTCTTTGTCGATTTGTTCGATAACGGTTTTTGCCGAGCGAACCGATACTTCGTGTTCACCGGAACGCCCGCCAAATATCACGCCGATTTTAATTTTTTCCATAAAATAGTTTTCAAGAAGTTGGAGGAAGTTGCGGAAAGTTTCAGATAGTTTTGGTAATCAAAGAATTTAACTCCGCAACTTCCTCCAACTCAGAGAATAGTTTTTCCAAGAGCCGAAAGAATCAATTCGCCGGCAAGTTCAACCGTGATATTGCTTTTATCGAGCATCGGGTTGACCTCGACAATTTCAAAAGACCGCATCTCGTCGCGCTCGGCGATAACTTCGAGCGCCAGATGCGCTTCGCGGTAGCTTATTCCGCCGCGAACAAGCGTTCCAGAGCCGGGCGCAAAAGTCGGGTCGATTATATCTATGTCAAATGTAACCGCGAAACCGCCCGGCGCTTGCGACACGATTTTTACGGCGTCTTCGATGCAGGCGAGCATTCCGCGCCTGTCTATATCGCTCATAGTAAAAAAATTTTCACGCATTCCGAGTTCTCGAATTCTTTTTCTCTCGCCTAAATCCAAATCGCGCGCGCCGACGTGAGCGCAAAATTTTGGATTGATTTTCGGCGTAAACCCTTCCAAATTGACAAGAGACGGCTCGCCGTAACCTAAAAGCGCGGCAAGCGGCATTCCGTGAATATTGCCCGACGCCGAAGTTTCGTGTGTGTTAATATCGGCGTGCGCGTCGAGCCAAATCAAACCGATTTCCTTTTCTTGCACGTGAAAATATGACGAAACTCCAGAAAATGTTCCGATTGCAATCGAATGGTCGCCGCCCAAAATAACCGGAAAAGCGCCGTCTTCCAAAATTTGTTTGACCGAATTTGCCGAATTTTTCGAGGCGGCAAGAATCTCTTTCAAATACTTTAAATTATCTTCTTTTTTCGCCACATAATCCGGTTTTATGATTTCGACATCGCCGTAATCTTTAACTTCATAACCTAATTCGGCAATATGTTCGGTTAAAAAACTTCCGCGAATTTCGGCTAGACGAATTGCCGTTACGCCAAGTTCGCTTCCCTTTTGTCCCGCGCCGAAACCGAGCGGAACGCCTAGAATCCCGATTTTTTTTCCGCGTCCGGGATAATCTTGAATTTCAAAAGACATAAATTTCTAAAACCTTAAAGCTCTCCAAATCCGTCGGCAAAAATCTCCTTTATAGAAATTAGCGCGTCCTGTTCGTCCGCGCCTTCGGCTTCAACCGTCAATTTTGTTCCTCTTGCAGCGGCGAGAGTTAAGACGCTCAAGATAGATTTGGCGTCGGCGACGACGTTATTGTCGATGCGTTTTAATTTTATACGGCTCGTAAATTGTCCGGCAAGGCGAACAAGCTGGGCGGCGGCGCGCGCGTGAAGACCGAGCGGATTAATGATTTTAACTTCAGTCTCAAGCATCCTTTTTAATTTTCTGCGGCTCGAGCAGCTCACTCGTCCGGTAAATCGCTTGTCTTCCCTGTTCCTCAACTTCTTTTGCCATTTCAGCTAAAGTAATTTCCTTATTTTGCGATGCAAGTTTGATAACCATCGGCAAATTGACGCCCGTTACAATCTCGACTTCGTTTCGCTTGATAAACATTGCCGAAATATTCGTCGGAGTTCCGCCGAACATATCGGTAAGGAGCAAAACGCCGCCGCCGTCGGAAACTTTTTTGATGGCGCGCGAAATCTCGCCCGTCGCCATTTCCACATCGTCGTGCCAGCCGATTGAAACCGCCGTAATATGGCTCAAAGAACCAACGACGGTTTCCGCCGCCGCCAGAAGTTCATTGGCGACTTGCCCGTGAGAAACAATTACTCCGCCGATTTTTTTCATAAATTTATAAATTATTTTTGCACATCGCGATGCAGAACCGAAACGTCAAAATTGTCTTTCTTCAGTGCTTTGCCTAAACTATTTGCCACCATTACGGAACGGTGCCGCCCGCCCGTGCAGCCGACGCCGATGGTCAGATAAGATTTTCCCTCGCGTTTGTAGAGCGGCAGCAAATATTCCATCAAATCTACAAATCTACGCACGGTTTCTTTAACTTCCGTTTGTTTTTCAAGAAATTCAACGACTTTTTTATCCGTTCCGGGCAAATCGCGCAAGCCTTTTTCAAAAAACGGATTCGGCAAATGGCGGACGTCGAAAAGCAAATCAACTTGATTCGGCGCGCCGAATTTATGACCGAAACTTAAAATATTGACGTGAAGAGGCGCGCCGTCCACCTTATGTCCAAATTTCTCCACGAGCAGACGGCGCAGCGTGTGAACCGTGTGGGCGGATGTATCGATTATCAAATCAGCTTGCTCGCGCACTTGGCGCATTGCGTCTTTTTCGGCACGAATCGCGGCAAGCAAACCTGTTCCGGCATCTGCCGGATGCGGGCGGCGCGTTTCGCTGAAACGACGCTGCAAAACTTCGTCCGAGGCTTCAAAAAACAATACGAAAGGTGAAAGTTTTTTTGTTAGTTTATTTAATTCATCGGGAAATTTTGAAAGAAAATGGCGTTCTCTGATATTAATAACGAGCGCGGCTTTTTCAATTGCCACGACTTCTTCTTTTGTCGGCAGCATCAGACGAGAAAAGGTTGAAAGCATCGTAATCGGCAAATTATCGACGCAAAAATAACCTAAATCTTCAAAAGCGTTCGTCGCCGAACTCATTCCCGAACCGCTAAGTCCGGTAATGATTACAAAATTCGGGAAAACGGTTTTTTCAATTTTAGCTTTAGGCATAAAGTCTCTAACAACTTAACTAACCGCGTCCTAGCATTGCCGCGTGTTTTTCTACCAAATTGCGCGCCGCATCGACTCCGCCGAGACGCAGAAGATAAACGCGGACGGCGGTTTCAACTAAAGTCGACAAATTTCGTCCGGCGCTGACGGGCAATATAAACTTCGGAATCTTTACGCCGAGAATTTCTTCTTCCCGGGTTTCCAGCCCAAGACGTTCGACATCAAGCGTCTCGCGCCATTTTTTAAGCTCGATGCAAAGCACGATTTTCTTCGGCGGCACCACCGCCCAAACTCCGAATAAATTTCTGATATTTATAATTCCTAAACCGCGCACTTCTAAATGTTCAAAAGTTAATTCAGGAGACGAGCCAATCAGCGCGCCGCCGATTTTTTTAACCACGACCGCATCGTCGGAAACGAGCTGATGCCCGCCCGAAATT
>JALYZF010000108.1 GCA_030948995.1 Acidobacteriota bacterium
AACTTTCACGTCGTCGGCAATGCCGATAAAATAACGGTTACGTTGAACGACAACCGGACTTTCAGCGCAAAAGTCGTCGGCTCAGATCAGCCTTCGGATTTGGCGGTTGTGAAAATCGAAAGCGGAAATCTGCCGTTTTTGAATCTCGGCAATTCCGACAATGTTCGCATCGGCGATATTGTTCTGGCAATCGGAAATCCGCTCGGCATTGGTCAGACGGTAACAGCCGGAATTATCTCTGCGAAAGGTCGCCAAACGGGTTTGAGCGACGGCAGTTTCGAGGATTTTCTGCAAACCGACGCGCCGATTAATCAAGGCAATTCCGGCGGCGCGCTCGTTAATTTAAACGGCGAGTTGATTGGAATAAACTCGCAGATTCTGTCGGGTTCGCAAGGCGGCGGAAACATCGGCATCGGTTTTTCCATTCCGTCGAATATGGCGAAATCCGTGATGGAACAGCTTGATAAAAGCGGCAAGGTTCGGCGCGGAATGCTCGGGGTCGGAATTCAATTGCTTACCGAATCGCTTGCCGAAAAATTCAATGTCAAAGATAAAAAAGGCGTTCTTGTCAATCAAGTTAATGCAGGAAGCGCCGCAGAAAAAGCCGGAATTAAACGCGACGACGTGATAGTCGCCATCAACGGCGAAAAAGTCGAAGACCCGAACACGCTTCGCAATAAAGTCGCCGGAACATTGCCCGGAACACAAATTAAAGTAACCGTTTTGCGCGACGGTAGAGAACAGGATTTTACCGCCACGCTCGACGAACTAGAAGTTAAAAAAACCGAAAATAAAAATTCAGGCGGCGATAAAAACGATTCGGATAATTCATTGGAAAACGGCAAACTCGGGTTGTCTCTACAGCCTGTAACGCCTGAAATTCTCAAACAACTCCAGTTGCCGATTGACACAAAAGGTCTGGTGGTAACGGACGTTGACCCGAACGGCGCGGCGGCGGAAGAAGGAATCAAGCGCGGCGACGTTATTTTGGAAATAAATAAAAAATCCGTCTCGACCATTGAAGACGTTCAATCGGCTCTTGAAACAAACGGGGACAAACCCATTTTGTTGCTAGTTAGCCGCAGAGGTCAATCACTTTATTTAACGGTTACGCCGGTGAAATAAAAATTATATTTTCTTTATCCGACGATTGGCAAAATCATTATTTTGCCAATCGTCTTTTTTGTGTTCTTTTATTCTTTATGATACAAACACTTACTATGTGGAACAAAATATATTCGATTGCTCTGGCGGTATCTGTGCTTGTAATGTCGGCTTTGAGTTTTTACGCTTATAACTGGCTGAAAAGTATTGACGCGCCCGTAAATGTTGTTCAGAATTACGAATATTTCTCGAATTTGGCGTGGATGTTTCTGTGGCTGTCTTCAATAGTTTTGCTTGTTTTGGCAAATGCTCTTTTTTGGAGAACACAAAAATCGTGGGCGTTATGGACGACGTTTTTGTATTTCGCGCTTTTTATAATCGTTCAGACGTTTTGGTTTGACGACGCCTTTAATACTTTTAAGAACCGCAACAATCTTGGACAAAATTCTATTTCCGTAAGCCCGTTTTTCGGCGTGATTCTCAGCGTTGTCGGCGCGATCATCGTTTTCTTTGACCAGTTTCTTGTCAGTCGCCTGCACAAAAAAATGTATGGCGTCGCTCCTGAAGAAGTTTTGCCTGCAACTACTGACGAAACGCAGTAAAATAATTTTACTTAAAGCAGAAAAAAGTCTTTCAGAATTCTAAATTTCTGAAAGACTTTTTATTCAAAAAGGCTAAAATTGAAAGAAGTGAATAAGCCAGTTTGGGTATTGGTTTATAAAAATGAAAATAATAATTTGCCAACAATGCGAAAAACAAGCGTTCAGGTCAAACGGCAGATACAACGAAGCAAATAAAAAAGGCTGGAAATCGTTTTGTTCAATCAAGTGTCGCCATGCTTCGCTAGAAAAGGGCAGGAATTTTCTCTGCGCGTGGTGTTCCGTTGCGGTAAGGAAAACTCCAGCTCAAATAAGGCAGACCAAAGCCAACGTTTTTTGTTCAAAATCTTGCGCCGCCCGTTTCAATAACCGGCACAAGCAAACCGGAACTCGCCGCTCGAAATTGGAGCGTTATCTTGAACGGCAATTGAAATTAAACTTTCCTATTCTTGATTTTTCGTGCAATACGAAAAAACCAATTGGATGCGAATTGGATTTTTATTTTCCCGATTTGAATTTAGCAATCGAGATAAACGGCTTTTTACATTTCCAACCGATTTATGGGCGGGAAAAATTACAACGTATTCAAAAAACAGACAAGGAAAAAGCTGACAAATGTTTGCAGGCGGGAATTCAGCTGTGCATTATTAATGTTTCAAAAGAGCCGCATTTAACGCAGAACTTAAAAGATAAGCATTGGAAAACGGTAAAGGAATTAGTCGCTTCAAACGAAAAGCGTGCAGGTTACACCAACGAGCAGGTTTCCTCTTTGTAACCCTCGGAACGGCGTGATTCGAACACGCGACCTCTTCCACCCCAAGGAAGCGCGCTACCAGGCTGCGCTACGTTCCGTCAACAATTTATTTAGCTTAGGAACGAATCGATAGTTTGTCAAACCTTAATAATTTCTGGCGCGCGGATTCGGCTCGTCGGATTTGTTGGTTTTCAGCATCTCCCTAAGTTCAAGAAGTTGTGCGGCAAGATTAGTTAAAGCCTCGCGCCGGTCTTCATTCATTTCAAGCGGTTGGATTTGTTGGAAATCCTCAATGTCGCCAAATTCTTCAATATCATCTATATCGGCAATTTCTTCTCTGATAAACTTTTCAGTCGCCGGTTGAGGCGTTCTGATTTCCTTGATAAAACTTTCTTTTTGCTCGGGTTCAGAATGAACAATTTTCAGACGGTTAATTTCGCGCATCTCGGTTTGCAGTTTTTTCTTCGCGCCGGCAATCGTAAAAAGGTCGTCGTAAAGTAATTCTTTGATTCGCAAAGCGATTTCGACATCGCGCCGCCGATAGCTTCTCTGCCCGGAACGATTTTTCTGCGGGGAAAGCATCGGAAATTCCGTTTCCCAATAACGCAGAACGTGAGCTTGAACGCCAACTAAATCGCACACTTCACCAATTTTAAAGAATATTTTTTCCGGTATTGCCGGTGAAAATTGTCCCATTTGAGCCTCTGATATGTTAATGTTTTTTGTAACTTCCGCCGCCGTTATTGTAAGTATTTAATAATTTTATGTCAATGTTTTTCTTATGAAATCCGAATTTGAATTTATCGAAAAAATTCGCTGCCGCTCGATTTCTTCAAAAATCGGCGACGATTGTGCAATAATTCCGAAAAATTCTAAAAGTGATTTAGTAATTACCACCGACCTTCTAGTTGAAGACATTGACTTTAAGCTCGATTGGACGACGCCCGAATTTCTCGGACACAAAGCCTTAGCCGTTTCGCTTTCCGACGTTGCGGCAATGGGCGCAAAACCCGTTTGGGCAATGCTTTCAATCGGCGTTCCTGAAAAAATCTGGAAAACTGATTTTGTCGAAAAATTTTATGACGGCTGGTTTAAGCTAGCCGAAAAATTTAATGTCGAGCTTGTCGGCGGCGACGTTTCAAAAACTCCAGACAAAATCGTTATTGATTCGATTTGTGCGGGCGAAGCAAAAAAAGGAAAAGCTGTTTTGCGTTCCGGCGCGAAAGCTGGTGATTTGATTTTTGTAACGGGTGAACTCGGCGGGGCGGCAGCAGGTTTGAAATTACTTGAAGATGAAATTCGATATGATTTTTCTAAAAAAATTTGGCGAAAGCGCCTTTTGCTCAAACAACTTCAGCCGTTTCCGCAAATAAACGCCAGCGAATTCTTGTCTAAAAATAATTTGCCAACTGCGATGATTGATTTAAGCGACGGGCTTTCTTCAGATTTAGCACACCTTTGTCGTGAAAGTAAAACAGGCGCAAAAATTTTCGCAGATAAAATTCCGATTGATAAAAACCTGGGCGGTCTGACAAAATTTTTAGATGCGAAATTAGATTTTGCTTTGAACGGCGGAGAAGATTTTGAACTGCTTTTTACGGTTAATCCCCAAAAATATTTTAAGTTTGAAAACGAGTTCAAAAATCGCGGATTTTCACTTATTGGCGAAGTTACCGCAAACGTAGAAATAATTGAACTTATTGACGGAAAAAAAACAATCGTTTTACAACCGAAAGGCTTCCGTCATTTTTAGAATTTTTTAGACTTTCTGAAAAAATTTACAAAAAACTCTTGACAAGTGATTTTAAGGCGTGTTAAAACTTTCAACTGCTTCGGTGTGAAGCAAAATTTTTGGAGATAATTTTGATGATTCGAAGTTGGTTACATACAAACAAGATACAAAACGGCTCGCCCGCAACAAGAGAGATGCGGTTTACGACGAGTCTGTGTGTAAATTTGTGTGACGGCGGCGAAAAATCAAATTATCAGCCGAAACTCAATGGATTAGACCGTTGTGAATTAAATATTTAACAGTGCGGGAGCGGCTTCGTTTCCGCTCCCAAACTCGACTTAAAACAAAAAGGTTTTACGAAATTTTAGGAGCGGTGACGCAAGTTTCTCTGAGAGACTTAAAAGTTGCCGCTCCTTTTCTATTTTCCAGGTTCTTTGACAATTGAAGTAACTATTTTTGAAAGAAAAAAAACGCGAAAGGCAGACGCCCGAACGGATAAGATTAATTCTTGCAGAACTTTGGCGAGTAACAGAAAGAATTAATCTTTTGGCGAATCCACGCTATAGGTGTGTCTTCGTGTGTCTAGATGCCTGCCTTCGCGTTTTTATTTAACCACAAATTCTATTAATTTTCACGCATCAGTCGCCGGATGGAAAAGGCAAGCAGTCTGTAAAACTGTGGCTTTTATAGCCGTGAAGGTTTGACTCCTTCCTCATGCACCAATTATTTTTCGTGAGCGAAACTCAAAAGGCTGAGTGCCGGTCTTCCAAACCGGATGCTGCGGGTTCAATTCCCGTCGCTCACCCCAATTTTCTAAGTAGGCGCGTAGTTTTAACTGGCAAAACGTCGGTCTCCAAAACCGAAGTTCTCTGTTCAAACCGGAGCGCGTCTGCCAATTTGAATTTCCAACAAAGAGCAAAGAGAAGAAGTTTTTGCCTCACACCTCTCACCATTTTTCTGGGCGTTCCGCAGACGGCTATACGGACTTGTTTTGGAAACAAGTGTTCGCAGGTTCAAATCCTGCCGCCCAGACCAATTTATTTTCGGCTTCGTAGCTCAATGGAAAAAGAGCGCAGGTCTACGAAACCTGAGGTTGCGGGTTCAAGTCCCGCCGAAGTTACCAAACGTGTTTCGGGGTCGTCTAACGGCAGGACGCAACGCTTTGAACGTTGAAACAAAGGTTCAAATCCTTTCCCCGAAGCCAATGTTTTTTTCACGCCGACGTAGCCCAAACGGAGAGGCGCTTGTCTTAGAAACAAGTTGATGTGAGTTCAAATCTCACCGTCGGTACCAATTTTATTTATGTCGAAGTGGCGGAATGGAAAGCAGACGCGCAAAGTTTACGATGCTGAAAAACTTTGTGAGAATGTGACTCGTGCGGGTGAAAGTCCCGCCTTCGACACCAACTTTCGGGCTGATGATGTAACTTGACAGCATAAAAGTCCTGCACACTTTTCGTAAGGGTTTGA
>JALYZF010000142.1 GCA_030948995.1 Acidobacteriota bacterium
AACTTGGTTTTTTAATTGCAACGGTTGAGTTTGCACTTAAGCGCGACGATTTAAGCGCGGATTTCCGCCAGTATCTAAAAACCTTGAATTTATAATCGTATGTCAGGTTTATGACAACCAAGCAGCAAACTTTTCGGGTAAAATAAATATAAGCTATACAATTTTTGACGGCGAAGCTAAAAGCAAAATAAAGCGAAAAACTTTGCCGTCTTTGTTTGAGGTTAAAATAATTGTGGAAGGAAAATTGCCCGATTTATCTGCCAAACAGCCGCGGCTTGGCGTCGGTTATGAATGCACGCCGATTGGCAATGCCGAACGAATTTTCGGCGAGCCGCGCGACGTGCTTGACGCAACTCGTCATTATGAGCGCTTTGAGTTTGACTTCGATTTGCAGCAATCGCTCGGCGTCCGCGAACTGCGCTACCCGGCATGCTGGGACAAAGTTTTAGTCGCGCCGTATGAATATGATTTCGACAGAATCGCGCCGATTATGGAATCGATGCGACGGCGCGGCTTTGTTCCGACTATCGATTTGTGTCATCACAAAGCGCCGAAAATAATCGAAAACGGTTTTGCCAATCCAGAATTTTCCAATCATCTGCTCGATTTCGCACTCGCGTTTCAAGAGGCGTTTCCGTTTATTGAACGCTACACGATTATCAACGAGCCCGCCGTAACCGCGCTTTTTCATTCGACTGAAGTCGGGCTTTGGGCGCGGCATCGGTGGTGCGACGTTTTTTTAAATATGGCCGAGGCGATTTCCATCGTTTCGCGCGAGCTAAAAAAACGCAATCCGCGCATCCGGTTTTTTCAGCCTGAACCGATTGACCACGACGCGATTGCCGAAGGTGCGGACGAAGAAGTAATCGCGCACGTCAATTTTCTGCGCCGTCACGGTCGTTTCGGAATGGATAATCTGCTGCGCGGCAAAGTTGATGAAGCGCATCCGTTTTTCGAACGTCTCGTTGAAAAAGGCGCAAACGCCGAGCGAATTTTGTGGTTTCAGAAAAATCCGGCTGAGCCGTATCAAAAGGACTTGGATTTTTATGTTCACTGCTTCAAAGTTTGGTATCGAATGCGCGGCGGTCGCATAACGCATAAAATCAATCCGAATCCGCCAAGCCTTTCCGCCGTCATTGCCGATTATAAATCGCATCTGCCGGACGTTCCGATGGGAATCGGCGAGACAAATGTGCGCGGCACAGTCCGCGACCGCATAACTTTCTTTAAATGGGTTTTGGAACAATGTGCCGCCAGCGGAATCAAGCGAGTTTCGTGGTGGGGTTTGACCGACGCCGATATGTGGGGCGACGGAAACCTGACGCGCTGGTGGCGTGAAAGAAATCCAGATCCGGTTGGTATTTACTCATTAACGGATGATGCTGAGCGCGGCAGATTGTGGACGCGCAATGCCAGCGAATTTTCTGAAATCGTCAAGGCTTATGGCAATGGTCAAATTTCTGTTAAAGATATTCCCGCTTACGAATTTTCAGGCGAGCTAAAGCCAGTTCTCGACAATTTTGCAAGAAATCATATGCGAAATTGGCGCAAGAAAAGGTCGGCATACGCCGAAGCGATTTTGTAAATCTCACAATAATTTTTAAGCGACATCGCTGTCGGTTTCAGTTGCCGTCCATCAAAAATATTTAGCAAAAAAATCAGCAAAATTGTAAAATGCTTTTGCGGCTTACAAGTTTTTCCGCATTTCCCTTTCAAATTTTGCTAATGACCGACAACTTAAATTCCTTTAAAAACCAATCGCTGAAATTTAATTCGGCGAGAGATTTTCTGCCTTGGCTGGCGGTTTTATCGGTTATAGTTTTGACGGCTGTGCAGCTTTTCCGTCAAGACAGAATCTGGTGGTGCAAATTCGGAGATTACGCGCCTTGGTCGAGCGACGCTTGGGGCAAGCATAATTCGCAGCATCTTTTCGACCCTTATAGTTTTACGCACGTCCTTCACGGCGTTTTATATTTTTGGCTGACGAGTTTGATTTTCCGCAAAATGCCGCTCGCGTGGCGTTTTTTCGCGGCAATTTTCGTTGAATGCGGTTGGGAAATCCTTGAAAACACAAACTCAATAATCGAACATTATCGCGCGGCGACTCTCGCGCTCGATTACTACGGCGATTCGATTGCCAATTCTCTCGGCGACATTTTCAGTTGCGGCGTCGGCTTCTGGCTGGCTTACAAATTAAAATTTTGGCGCTCGCTGGCGTTGTTTTTGCTGACGGAAATTGTTCTCCTCGTTTGGATTCACGACAGCCTTCTTCTAAATATCATAATGCTGATTCATCCGATTGAAGCAGTTAAAGCGTGGCAAAATAGTTGAAAACGGAAAATCTAAGAATCAGGCTTGCACATTTTTCATTCTCAGCTTTCCGGTTTCCATTAAATACCTTTTCCATTTATTTCATATCAATATTATTGGCGTCGAGCGTGTTGCCCGTCGCGCGGCGGAAATTCGAGATGGCTTTGTTCAAATCGGTTTGTGCTTGTAATTCTCGACTTCTCGCCGCAAGCAATTCGGTTTGTCTTTGGAAAACCAGGAAAACCGTCGAAGTCCCGGCGCGAAATTGCCTTTGCTCGCTTTCAAAAAGCTGCTCGGCGGA
>JALYZF010000145.1 GCA_030948995.1 Acidobacteriota bacterium
TTTTCGGGCTTATCGTCATCGTCGGCTTTTCGGCATGGAATACGGGAAACAATTTGCTTTTTCTTGTGCTTTCTTTTTTAGCTTCATCTTTAGTTGTCAGTTTTTTTATCGGTAATTACTGTTTGAAAAAATTGGACGTGAAAATGCGTTTTCCCGAAACGATTTTTGCCGCCGAGCCGACGCCGATTCTCGTAAGTCTGCAAAATCGCAAGCGCGTTTTCCCGACTTTTTCCGTCGTCGCGGAAGTACGGGGCAAAGAGCGTGAAACTTCGGCTTTAGTTGATGAGCTGAAAAAAATCCTGCCTGAAAAATTAGCCGTGAAAATCGCCCGCCCGCCTATTATCAAATACACACTCGATTACTTTGTCCACGCGCCGCGCCTCGATTCGGTTGAAAGTCGCGCCGAGCATATTTTTCCTTTCCGCGGGCGTTTTATCATCAAAGATTTCGAGCTTTCGACAAAATTTCCGTTTGGCTTTTTCCGCCATCGCCGTCGTCTTGCCGCACAGGAAACGGAAATCGTAATTTTCCCGCGCATCCTGCCCGTAGAAGAGGATTTAAAGGATTTGCCGCTCGAAGTCGGCAAACTCGTCGCCAATAAACGCGGGCTTGGGCAGGATTTGCTCGCGCTGCGCGATTACCAGCCGCTCGACGATTTGCGCCGCGTCGATTGGAAAGCGACGGCGCGTGCCAGCCGTCTTATCGTCCGCGAATTTTCTGCCGAAGACGACAAGCGCGTCTGCATAATTTTCGACACGCGCCTTTTGCCGGACGAAAGGGAAAAGAAAAAAACTCTCCGCGACCGCATCGAAGAAGAACAAAAGGGCAGAAGAAGCGCGCCCGCTTCCGAACGTTTTGAAGCGGGTGTGAGCAAAACCGCTTCGTTTCTCGCTTTTTTTACCGAAGAGCAAGCCGAAATTTGTTTGATAATCGGCGGCGAACAAGGCGAATTCGGCGTCGGCAGAGAACATCTGCACGAATGTTTAAAACGACTGGCAACTGTCGAACCGAATTTTGTTGATAAATTGGAAACGGAAAGTTTTGCGGAAAACATCAACCGTATGCTGGAAGAAAGAAGCGACAGCCATAATTTTCTGGTTTCGGCTTTGGGCGAAAATACTGTTTCCGGTGAATTTGTCGAAGAGTTAAACTTTATTCAGTTTTAATTAGCAAAAAAAATTAAAAGATTTGTCATAAAACCGGCATCGGCGGTGTATTTTATCTGAAAGCATTATTGTTGCTTAAAAAATGAACGAGAGCGTGAGAAACTTTGTGGACGCGATGTCCGAACCGACGGCGGCAGCCGCAGCGAAAGAGAAAATCGTTTTTGATGAGGCTTTTACGCTTCACCATCGAACCGTTTTTCGCGCGGCGCGTTCGGTGGTCGGGGACGGCGCGCTTGCCGAAGACGTAACGCAGGAAGTTTTCCTGCGGCTTTACAACAATCTGGATGCAATCGGTGAAGCGGAAATGCTGCGTCCGTGGCTGATTCGTGTGGCTTTGAATGTTGCGAGAAATACTATACGCGGAAATATAAGGGCGAACACGCGCGATGAAAATTACGTCAAAGAACAGGACGAGACAACCGAATTTACTGCGGAAAATGAATTTGAACAGCGCGAACAGACGAAAGAAGTGCAGCGCACTTTGCAGAAAATTAAAGAACCGCTGCGAAGTTGCTTGGTTTTGAAACAGCAGGGTTTGTCATACAAGGAAATTGCCGAAAGTCTTTCGCTCAATGAAACGAGTATCGGAACATACGTTGCGCGCGCGCGCAAAGAATTTGTCCGTTTTTACGGAAAAATCGGGAGCAGTGATTATGATGGAAAAGTGTTTTGACGCGGGAACAATTCAAGCCTTTTTAGACGGCGAACTTGCTCCTCAATTACAGGAGAAAGTTGCGCGTCACGTCTCAGGTTGCGATACGTGCGCTTCTTCTTTGGCGGAAGCCGAAGAGGAAACCGCCTTTGCTTTTTCCGCGCTCGAACAGGAATTCAGCACGCTCGTCCCGACCAAACGTTTATGGATGAAAATCAACGATTCAATCGAACAGAAGCAAAGTAAATCCATTTGGCAAACAGCCTTCGCAAATTTCAAATTGTTGTTTGCCAGTCCTTCGATTGCCGCTTTTGCGAGTTTGTTGATTGTCGCCGGAATTTTTTCGGTCGTTTGGAGTTCGAGAAATACGAGCGAAACTGAAAGTTATATTGCTAAACGGATTGAAAATCCTAAGCAGAAAAGCGATACGGTAAAACCGACAATGCAATCTTCTTCAAATGAAAAAGCTGACGGCAATTCGACTTTTTCACAAACAAAGAATATATCTACGGCAAAAGAATCAGGCAGTTATCGCATTGTTAAAGCCGGTTTTGAAAATTCGAGTAATACAAATGAAAGAAAACCGGCGCGAACGATTCGACAGACTGCGATTTATCCTGCAACTCCAAATCAACCTGTTACGGCTCAGTATTTACCGGGCGAAGAAAGCTACATCAAAACGATTGCGGCTTTGGAGAAAACTGTTGACAACCACAAGGACGAAGTTCTGAAACCTTCGGCGCGCTTTTCCTTTGAAAGAGATTTGGCGGTCGCCAACGACGCGATTGATAAAATGAAAAGCGAAGTTAAGAACAATCCGAAAAATGAAGCGGCGAAACAGGTTCTTCTTTCTTCGTATCAAAACAAAATTGATTTGCTCAACACGGTCGCGCAGAAAAATGATTTGATGGCGAGCCTGAGATAGATGAAGACGGGAAAATTTAATTTTACAAAATCTATGCGCGGGAAAATTCAAAACATTGAGATTTATTCATTTTTGATTTTTCTGGCGCTTCTTTTTTCGCTCGGCGCAGATTCTGTTTATTCTCAAACTCCGCCGCGCCCGCCGAGACCAATAGTTCCGAAACCGCATTGGAAGAGCGGAAAAAGAATAGAAAACACAAGCGGAATTCCCGCCGAAAAATCAATCGCGGTTGACCCGAAAGTAAATGTTTCGCTTTGCGTTTCGGAAGGCAATTTGAAAGTTAATGGCTGGCAGCGCAATGAAATCCGTGTGTTTGTCAATAACGGAAGTCAAGCCGGTTTTAAGGTTCAGCAAAAAGGCATTCAAAACGAAACGCCCGTTTGGATAATGGTTTTAGGATTTGACCCGTCGAAAAACAAGGAAATCGGCGCGGACGAATGTCTTTCAGGCGAAGAAATCGAACTCGATGTTCCGCGCGGCGCGATTGTCAACGTCAAAAGCGGCGAGAGCCGGACGACGATTGATTCGGTAAGACGCGCGACGATTGAAAATGTCGGCGGCGACATAATGCTCAGCAATATCGAGCAGGGGATTCGGGCGACAACATACGAAGGCGACGTGACGGTGGAAAAATCCGGCGGCGCGATGTCGCTGACGACAACGACTGGAAATATAGTTGTTTTTGATGCCAGCCCGAGCGAAATCGGCGACACTTTCAAGGCAAAAACAAATAGCGGCGCAATAGTTTTGCAACAAGCCGAATATCGGCAGATTGAAGCGAATTCAAATTCCGGCGCGATAAAATTTACGGGCGAACTTCTTGGAGGCGGGCAATATAATTTCAACGCTTTTAGCGGCTCGATAAACTTGTCCTTGACGCCGAATCCGTCGTGTAAAATAATCGCTTCGTATAATTTCGGCGCGTTCAACTCGGAGATTCCTTTGCAGAATGTCGTAAAATCCACGCCGAAAGCGCAAAATCTTTCGGCTCAAATCGGCAAAGGCGAGGCGGCGTTGAGTTTAACGACTTATAGCGGAACGATTCAAATAAAAAAACAATAGAAATCCGGCAGTTAAATAGAAAAAAAACCTGTTGCGTAATATCATAAAGCCTGCTTGAAACGGTCAGGCTTTATATTATTGGAAAATAAGTATTTCCAAAACAATTCGACTGTTTAAATCGTAAACCCTTTCTAAAATTTATTAGACGGATGCGGAAATTCAAATATGAAATTGGAAATTCTGGTCGGACAGACGCTGGATAATAAATACAGAATCGAACGCGAGCTTGGGCGCGGCGGTATGGGAACGGTTTATTTCGCCACGCATATCGGCACGGAACGCCCCGTCGCTGTTAAGGTTATTGCGCCACAGTTTATGGAGAGTCTGGAGTTTGTCGAGCGTTTTAGACGCGAGGCGCGCGCCGCCGGACGACTGCGGCATCCAAACGTCGTCAATGTTACGGATTTTGGTCTGGCTGATACAAAACTCGGTCGCGTTGCCTATCTCGTGATGGAATACTTAGACGGCTGCACGCTCGGCGAGATTTTAGAAGAAGAAAAACATCTGCCGCTGTCGTGGTCAATTGATATTTTGGAGCAAGTTTCGTCGGCAATAAACGAAGCGCACAAGCAGGGAATTATTCACCGCGATTTAAAGCCCGACAATATCTGGTTAGAGCCAAATCAGCGCGGCGGTTACACGGTAAAAGTTTTAGATTTCGGCATCGCCAAACTCGAAGAAACCGTTTCGAGCGTTGCGGAAATGCCCCGTGCGGATAATCTTACGACAAACAACACGCTAAGTTCCCGCAGTAAAGAAACCATTGCAGGTGGCGCGCAGCCCGAAACTTTTGCCGAACGAACAAATTCAACCGCCGTTTCCGAAGCGGCGACAATGGCGATGACCGGCGACGGAAAAACTTCCGTTTCCGAAGCTGGGACTTTGATTCAAACGAATGCTATTGATTTGGAAGGCGGAACGGCAATTTTGCCCGCCGCCGAAAAACAGACCGTTTCCCAACAGGAAAACGTCGGGACGAAACTGATGTCCGCGCCGTTTGATACAGAAAAGACGGGCGAAAAAGAAACGAACAAATCTGTAATGAGAAGTTCGCAAACCAGCGACCTGACGCACGTCGGCGCGGTTTTAGGAACGCCGCTTTATATGTCGCCCGAACAATGTCGCGGCGAGCGCCTTACGCCGCGCTCGGATATTTACAGCCTCGCCGTTATCGCTTACCAAATGCTTTCGGGCAAAACGCCGTTTGCGGGCGATTTCGTTCCCGTTATGAACGCGCACAAGGAACTCGCGCCGCCCGCTCTGAACGCGAAAAAAGTTCCGCGCAAAGTTAAAAAAATTATTCACTCGTCTTTAGCTAAAAACGCGGACGAGCGACCGCAAAGCGCCGAAGCATTTGCTTCGGAGCTACGCGCGCAATCGGAAGGCATCGGCGCACTGTTGCATCGCTCGCTAGAAATTTATAGCAAGCATCTACCGAAATTTTTGGGCTTGACGTTTTTGCTTTTCACGCCTTATATCGCCGTGATGATTTTGAAACTGGCACTCGATGTTCTGAACGCCAGTCATTCGATTGGAAACATCACGAACGTAACGCTGAATTTAATTTTGGTGCTGCCCACGATGTTCGTCGGCATTTTCTGCGGCTATCTGATTTCAGGCACAACGACTTGGATTGTGATGCAAACGCTCGCCGTGCCGCTGCGCCCCGTCCGCCTGCGTCTGGCGTTGGACGCGATGCGGCGGCGCTGGAAAAAATTAGCCGGAACGGGCATTCTCAGCACGACGCTGACTTTTCTCGGATTGTTTTTGTGCGTCTTGGGATTTCCTGTTATGGCGGTGTTGTTCTCGCTGGTCGCGCCGGTCGTGATGATGGAAAATCTGCGCGGTTTTGCGGCTCTTAAACGCTCGAAACGGCTCGTAATGCGCTCGCCTTTGACTAGCATCGCGGTTGTATTAATAATGTTCATCGTGCCGATAACGCTCGGCGTATTAGTCAGCATCTTCGTCGTCTCGACGATGAAAACCGTAACCGACATGCGCGAGAAAATCGTCGCCGCGCGCCGCCAAGCCGAAAGCGAAAAATCGCCGCCTGCGGTCGAAGCACAAAATAAAACGGCTGATACAGCCGAAAGCGGCAAGACGGACAAAAGCAATAATTTTGAAATTAACGTCAACACGAACGGCGGCGTAAAAATTTCGGACGGCGAAAAAGACGCGGAAAATAATGTGAGAGACATTGTTAGGGAAGGCTTGACAACGCTTCTGATGCTGCCGGTTCAACTGCTTCTCGCGCCGCTTTCCTCGATTATAGTCGCGCTGCTTTATATGAAAACGCGGCTCGTCGGCGGCGAAGCGATGCGCGATTTGCTTGAGCAGTTTGAAGAAGCCGACCGTCCGCGCAGCAATTGGCAAAAGCGCATTCGCAAGCGGCTCGAACAATCAGGCAAACTATTGAGCAAAGCCTGAATCGTAAAGGGAAGCGGTGAGTTGTGAATGGTGAACTGTGAGTTTAAAAAACACCAATTTGCGATTCGCCATTCCAATTTTATGAAAATTTACGGTCTTTTTTTTATAATTTTCCTTGTGCTGAACGCTCCCGCGCAAACCTTGCAGCGCGATTTTTCAGTTTCGGAAAACGGCTTGATCGAGATTGTAAATCTTTACGGGCGCGTTGAGATTACGGCTGAAGAAAGCAAAAAAGGCGACGAACCGGAAAAGACCGATGGCGAAAAGCCGAAGGAATCGGAAAAAACCTTTCTAACGGCGGAGAATACTAAAGAAGCCGATTTAAAAATCGTTTCCGAACCGAATCGTCTTCAAATTATTGTTAGCCCGACCGATTCAAAATCACGAATCGATTTGTCTCTAAAAATTCCCGAACGAATGCGTGCGCGCATCGAAACCGGCGCAGGAGAAGTTCGCCTTTCCGGAAATTTTTCTTCCGCCGAAGTCAAAACCGAAACCGGCACGATTTCCACAAATATTCCGACCGACAATCTAAAATACGATTTTGTTTGGACCGAATCGCGCCCCCGTTTTTTGAGCGATGTCGAATTAAAAAAGGTCAAGGAAAAAGCGGACGGAAAATTTGTTCTCAACGGAAAAATCGGCGGCAAAAGGGGAAAAAAGAAGGACGAGAACAAGGGAAATATCGAAACTGCCGACGAAACCGAAACTGATACAAACGGTGATGAACAGCCGGACGACAAAAACTCAAAAAACAAAAATCAAAAAACTAAAGGCGACGAACAAAAATCCAAAGCTGAAGACCAAAAAACAAAAACCATTTCCCTAAATTTCACGACCGCGCGCGGAATAATTCTGCTGAACGTTCCGCTCAACGAAGTGTCGCCCGATTTGCGCGAGCGCCCGCTGACCGAAGCGGCAAAAGCCATTGTTCGCAGCGGCGACGGCAATTTAACCGAAGCAATTCGCCGTGCTAGCCCGAAATACTTCGGCGATTACGCGAAAACTCTGCCGCCGCTCAAACAAGAACCGATTCTGCGACAAAGAGAAAACGCGCCGAATTCGCCTGCCGCGCGCGTTAAAAAAGTGCTTGTTCGGGTTACAGACTTAAAAAACCGCGCTATTGCCGGCTTGCAGACGAAAGATTTTGACGTTACGGAAAACGGCGAGAGACGCGAAATTTTGTCGGTTGCGCCTTCGACCGCGCCGTTTAATTTAGTTTTGTTGCTCGACGTTTCGGGCAGCGTGGACAATTACGTTGATTTTATCCGCAAAGCAGCGCGGCAGTTTATCGATACCGCAAGTCCGAACGACAAAATCGCTATTATAATTTTTAACGAAGACGTTAAAAATCTTTCAACTTTTACAACCGAAAAAGGAAAACTCTCCGAAAGCCTTGATACTTTCGACGCTGGCGGCGGAACTGCTTTTTACGATGCAATCGGATATGTTTTGACCGAAACTTTGCGCCCGCTCAAAGGCGAGCGCACCGCGATTGTCGCTTTGACGGACGGCGACGACAACCGCTCGTTTCTTCCGTTTGACACCTTGCTCGGCTCGATTCAGGAAAGCGGCGCGCTCGTCTATCCGCTTTATGTTCCTTCGGGCTTAATTGCGGCATCGGCAAACAATAGTTCGTCGGTTGACCCGCTTCGCGCTAAATATATGTCCTTGACAACAAAAGCCGAAGGTGAAGGCGAGCGCCTCGCGCAAATATCCGGCGGCGTTTATTATCCAATTACGCAATTGAGCCAGATTCAGACGGCTTACGAAGATATTGTCGTCCAGCTTCGCACAGCTTACACC
>JALYZF010000156.1 GCA_030948995.1 Acidobacteriota bacterium
GCGAGCAAAGACGGACGACGGCTTTTGAATATTCAGGAAATCGACATTTTCCGGCTTCTGCGCGAATGCGTCGGCATCGTTCAAACCCGTTATAATCTGCCGGAAAATACGATTCATTTCAGACGGAGCGAAAACGAAATAACCGTCTCCGGCGATTGGATGGAACTGCAAGCCGCTTTTACAAATCTTCTTGATAACGCCGTAAAATATTCCGAAAAAGGCGCGAAAGTTTTTATCGAAGCGCGCGATGCGGACAAAAAAACCGTCGAGATTCGCATTATAGATTCCGGCATCGGCATTGTGCCAAAAGAAGCGAAACGCATTTTCAAGCGCTTTTACCGCGTTCCGAATCTTTCGACGCAAAAGGCGAAAGGCACGGGACTCGGACTTTACATCGTGCAAGCCATCGTCAAAAAACACGGAGGGAAAATCAGCATCGAAAGCGCGGGCGAAGGCGCAGGCAGCACGTTTATCGTAAAACTACCCAAAGCCTTAAATGGTAAATCGTAAATCGTGAAAAGATTTTTCTGCTATTTACGATTAACCATTTACGATTCACTATGAAAATTCTTATTGTCGAAGACGAACAGCATCTCGCCGACGGGTTGCGTTTCAATTTGGAAGCCGAAGGTTTTGCAGTTGAGATCGCTTCGGACGGAAGGCGAGCCTTACACATTTTGCTGATTGAAAAAAGGGATTTTGACGCGATTGTTTTAGATGTGATGTTGCCGGAAGTTGACGGTTTTACGATTGCCAGAAAGCTGCGCGTTGCGGAAATCTTTACGCCGATTTTGATGCTGACGGCGCGCAGTCGTCCCGAAGACGTTTTGCAAGGCTTTGAAGCGGGCGCAGACGATTATTTGCCAAAACCGTTTGAGCTTTCGATTTTTCTGGCGCGACTGAATGGGCTTCTGCGCCGACGTGAATGGCTCGAGCGCGAAAAGGCGACAGAAAAAGTTTCGCCTTCCCTCGATAAAATTTACGTCGTCAATGGCAGAACGATCGATTTTGAAAATCTCGAATTGTGGAACGCCGGAGAAAACGTGCGTCTGACTTTAATGGAAGTCAAACTTTTAAGCTATTTGATTGAAAATGCCGGAAAAGCCGTTTCCAGAAAGACCATTTTGGAAGAAGTCTGGGATTTGCACGAAGATACGGACACGCGCGCAATTGATAATTTTATCGTACGGCTCAGACGATATCTGGAAGACGTGCCGGACAGCCCGCGTATTCTGCTGACCGTGCGCGGCGTCGGCTATAAATTTGTGAAGGAGTAAATTTTTTTAGCTGCGAATTACACGAATAAATACAAAAAATTAATTCGTGATATTCGTGTAATTCGCAGCTAAACCTTTCCTCTTCTGATTACTTTCAAATCTTCACGCCAATTTTCGTTCAAATCAAAACGAAAAGTCTCGACTTCCTTTGTTATGGTTTGCGCCAGAAAATCAAAATCACGGTGAAAGCTAAACATCGGCGCGACTAGATAAATGAGCGCCGGTTTATCGGAAATTTCCAAATCGCCAAAAACTTTCGCCGCTTGCAGATTTCCGGCGCGTCTTTGCAATTCTATTTTTCGCCAGTAATCGGCGGCTTGAAAAACGACTTCGCGGTCGGGTGCAACTTTCAGTTCGATAACAATAAGGCGACCGTCGCTTCTGAGCGCGAGCAAATCTATTTTGTCGCGTTCGGCGCGAAACTGATTGTGAATCGGCGAGAGAACCAAATTAGCGTCGAGCAGTTTTATGTTGCGCCTTAAAATCGCTTCGAGCCACGCTTCGGGCGCAAGACGAAAAAGCGCGTGGCGTTTGTTTGTCGAGTCAAACCGACGATAAATTTTTAGTTCCTCAACGAGCGCAGAAAACTCCGCCAAATTGTTTTTAGTTAAAAGCTGTCGTTTGTTTTCCGTGCCGAACCAAACTTTTTCTTCGCCCGCAACGCGCCTGACGCGCGCAAACGGCAAGCCGAAAAAACATAGGGTTTCGCCCTGTTTTGCTAAAACCGCGTCAATCATCTCCGGCGCGAGATTAATAATTTCGCGTGCTGTCCAGCTGATTTCCGTCGTTTCAAGCGACCCAATCGTCTTCGGTTTTTCGCGCCATAAATGTTCAAAACCAATTGCTTGGAGTCTCTTTAACGATTGATTTAAAGTTTCCCGTTCGCTGATTTTCGTCTTTGCGCTTTTCGGGGAAATCTCAAAAATTTCTATCTTGCTCTTCAAATTTTGTCGCAGAATCGCGTGAAGTTTTTGCAGGTTTTTAGCGCGCTTTTTCCCAGCCAAAACCCAAATGTTTTCAACCGGATTTTTCTTCCGGTTTTGTAATTTCGCCAGCCACAAAATTGCAAATGCCACAAGATTTTCGTGTGTTGCCGCGCCGGACACATCGGCTAAACCGGCGATTTGTTTGCCGCTTCCAGTTTCAAAAATTATCTGCGCGAAACGTCCGCCTTCTTCATTGAGCGCAACTCGAACGAGTTTTGCATTTTGCGTTTCGGCAATAATTAATCGTGCAATTTCGTTTGCTTTTTCAAGCCGCGCCTGTTCGATTGCTTCGCTCAACTCTCTTGCCGGAACGCGCGGAACAAGCCGCACTTTCTCGCGGTCGCTTTCAAAATTGCGCGTCAGATTAAAGATAATTTCATCGCGTTTTTGTTCAAATGACGCGACGCGCCACGTTTGAAAACCTTTGTCGCTAGGAAATCCGAGCAAAATTTTACCCAATTTTAATTCGAGTTCTATTTCGCCGGTTTGCAGAGCGAAACTTTTTCCAGACGAATCGACGAGAAGCCATTCATTGCGGAATCTGAGCAGTTCCGAGAGTTTTGTGAAATCGCTTTCGATATTCATTCAGGTGAAACAATGAAAAATAAAATTAGTTTTTCCGGTTCTGCATAAACTCAACCATATCACGCGCCCACAAATCGTAGCCCGTTGCCGACGGATGAATGCCGTCGCTGAAAAAATCGTCGTCAACCGGCTTTACCGCGTCGAAATAAATTATTTTTTCGAGCGGCGCGACGAATTCTCTCGAATTGAAATGTTGCAGTTTTGCGAGACGCGATAAAACATACCGAAGCGGATTCGGCATCGCCCGAAAATCTCTGACCATCGGCACGTTAGCTATTAAAATTTCCGCGCTCGGATATTTTTCTCGCAGGATTTTCAGAAGCCGCGTCATTTCTCGTCTCCATTTATTCGGGCTTGAAAGACCGAAAACGTCGTTTCCGCCGAGCGCGATTAAAACTACGTCAAATTCTTCGTCCGGCAATTGCGGCACAAGTTTCCTCAAAGTTTGTCCGACGGTGATACCGCTTTCGCCGAGCGCATGCCAATGCACGGTTTTGCCAATTGCTTCGCTTAAATGACGAGCGAATTGTCCGGTCAACGCTTCCGCGTGATTGCTTGCGCCGACGCCCGCGACTGTGGATTCGCCGATTGCAAGAAGTTTTATAAATTCATCGCGCGCGCCGTGTTTTCCCGTTCTATTACCTGCCGCATCAGGCAATCTGCCGATCGAACGGCGCACGTATCTGCTCTGCAAATAAAGAAACGGCACAAACGGCGAAATTGCAAGCGCGCCCAAAATATATCGAATTTGCAGCGAAACTAAACTCATAAACATTTGCCATTTATCATTTAACATTTATCATTGAATATTGAAAATAGCGTCTCGAATTTCGCCGCGTGTTAAAATTCCGGTTTACAAATGTTTTCGTCTAGCTTGATTAAATTTTTTTTCGTTTTCGCCTTGTTTTTTTTATCGTGCAGTTGCTGGCAGGCGAAAAGCGAAGCGCCCGCTGCGGCGACGCCTTTTGCGCCGGAAGAATTAAAATCCGACGTTCCCTTTTCGACTAAAGAGCCGAAAAATTTTCAAGCCGAGATTGTTGTCGTGTCAAACAATCAGGAGACGAAAACTTTTATGGCGCGCGACGGCGATAATCGGCGATACGATTATGTTTACGGCGCGAAAAATCAAACGACCGTTTTAGAAATTGGCGCAAGTAAAAGTTTTCTGCTTGTGCCGACAAAAAAAATTTATGCGGAAAATGTCGTCTCGACCGATTCCGCCGCGCAAGCACCGGAAAACTTTAAGGATTCTCTGACAAACGAATGGCTCAATGCAAAAGCGGATGCTAAATTTACCAATCTCGGCGCGGAAAACGGCTTGACAAAATATCGCGTCGTTTTCGGCGAGAATGAAAACGCCGAATCAATCGTTTATATTGACGAAAAAATTGGCTTGCCCGTCCGACAAGAATTTTACAGCGGCGCAGGCGAGCAGAAAACTCTGACTTTTGCGGTTGAAATTAGAGATTTCAAGTTGCAGGCGGACGACCATTTATTTGAAATTCCGAAGGATTTTCGCAAAGTCTCGCTCGCAAATCTGCGCGCGGCAATGCGTGAAATAAAATTTGATGGACAGTAAAGAATTCGGCGAACAGCTTAAAGAGGCGGCGCGGGCGGGTTTTTCGCAAGTTTCGTTTGTGCGTCTTTTGGGAATGGAAATGGTTGACATCTCGCGCGGCGAAGCTGTTTTGAAATTGAAGATGCGCGAGGAGCTGCGCCAGCCGCACGGCGTTCTGCACGGCGGCGCGACGGCTTCGCTGATTGACACCGCAATGGCTTTTGCCATTATTACTTGTCTTGAAAAGGACGAAAAAGCGACGACGGTTGATTTGACCGTTCATTATCTGCGATCCGTCACGGAAGGCGAAATTGTCTGCACCGCAAAAGTCGTTCGCGCAGGACGAAGAATTTTGACGGTTTCGGCGGAATGCGCGAACGCGGAAGGAAAATTAACGGCAACCGCGCTTTCGACTTACACGAAATTTTGAAAATAGTGGTAAGCGGTAAGCGGTAAGTTCATTTAATTAAATTTGTAATTGAATATAAACTTGCCTTTCATTTACCGCTTACCGCTTACCACTAAGCAAATGGAAGAACTCAAGAAATTCACCAAATATTTCGCGCCTTATAAATATAACGTCATCTTCGGCATTCTGTTTATTTTGTGTTCGATGGCGTTTGGACTGCTCGTGCCGTCGCTGGTCGGGCAGGCGATTGACGACATAAGTCGCGAGGCGACATGGAATAAAATCATTTATTACCCGCTGATGATTCTCGGAATAAATTTTTTGAGCGGCGTTTTTCTTTTCTGGCAGCGCAGGCTGCTTATTAACGCTTCGCGCCATATCGAATACGATATGCGCCGCGATTTTTACGCGACTTTGGTAAACCAGCCACTCGAATATTTTCAAAACACGCGCGTCGGCGACCTTATGGCACGCGCTACAAATGATTTGGGCGCAATCCGGCAAATCGTCGGACCGATGATTTTATATAGCTTTCAGGCGGTTTTCGCGCTTTGCATCGTTTTGCCGATTCTCTTGCGTACAAACGTTAAATTAACTTTGCTGATTTTGATTCCGATGCCGTTTGTCTCTCTGACGGTCAAATATCTCGGCGGGCAGATTCACGTTCGGTTCGAGAAAATTCAGGAATTTTTCTCCGACATTACGGCGCGCGCGCAGGAAAATCTGTCGGGCGTGCGGGTCGTTCGCGCCTACGCGCAGGAAGACGCGGAGATTGAAAAGTTTCAACAGCTAAACCGCGAATACGCGCAGAGAAACATCGCGCTCGTCAAATACGGCGCGGCGATGCGCCCACTTTTGTTTTTCTTTATCGGCTTAGGATTTGTCATTATCGTTGCTGTCGGCGTCCCGATGGCTGTGCGCGGCGAGATTTCGGCGGGCGATTTTACGGCTTATATACTTTATCTGCAAAGAATGATTTGGTATCTAATCGCGCTCGGCTACGTCGTCAATTTGTATCAGCGCGGAACGGCTAGTCTGAAAAGATTCAATGCGATTCTGGAAACCGAGCCGGCGATAAAAGACTCAACTGACGCAATGCCGCAGTCGAAAATCAAAGGCGAGATTGAATTCAAAAATTTAACTTTCGCATACGACGGAAAACCTGTTCTGAGCCATATAAATCTGAAAATCGAAGCGGGCAAAACCGTCGCTTTTGTCGGCAAAACCGGCAGCGGAAAATCAACGCTCGTATCCCTAATTCCGCGTCTGCTCGACGCGCCGGACGATACGATTTTTATTGACGGAGTTCCGATTCGCCATTTCCCGCTCAAACAGCTTCGCCAATCAATCGGTTTCGTGCCGCAGGAGACGTTTCTATTCAGCGATTCGCTGGCTGAGAACATTGCGTTCGGCGTGGAAAAAGACGAATTACGAATTACGAATTACGAATTACGCGACGGCGAAAAGTCCAAAGTCCAAAGTCCAAAGTCCAAAGTCCTAGTTTCGAGCAATGGAAAATCCGCCATCGCCGCTCTTCAACCGGAAATTGAACGCGCCGCCGAAATTGCCGGACTTGCCGACGACGTTAAAGATTTTCCGTATAAATACGAACAGCTTGTCGGCGAGCGCGGAATTACCTTGAGCGGCGGGCAGAAACAGCGAACGGCAATCGCCCGTGCCGTAATGCGAAATCCGCGAATTCTAATTCTCGACGATTCGCTTTCGGCGGTTGACACTTACACGGAAGAAAAAATTCTCCACGGGCTTCGAGACGTGCGCGCGAATCGGACGACTTTAATCGTTTCGCACCGCGTTTCGACTATCCGCGATGCCGATTTAATCTGCGTCCTCGACGACGGGCGAATTATCGAGCGCGGAACGCACGACGAACTCCTCAAACACGGCGGCGAGTATAACGATTTATACGAAAGACAACTGCTCGAAGAAGAATTGGAGGCGACAAACTAAAAATGCAAAATCAAAATCCGAACGCCCAATCTACAAATACATTAGCAATTTTGTGGTATGCGCTTTTAAGTTCGCAACTGATGTTTCTAATCGTTTTAGCTTTTGCAAAGCGCGAGGTTTTCAATTTCGATTTTTCTAAGCCGGTTCTTGGCGAAAACGCGTCCGTAATAATCGCGTGTGCTGTTTTAGGCGTTTCGACTTTTTTGCTGTCGTTTGTTTTGCGAAAAAAATTTATCAATCAGGCAATCAATCAGCAGAAGCCCGCACTCGTGCAGACTGCTTTGATTGTCGGCTGCGCTTTGTGCGAAGCGACGACGCTCTTGGGCTTGATTCTCGCCTTTGCATTTAATTACAGTTATTTCTTTTTGTGGTTTGCGCTCGGTATTTTGGGAACTGTTCTGCATTACCCGCGAGCGGAAAACATCTCAGCGGCAAGCTACAAAATGAAAAGTTAAGCACAAAAAACCGTCTCAATTTAAAACGAGACGGTTCGATATAAAATTATTAAAATCGAATAATTGATTAAATCTAAATTGTAGAGTTATTAAGCTGTGTTAGCTTTAGACGTTAGCCGTTGGCTTTTGATTTTTTGCCACCGACGATGCTGACGGTAATATTTTTGCGTCCGAAACGGTTGGCTTCCGTACAACTCGGAACCCAAATGTCAAGAATGCGTCCTTTGATTGCGCCGCCTGTATCGGCTACCGTGTAAGTTCCGCTATATGAACCGGCGCTGATTTGAATTCTTGTGCCGAGCGGCAAGACGCGCGGGTCGGCGGCAACAATTCCGCGTCTGACGCCGCTGCCGATGGCTGTTCTGCCTTGCAGGCAATATGCCGTCGCACGAAAAGCGCGTCCTTCTGAAACGACTACGCCGTTTGTATCGGCTGCTGCTTCGCTTATATTTTGTTGTTGATTGTCCGGTTGAAAGTTGGTTTGAAGGGTTGTTTTCTGGGCTACCTGATTGATTTGCGAGATGCTATCTTGCGAATCAACCGCTATATTGAAGGCTTCTTTTGCTTGCGCTGTCGGTTGAAAGTAAAACAAAACTGCTATCAACGCCGCAAAGCTGAAGAGGATACTTCCTCTAGCTAGAATTTTCATGGTGAAATTCTCCTTGTAATTTGTTTCTTTTTTCTTGCTCAGCCATACTTCAAATACAGAGAAAGACTGTATTTTTCCAGTTTAATGAATTAAATTCGATTTATTTTCTTAGAAGTTGACTGCCTGGGTAAAACGGAAACCCTATTAAAGGACTTCATTGTTAAACGTGTTTAATGCTAGCACGTATATCCGATGTTGTCCAGCCCGATTAAAATATGTTAAAACAACTGAAGAGGAATTTTCACCGGAGATAATCTCATAAATTAATGTTTTATTAGACTTCGCAAAACAAATCTCGTATATTTCAAACAATAAAAAAATTTATTTGGAGACTAATTTTTTATGCAGGAACGCCGCAAAGGTTCGCGCTACAACATTTCTTTTCCCGTTCGCGTAAAGTGGAAAGACGCGGAAGGACAGGAAGTAATTCAGGAAGGTTTGACAGAAAACGTCGGACCGCACGGAGCATTGATTTTCCTGCCGCGCAATCTTCCGCCGGTCGGCAGCCGTGTAAAATTGACGGTTACGGAAAAACCGGAAGACGAAGTGAGCGTTACCATGCAGGTCATACGGCTCGAACGCAACGCCGCACATCCGCAAGTCGCCTTTGAACTGACCGATTCGCTTAGATTGTGGCGAAAAAAAGTTTGGGAATACGCCGGAGAAATACTTGAAGCCGAAAAACCGGAGGATTTTGAGGAATGGAACTGAGAAAATCGTGAATCGTAAACCGTGAATCGTTAATTATTTCGTTAGTTAATCACCAAATTAATAATTTACGCTCAATTGATTTTCCATTCACGATTTACGATTCACGACCGATGACTTATGAAAATACTCGTATTAGGCGCGGGGCGAATGGGACACGGCGCGGTTTTTGATTTGATTTATAACTCGCCGGAAGTCGAGTCCGTAACGGTTGCCGATTTCGATTTCGCAAAGGCGGAAAATATTGCCGCGCAAACAAAAAGCGCGAAACTCTCAGCCGAACAAATTGACGTTTCAAACGCGGCGGCGGTCGTCGATTTGATGCACGGATACGATTCGGCAATTTCCTGTGTCAATTACTGGTATAACTTGGAACTCTCGAAAGCGGCGATTGAAACCGGCGTAAATTTCTGCGATTTGGGCGGCAATAATTATATTGTCGGCGAGCAGCTTGCATTCGACGAACAAGCTAAAAAGGCAGGCATAAATATAATCCCCGATTGCGGTCTGGCGCCCGGAATGGTTTCGATTCTGGCGATGCACGGCGCGAATCGTTTTGACGAACTGAGGGAAATTCACATTCGCGTCGGCGGTTTGCCGCAGAATCCGCGTCCGCCGCTCGATTACCAATTAGTTTTTTCAGTTGAAGGCTTGATAAACGAATACGTCGAAAAAGCGCGCGTTATACGCGACGGGAAAATTGCGGAAGTAGAATCAATGACCGAGATTGAAACGCTTTCTTTTGATAATTTTCCCGCGCTCGAAGCCTTTCAAACTTCGGGCGGAACTTCGACTCTGCCCGAAACTTTTTTGGGAAAAATCAAAGAACTCGATTACAAAACAATCCGTTACGCTGGGCATTGCGCAAAATTCAAGGCAATGATTGATTTGGGTTTGTGTTCAAGCGAAGAAATCGTCGCCGATTTTGTTAAGGTAAAGCCGCGCAAGGTCTTAGGCGAATTGCTGCAGCGAAATCTGCCAGCCGACGAACCCGATTATGTCTTAATTCGACTGGAATTTTTCGGTGTAAAAGACAACAAAAAGAAACAATTGCGTTATGATATTGTCGATAAATTCGACACGGAAACAAATTTGAGCGCAATGATGCGAACGACGGCTTTTCCCGCTTCGATTATCGCGCAAATGATGGCGCGCGGCGAAACTTTCGCAAAAGGCGCAACGCCGCAGGAAAAAGTGATTGACGCCGAAAAATTTGTCGCCGAATTGGAAAGAAGAAATATAAAAATTCTTATCCAAGAACTACCCGAATAGCATTAATTTTATGAAATGGCGACGGCGAATTTTGTTAGCTTTTGTCTTTCTCGGTTTAATCGGACTGGTTTCTATTTACCTGATTAATCAACATATTTATTCGCAAACCGAAAGGAAACTGCAAACCTCAATGACGGAAATTCCGGTTGAAAATCCGCCGCGAGTTGCCATTGTTTTTGGCGCAAAAGTTTGGGAAAGCAATGAACTCTCACCCGTTTTATACGACCGCGTAATAACGGCGGTTGAGCTTTATCGCGCCGGACGAGTGAAAAAACTCTTAATGAGCGGCGACAATCGGTTTGAAAATTATGACGAACCGACGGCGATGAAACAAACCGCCGTAAAACTCGGCGTTCCCGAAAGCGATATTGTGCTTGATTTTGCGGGCAGAAGGACTTACGACACTTGCCAAAGAGCGAAAGAGATTTTCGGCGTCGAACGCGCGATTCTTGTAACGCAGGAATTTCACCAACCGCGCGCTCTGTATTTGTGCAATAATCTGGGTATTGACAGCATTGGAATTACGGCAGACCGCAGGCGATACGAAACGGTCAATTCTTGGAAAGCGCGTGAATTTTTCGCCCGCGCGAGCGCGTGGTTTGAGATAAATTTTTTTCAATTTGCTCCCGTCGGCGGCGAGAAAGAAATTATTAGGCAATAGAAAAGGCTTTCCATTTCTGGAAAGCCTTTTAGTCAACAAATAGAATTATAATTACCAAGCGCCGACAAGACGCGGGTTTGCTTTTTTCTGAAGCAGTTTTCTCAGTTTAAGACGCGCTTTGTGCAGTTGCGATTTGGAAGTTCCGACAGAACATCCCAAAATTTTTGCGACTTCCTCGTGTTCGTAGCCTTCAACATCGTGCAGAACAAAAACGTTTCGATAACCGTTCGGCAGTTGAGCAATTGCATTTTCGATTGCAATTTTATCGACAATCGGCATTTTTCGCGGATTTTCCGTGCCGCCGACAACCTGAACCGGCGTTTCGCCTTCTTCAGTCGTTTTTTCAAATTTCACGTTGCGTTTGCGAAAGTGCATCAATACCTGATTAACCGTCAAACGGTGCAGCCAAGTCGTAAAAGCCGAATCGCCGCGAAAACTTCCAATCTTACGATGAAGTTGTATAAAAACATCTTGCGTTAAGTCTTCCGCTTCAGTCGCATTCTGGAGCATTCGCAAACAAATCGAGTAAACCCTGCGGTGATGCCGATTATAAATTTCTTCAAAAGCCACCATATCGCCTGCAGCGGCAAGCTGCGTCAGCTTAAAATCATTCATTGAACTTGAGCTGACCTTTTCCTTTTGTTCAATAACATTATTTTTACCCTCGCTGGCAACAATCGCTTCCTGCCAAATCGGATATTCCAAAGTTTTAGTAATTGTCGTCATTTTCAAATTCCCCCAAACGCGGGTTTATATATCAATTAGTATGCCACAAATCTATTTTATAAAATTCACAAATTATTCCACGCCAAACGTGCTTTTTTGTTTCATTTTCCAGACATATATTTGTTTTCGCCGCACATCCAAGTTCGGATTTAAATGTTTTGTGTAGGATTTGGCACATTGATATACGGTTTTGTATGTGTATCGATTTACTACTTGATTGTCGGTAATTTCCGAATAATGTTAAAATCTGCATTCAAAACAATTTCGGAAAAATTTCGAGTTCGGAGAATCTGCAAAAATGAAAGGGACTTGGTTTATAAGGCTTTTAATTTTAACTTGTGCCATTTTTTTTATTACAGGCAGCGTTTTTGCACAAGAGAGAAATAATTTGCAGGCGAAGAGTCAAGAAGTTTCGGAGAGCGACGGCGTTCCGGTTCTTACAAAACATTTGCCGGATTATGAAAATGCACGAAACCGTGCGTCGTATATCTTAAATCAGAATGATTTAAGGCGCGCTCTCGGCGAGCGGCAAATTTTTGATTTGATTGATTTTCAAAGCGGAACAGAAGCCGTAACCGCGCCTTATTCGCAGGGCAAACTTCTAATAGTCGAGTATTCCAATCCGCAATCATCGGTTGACGCCGATAATCGAATCAAGCAGCTATTAAGCGAAAACAGTCAAAATCCGGGGGTTGTTTACCGCCGCATCGGCAATTATAACGCTTTTGTTCTTGACGCCGCCGATGTAGGCGCGGCAAATGGCTTGCTCGACCAAATAAAATATGAAAAAACGGTGCAGTGGCTAGGCACAGACCCATTTGCATTCAAACGTGCTGAGCGCGCTTTTATCGAAAGCACGTCGAGTCTTTTTTATTCAACGGTCGTGGCAATTGTAAGCGGACTTGGGCTTTCTGTTCTGGGCGGACTTTGTGTTGGTATTCTTTTCTTTTACTATCGCAATCAGAAACGCGCGAATATGCAGGCTTTTTCCGATGCAGGCGGAATGACGCGGCTGAATCTGGACGAATTGACTTCGACGGTCTCGACCGATAAATTGCTTGGAGATTAAGTTAAGGGAAATTTAACTGTAAAAATATAAAGGGTGCAAAGGTGAAATTCATTTTTGCGCCCTTTATATTGTCTGCAACCGATTTTCGTTTACGGCAAATGCTCAACTAACTTGTCAATATCTTCCCGATTATTAAAAAAATGCGGCGCGACGCGCAGGCGGTCGCCGCGCGGCGAAACGATGATATTTTCATTTTGAAGGCGTTCGGCAATCTCGCTTGATGTTAAATTTCCGCGATGTCTGACGCACACGATTTGCGATTTTTCGCCCGCTTCTCTTGAGCTAACAATTTCGTAATTTTTCTCCGCCAGAAGTTCGCATAAATAATCGGTCAATTCTTCTAAATAATTTTTTATATTTTCAGCGCCCGCCTCAGAAAGAAGTTTGAGGCTCTGCTCCAAGCCGTAAAAGAGCGACGCCGCGCCTGTTCCCGATTCCCAAGCCAAAGTGTTTGACTTAAAGGGCTGTTCAACCGCTTCAAAATTCCAGATGTCTTCGACGCTAATCCAACCGACAAGAGTCGGCTTGATTCTCTCTCGCGCTCTATCGGACAAATACAAAATTCCGCAGCCTTCAGGAGCGCAAAGCCATTTATGAGACGCGCCCGCTGCCGCATCGATAAGCTGCGCGGGCAAATCGAGCGGTATCGCGCCAAAAGCCTGAATAATATCTACGACAAAAAGCGCGTCAACGGCTCGCGCGTCGCACCCGATTCTTTCCAAATCGGCGCGAAAACCCGAAGCAAATTGAACTGCGCTGACTGCGACGATTTTTGTATTCGAGTCAATCAAGGAAAGGAATTCGTCCAAATCGATGCGTCCACTGCGTTCCGGGCAAAGGCGAAGCTCGACGCCGAAATTATCACGAATTCTGCGCCAAGCGTAAAAATTTGCTGGAAATTCTTTTGCAAAAGAAACGATATTGTCGCCTTTTTTCCACTTCAAACCATTGGCAACACTCGCCAAACCGTCAGAAGTGTTTCGCATAAAAGCAATTTGTTCGGCTTTGGCGTTGAGCATTTTCGCCGCAATTTCCCGCGCTCGATTTTTGGTTTTTACCCATTCCGAAAAATTAGCCGAACCGTTTTCGCTAACATCTCGAAGCTGCGATAAAACCGCTTCGACGGAAACGGACGGCAGCGGCGCAACGGCTGCGCTGTTTAAATAAGTATATTTTTCGGCGGCGGGAAAAAGCCATCGAGTTTTTTCGTTCAATTGATTAAACTCCGATTAATTTTTTGACAAGGCTTGGCATTACCGATAACTTTAAATTTGGATTGGATTAGCCTTCCAACCGAAATGTCATACCTTTTCATCAAAGACGCTTGATTATGTTCGATTTTCAAAGAAAAAACCAATTGGATTTCGGCGCAGTTTCTGCCGAAGACGACAGCGATATAGAAGTTTACCGCGTGAAAAACGAATCGCGGCAAGGACTTTGGACGGAAAGCCTGAAACTTTTCCGCGATATTATTTTAATCGTTTCAATTCTTCTGCTTCTCGGCGTTTTCGTCGCGCAGCCGGTCGTCGTCGAAGGCACTTCGATGCTGCCGCAGCTGCACGACGGCGAACGTCTTCTAGTAGATAAATTAGTTTATTATAAATTCAAAAGTTTCAGCTGGGGACATATCGAACGCGGCGACGTAATCGTTTTCTGGTATCCGAAAGACCCTGATAAAAGTTATGTCAAAAGAGTTATCGGGCTGCCGGGCGAAAAGGTTCAAGTGCGAAACGGCGTAGTTTACATTAACGAACAACAACTTAACGAACCGTATTTAGATACTGAACGTAATCAATCACTGCCGACTTTTCCGCTCGTAACGGTAGATGAACATTTTTATTACGTGATGGGCGACAACCGCGACAACTCTTCCGATTCCCGTTATTGGGGTTTAGTTCCCGAAAAATACATTTACGGCAAAGCGTTTTTCCGCTATTGGCAACCGTCTAATATCGGTTTTATCACGCACGAAAAATATAATCTCCAAGAAGAAGTAAAACCGAACGACGTGCGCGCCGAAAATCAAGATGAAGAATAATTAACTATCTTTGCAATATGGCAAGTCTTGTATTAAACAATCCATTGCTTCGGCGGTATTGGTTCAAAACAAGAGAATGTTGGGGTTTTTCGGAGTAACAGCTTACTCTTTAGACGATGCCAAACGTCTGCTTAACGAAGCAGTTCAAGAACTAGATTGGAGTTACGATTTGCTTGAGGTTATAGAAGATATTGATGTCCGCACTTTAGACCAAGGTCATATTATTCCGAATATGGGCGCGTGTAACTTCAGAGGGGTTTGGTATCCGAATTTAAATACATAGCAGATGAATTTAGCGAAAAAAGCGATTTTAGTTCTTGAAGACGGGCGCGCGTTTCGCGGCGCATCATTTGGCACGGAAGGCGAAACCTTAGGCGAGATGGTTTTCAATACTTCGATGTCGGGTTATCAGGAGATTTTAACCGACCCATCTTATGCTGGACAAATCGTTTGTATGACGTATCCGCTCATCGGAAATTACGGCGTCAACGAAACCGACAACGAATCGCGCAAGCCTTGGATTGAAGGTTTCGTCGTGCGCGAAGCGAGCCGCGTTGCATCGAATTGGCGCGCGACCGAAACACTGGATTCTTATTTAAAACGCCACAAAATTGTTGGCATTGAGCGTATTGACACGCGCGCTCTTGTTCGACATATCCGCGACAAAGGCGCGATGCGCGCCGCAATTTCAACCGTTGATTTAGACCAAACGAGCCTTCTGCAAAAGATTCAAGTCTCGCCTGAGATGAAAAACCGCGAGCTTGCCAGCAGCGTTTCCGTCGAAGAATCATTTGAATTTCCTGCCTCGTGTGAAGAAGAATTTCACGTCGTCGCCTTTGATTTTGGCGTGAAAACCAATTCCTTGCGCGAGTTTGCAAAATTCGGATGTCGTTTGACGGTTGTGCCATCTGATACTTCCGCCGAAGAGGTTTTGAAAATGCAACCGGACGGAATTTTCCTCTCAAATGGTCCGGGCGACCCGAGCGCGATGACAAAAGTCGTCGAGGAAATAAAAAAACTCGCGGAAGAAAACGTGCCGATGTTCGGCATCTGTCTCGGACATCAGATTTTAGGACAGGCGTTTGGCGGCGCGACTTACAAATTAAAATTCGGTCATCGCGGTGGCAATCAACCGATTATGGATTTAACGACCGGCAAGGTGGAGATTGCCTCGCACAATCACGGTTTTACCGTCGAAGCGAAATCCTTGCCTGTTGAAGTCGAAATAACTCACGTCAATCTAAACGACCGGACGGTTGCCGGTTTGCGCCATAAAAGCTTGCCGATTTTCAGCGTTCAATATCATCCCGAATCCGCGCCCGGTCCGCACGATTCCGAATACCTGTTCCGGCGTTTTATTGAATTAATGAAAAAGACAGTAAATAGTGAAATCAGAAATTAGTTTTAGAAAAATTAAATTCCAAAACTATTTACAGTTTACGATTCACTATCTGGACAGTCCAACGCGCCGCACCAAATCTTGAAAGCGCGCGTCCGAGCGCAGAGAATCGTAGTGCGACTCGACTCTTAAAAACTGCAATTGCAAATCGTGTTCGGCAAAGGCGCGCTCTAGCGCGGCTAAAGCTGATTCCTTGTCGTCTAATCCGGCGTAAAGTATGGCTAACTCAGCTTGAGAGATGTATTCATTTGTCGTTTTTAATTGATTGAGAATCGCAAGCGCTTCGTCGCGTCTTCCGAGTTTTGCGTATGCGAAACCTAAAAACGCTTTGTCGGCTGTCGTGTCTCCTTCGATTCTGTAAAACGTTTGAAACTCGGCGACGGCTTCTCGATACATTTTCTTGGCGTTATAAGTGTAGCCGAGATATTCGTGCGCTCCACCGCTGTCAGGATTCATTTGGATGATATTTTGTAAAATCTGGACGGCTTCGTCGTAGCGGCGCGCCGACATCAATATACCGCCTTCGGCAATCCGAAAACCAATCCACAGCGGGTCAATTTCCTGCGCCCGTTTGATTTCCGCCAGCGCTTCATTGTGTCGTTCCATATTCGACAGATAAATCGCGTAATTGCTATGCGCGGCAGCAAGATTCGGATTTAGTTCGATAGCGCGCTGGAGTTCCGTTTCAGTTCCAGCCCAATCCCACTCGAAACGTTTGATTACCGCCAGAACGCTGTGCGCTTCGGCAAGCGTCTCGTCTATTTCCAAAGCCTTCTGCGCCGCCGCTTTCGCTTTTGGAATCGCTTCTTTCGGATTCATTTCGCCGCTTCCGCTAAAGCTGTTATAAACGCCCGCTGCCTGCGTGTAGGCAAGCGCAAAATTCGGATCGAGCGCGATTGCTTGATTATAATAATCGAGCGCTTTTCTCGTGTTTTCCTTGCCGCCTTTTCTCTGGTAAAACAAGCCGTTCAAATAAATCTGATAAGCCTCGGCGCTTTCGGTCGCGCGTTTCGTTAAGCGCTGTTCCTGCACGCCGGTTAGTTTAAGGCGCAGATTTTCTGAAACCGTCTGCACAATATTTTCCTGAACCGCTTGCAAATCCGCCGCTTTTCGCACGTATTCGTCGCCCCAAATCTCCTTATTGTTGCTTACATCAATCAGGTCGGCTTTGACTCTGAGGGTGTCGCCGCGTTGTATTACGCGCCCGACGATGACCGCCTCAACGCCGAGAGTTTTGGCGACTTGCTGTAAATCAACATCCTTTCCACGATACTTAAAACTCGAAGTGCGCGAGATAACTTTTAGTTGCGGCAACTGCGAAAGACTGTCAATTAGCCGCTCGCTCAGACCGTCGGAAAGATAATCGAGATTTGCGTCGCCGCTTTCATTAACAAAAGGCAAGACGGCAACCGCGTTAATTGTCTTTGCCGAAAAAAAGGCGAAATAAGCGCCGACACCAAGCGCGAGAATAATCATCGCCAGAATGGCAGTTGATAAAAAGTTATATCTTTTGTCTTTCCCGACAACAGTTTTCGCGCTGGAGACTTGTGACGGAAAATTGTTTTGCGCCGAAACTTGAGAAGTGTTTTTCACGTTATTTTCGCTTGACGTGAAATTGATATTTCCCGTTTTTGACGAGGCGGAAACATTCACCCGTTCGATTTCTTCGGCAAACTCGCGCTCGCGCTGCAAATTTTTCAAGTCTTGCAGAAAATCATTGGCGGTTTGATAACGCTCTTCAGCGTTTTTTTGTAAAGATTTTTTGATAATGCGACTGAGTTCGGGCGGCGTATTCGGTTGAAGCAGATCCGGCTCGTTTCTTAAAATCGAAGCAATCGTATCGCTCGCTGTTTCGCCAATAAAGGGCGGGCGGGCGGTGTACATTTCATACAGCACGACGCCCAAACTCCAAACGTCGCTGCGCGCATCGGCGGATTTTCCGCGCGTCTGCTCCGGCGACATATAAGCGACTGTTCCCATTACCAAACCGGGCGCTGTATTGATTTGAGCGAGAGTTTCGTCTTCGGCGCTGATAATTTCGCCGGTTTTTTCGACAAGTTTGACAAGTCCGAAATCCAGAACTTTAACCAGTCCGTCTTCGCGCAACATTATATTTTCCGGCTTTATGTCGCGGTGGATTATCCCTGCGGCGTGCGCCGCATTAAGCGCGGCTGCGATTTGCGCGGCGATGTCTAGCATTTCCCGCAAGCCGAGCGGCGCATCGTTACCAACGCGCTTCATTCGCGCTCGCAAGGTTTCGCCTTCGATAAATTCGGTGGCGATAAAATGCAGGTTTTCAAGCGAGCCGATTTCGTAAATGGTGAGAATATTCGGATGATTCAAGGCTGAAGCGGCTTTGGCTTCCTGCACGAAACGCCGCACGCGCTCTCTGTCTTCGGCAAAAGCGTCGGGCAGGATTTTCAGCGCGACAGCGCGGTCGAGCTTTGTATCTTTTGCCAGGTAAACTTCGCCCATTCCGCCCGCGCCAATCGAGCTTTTGATTTCATAGCGACCGAGTTTTTGTCCGGCTCGAAGTTTTTTCTGCCTGCCTGCGATAACGTCAGCCGCCGCGCTTTCCAAAAAATCTTCGGAATTCTTAAAGGAATCCAAAAGCCTGCGAATTTCAGTTTGTAATCTTTCATCGCCGCGACACGCTTCGGCGAGAAATTTTTCACGCTCGGCGGGCGGCTGGTCGAGCGCCGCTTGAAAAATGTCTTCTACCTGTTCCCGATTATTAGAAAGCATAGACATTCAAATTTGAAATTAAAGAGAGAAACGGCAATTTTCCCTAGTGCAAGATTTCGGCTCGATATTAAGCCCTTTCGCTCGCGACAACAAGAATTTGTGCAGAACAGTTTGAGATTAAATTAAGGCGCAAATCAAGTCAATAAAAAAACAAACTTAAGCCGATGGCGATTGTTTAATCAAAGCGCATTTGAACATTTGCACTAAAATCGGCAATAATAACCCTTTTTGGAAACTTCATAATTTTTAAACTTAACAAGAGAGGAAACTTATTGTGGAATTTTGGCTGATTATCGGCATAAGCATCGCCGCCATTTTGTTTGCGCTTTTTCTGGCTAGCAACGTCCTGAAGCGCGATACAGGCACGCCGATTTCAAACGCCATCAAAGTAGGCGCGGAAGCGTTTCTGGCGCGTCAGAACAGAACCATCGGAACGCTGGCAACTGCTGTTGCCGCTTTGCTTTTTTTATATTAACCATTTTTATATAAATGTTTAATATTCTACGATTTTAATACAGTAATTTATTCTTAAAAATAGGTGGTTTTAATGGAATCTACAATTCTTTACCTAATCCCGGCGTTGGGAATTTTGGGGTTAGTTGTTATGGCATTTCAATCTTCGTGGGTATCTAAACAAGCTACCGGTGAAGCAAACATGGTCGAACTTTCAACTTATATTGCTGAAGGCGCCATGGCGTTTTTAAAAGCAGAATGGAAAATTTTAACTTATTTTGCAATCGTTGCAGCAGTTGTTCTTGGGTGGTCTGGAACATTAATTGAAACTTCTTCTCCTATGATCGCAATTTCATTTATTATCGGTGCAGTATTGAGTGCGACTGCCGGATATTTCGGGATGAATATTGCAACCAAAGCAAATGTTAGAACCACACAAGCAGCAAGAACTGATCTTAAAGGCGCACTTAAAGTAGCTTTTACCGGTGGTACAGTAATGGGACTTGGAGTTGCTGGTCTAGCGGTATTAGGTCTTAGCTCACTTTTTATAATCTTCTATCATATCTATGTTGCGAATACTGGTGTGAATCCTAGTGGTTCTGTTAATGGAGCAGCGATGGAAAAAGCAATCGAGGTTCTTGCAGGTTTTTCTCTTGGTGCCGAATCAATTGCTCTTTTTGCCAGAGTCGGCGGCGGTATTTATACAAAAGCGGCTGACGTTGGTGCTGACCTTGTTGGTAAAGTTGAAGCGGGAATTCCAGAAGATGACGTTAGAAATCCGGCAACTATTGCGGATAACGTAGGAGATAACGTCGGTGACGTTGCCGGAATGGGAGCGGATCTGTTTGGATCTTATGTTGCGACAATTCTTGCAACAATGGTTCTGGGACGTGAGATTGTCGCAAACGATAAATTCGGCGGTCTTTCTCCCATGCTTCTTCCGATGCTGATTGCCGGACTTGGAATTATATTTTCGATTATCGGTTTTACGCTTGTTAGAATTTCCGATGACAAAGGCAGTGTTCAAAAAGCACTGAATCGCGGTAACTGGACTTCGGTTATCATCACGACGATTGCCTGTTACTTCATCGTGATGTGGATGATGCCTGCGAATATGACCTTGAGGGGTCATAACTTTACAAACACGGGAGTTTTCTTAGCAATTTTAGTCGGCTCAATTGTCGGCGCGCTGATGAGTATTGTTACTGAATTTTATACGGCAATGGGAAAACGTCCTGTTCGCTCAATCGTTCAGCAATCCGGCACAGGCGCGGCGACGAATATTATCGGCGGTCTTTCCGTTGGAATGGAGTCAACTTTTGTTCCCACTCTTGTTCTGGCATCGGGGATTTATCTGTCTCACTACTTTGCCGGATTATACGGCGTTGCGATTGCGGCGGCGGGTATGATGGCGACGACGGCGATGCAGCTTGCCATTGACGCTTTCGGACCGATTGCCGATAACGCGGGCGGCATTGCCGAGATGAGCAGACTTCCTGCGGAAGTCAGAGGAAGAACGGATATTTTAGATGCCGTCGGAAACACCACAGCCGCGACGGGCAAAGGTTTCGCTATCGCTTCAGCCGCTCTGACGGCTCTGGCATTATTTGCCGCTTATGTCGGTCTTGCCGGTATCAGCTCGATTGATATTTATAAAGCGGATGTTCTCGCAGGATTATTCGTCGGCGGAATGATTCCTTTTATCTTTTCTTCGCTTGCGATTGCCGCCGTCGGTCGTGCGGCAATGGCGATGGTTACAGAAGTCAGACGCCAATTTAGAGACATTCCGGGAATTATGGAGTATAAAGCCAAACCGGAATACGATAAATGCGTCGCTATTTCGACCAAAGCGTCCTTGAGAGAAATGATGCTTCCCGGCGCAATCGCTTTAATTACTCCGGTCGTCGTCGGATTCCTTTTCGGACCGGAAGTTCTCGGCGGTTTATTGGCAGGCGTTACCGTTTCAGGCGTGCTGATGGGAATGTTTCAAAACAATGCCGGCGGAGCTTGGGATAACGCAAAAAAATCATTTGAAGCGGGCGTAATGATTAATGGCGAAATGCAGTACAAAGGCAGTGAAGCTCATAAAGCGAGCGTTACGGGTGATACCGTCGGCGACCCGTTCAAAGATACATCAGGACCTTCGATGAATATCTTAATTAAGCTTATGAGTATCGTAGCCTTGATTATTGCGCCGCATATCGCAATTCACGCGCCGCACAAATCTCCTGCTGAAGGAGCGCCAAAAGTGAAAGTGGAAAGAACAGTTGAAGTTCCGGCTGAAAAGATATTGTAAAAGAAATTGTGCGACTGTTCATTAAAAATATCCTTGGATAGAAGTGAAAAATAAAGAAATAAACAATGAAGAAGTCTCATCAATTGGGGCTTTTTCTATTTAATTTCTATATGCAAACTATTAAAATCAAATCAAGCAAGCGCGAGGAGATGATTGAAATTACCTGCGAAGTTGAAAAACGCCTACTCGAATCCGAAACCGAAGAAGGCGTCTGCGTGCTTTTCACGCAGCACACGACGTGCGGCTTAACGATTAACGAAAATGCCGACCCGGACGTAAAAAGCGATATGCTGCTTTTTCTGAAAAATCTGATTCCGCAGTATTACGAAGGCTTCCGGCATTTTGAACACAACTCCGACGCGCATATTAAATCGACTTTAACCGGCGTCAGCGTTACCGTCCCGTTTGAAAACGGCAAATTACTTTTAGGACGCTGGCAAGGAATCTACCTGTGCGAATTCGACGGTGCGCGGGAGAGAAAAGTTTTGATGAAAATTATTTAGCAACGAAAGGAATTAGCCACGAACAAACACAAAAAAGCACGAATAAGAAATTAAAATAATTTTCACTGACTATAAAAGTGATTTTATATTTTGGTTTTTTTGTTCGTGTTCTTTCGTGTTTGTTCGTGGCTAATTTTTCTTTCGCAGCGTAACCAGAATCGCGTCGCCCACCTTGCGCTCGCCTTCTTTGTCCGAAGGATGATTTACGACTTTCCCATTCAAAAACATCGTCGTCGAGCCGCCGCCGTCGAGATTCATCGCGTCGGTCGCGCCCATTTCAAGCAGAAACGCCGCTAAATCCAGCAAGCTGATGCCGCCGCTCGCCTCGCTTCTGCCGTCAACTGTAACCATCAGAAATTTACCGTCTTTTAATTTAGCAACCGCCGTTCGCGGGTGATGCGTTTCGACAAACACTTTGCTGGTTTTTTCCTGTTCCCATGTAATATCAATCTTGCCGTTTTTGATAAGCTGCGGAACGCCGCCGACAACATCACCACTTATCAAAGTGTCAAAAGAAATCTTAGAATCGAGATTATTCCATTGACGACCAAGTGTTACGCCTACATTACGGTGGGCAACTTCTGAAAGTTGTTCTCGAAACTTCCCACTTGCCGAAATTACAAAACTATACGATGGAATTTCTATGCTTCCGGTATCATTAAGAGCCTTTAAAATTTTGTTACCATGAACAACTATCTCAATACCTTTTTTATCGGTTAGAGTTGTGAAATGAAATTCTGGCGTATAAATTACCAAATCATTTTCACCTCGCTGACGATTAATTCCGGTAACTTCAAATGTTTTGTTACCAATTGAAACGGTCTGCGACACACTCAGACGATTAATAAAAACTTCTGTTTTGTCTGAAAAGTTATTAACTATCAAAGCAATTCGATTATTGACACTTTCACTCAAGAGTTTTCCGTCAATCATCAAAACGCCCGCCGCGTCGCCCGCGAAAATGCTTTTATCCAATCTGAAAAATCCCGCGTTAATCGCCGCAATCGCGCTGTGTCGCGTAGCAATCGAAGAAACGGTTTCCGTGCCGATTGCCGCGTCCATCGCGTGAACGACATCAAGCCGGACTTTGGTCAAATTGAGTCGCAGAAGATTGAAAACGACATTTTCCGGCTTGCCGTCTGCTGATTTCATCTGCCGTGTCAATTTTGCGTATTCGATGCCGTCTTGAACAGCTTGAAATTCCTGCGCGAGAATCGAAACGCACAGAAAAATCAAACATAGACAAGCGCGAAAACACGCCGATACTTTTTTCATAGCTCTTTGTTTTGCGGTTTGGCGTTTAGAGTTACAATTTGCCTTCCGCTTCCTTTTCGCGGATGTCCGCGTCAATGGTTTCCTCGTCGCCTTCCGCGCTTCCGGGCGTTCTGCCCGGGTCGCCGCTGCTCTCGACGGTCGTTTTGTTCTCTGCGTCGTCTTGCGGTTTATTGTTTGCGTCTTTTTCCGTCTGCCGTTTATCGTCCGTTTGATTTTCCGTCGTCATAAATTTTTCTCCCTTTAAGTTTTAATCAATTGTCTTTGAATACAAATATACACAACCGGAAAAATCTTGTCGCTTGGGTTTTCAATTCTCGATTATGTTTTCGTCGGAATTGCTTGCTTGGAAAAAATTTAATTTTTCCGTGTGATACTATTTTCGGAAAAAATGCGCGTTTATGAGTGAAGAAAGTTTTTACGCTTTCCGCGAAAATTTATATCTAGGAGTCTTTTTATTTATGATAAATCATATTTCCATTAGCGCGCATAATCCAGAACGAGTGGCGCGAGTTTTAGCCGAATTGATGAACGGTTATGTTTTTCCGTTTATCGCCTGTCCCGATGCTTATATTGCTATGGCTGACGACGGCAAAGGCACAATGGTCGAAGTTACGCCGTTTGATATCGAGCTTCTTCCGGGCGAAGGTTTGCCCGTCAAAGACGAAAGTTTCAACGCACAAACGCCGACCGAAGAGTTTGAAGCAAAATTCACCAAGCGTGAAAAAGTTTCCGATTACACGGCGACGCATATTAATTTGAACAGTTCGCTCGACGCCGACGAAGTTAAAGCGATTGCAAAACGCGAAGGCTGGCGCGCTTTAACCTGCAATCGCGGCGGCGGACTTTTTCAGGTCATCGAACTGTGGGCGGAAAATCGCTTTATGATTGAAGTTTTCACGCCGGAAATGACGGCGCGCTATGTCGAGCTGATGCAGCCGCAGGTGATTGCCAACTTGATGCAAATGCCGCTTCCGGCGAAGTCGACGATTGCGACAAATTTGAATTTGGTCGCGTAGATTTTTAGCCACGAGTTACACGCGCTAACACGAATTATTTCCATTTTCTTATTCGTGACATTCGTGTTATTCGTGGCTAATTTTCTTTCTTAAACTCTTTCCAATTTCCCTGCCAATCGAACGTCTCCAGCCCGGAGAAGCGCTTTTTGTAATCGTAGAAAGAATTTCCCTCATATGCGTAACCTTGATAATAAAACTCTTTGCCCGATTTAATCGCCAAATCAATTTCAAGAAGCATTGTAAAAATGCCGAGACTCCGCGAGGCTTCTTCGGGCGCGAAAATCGCGTAAATGCCGGAAATCGTAGTTTCGCCGACATCGAAAAAACTCGCGGCAAGCAGATTTTCATTTTCGTAAACGCACATCTCAAACGCTTCGCACGGCATATTTGCAGCGTCTCTATCGAGAAAATCATAAATCGAACGGGGAACGCCGCGCGTGAATCGGCGTTTGTGTCGATTAAACAGAATTTCTTTTTCCCTTGTTATTTCAATCGGGCGCGCGACGGCTTGCAAATCTTGATTTTTCTTCAAAATTCGACGCTGACTTTTTGAAAATGTAAAATCGGAAAGTCGTATGCGAAGCGGCAGAACGCGGCGAATTTCCTGCCGGTAGAAGCCGATATTGTAGCGAAAAAAATGCGCGCCGAAATGACGCCAGCCGTCGCCTAAAAGCGCGTCCAACTGTTCGGGCGAAACTTTTTCAGAGTAGAATTCTTCGTTGATAAAGGAAAATCTATCGTCGAACATTAATTTAAATAAAAAGCGTGGCAAGCAAAATCAAATGTCTTTCATTGTTTCAACATTATCGTTTGTTTCATAAAACATTTGTCAATTCTAGCGCGGCGTGTCAAACTTTAGGATTTGGAGGAGACATTAAAAGTTGTTTGTAGAAACAAAGACGAAAACAAAACTGCTCAAAAAGATAGGCGAAGCCATCCGCGATTTTTCGATGATTAGCGAAGGCGATAAGGTGATGGTCTGTCTATCGGGCGGAAAAGACAGCTACACGATGCTTGATTTGCTGCTCGACGTGCAGAAACGCGCGCCTGTCCGATTTGAAATTCTCGCCGTCAACCTCGACCAGAAACAACCGGATTTTCCCGAACATATTTTGCCGGAATATTTGAAAAGCGTCGGCGTCAAGTATCGAATCGTCGAAGAAGACACTTATTCGGTCGTAACACGCCTTGTGCCGGAAGGCAAAACTTTCTGCTCGGTTTGCTCGCGTCTGCGGCGCGGAATTTTATACACGACGGCAATTGAAGAAAACTGCACGAAGATTGCGCTCGGTCATCATGCGGATGACGTTATCAATACGTTTCTATTAAATCTTTTCTACGTCGGACAGTTAAAAGCGATGCCGCCGATTTTGCGTTCCGACGACGGTAAAAATACCGTTATTCGCCCGCTTGCCTATTGCCGCGAAAAAGACATCGTAAAATTTGCCGAAGAAAAACAGTTTCCGATAATTCCCTGCAATCTGTGCGGCTCGCAGCCGAATCTGAAACGCGCGCGCATTAAAAAATTAATCAATGAGTTGGAAAAAGAAATCCCGCACATTCGCTCGTCGATGATGACGGCTTTATCGAACATTACCGGCTCGCATCTGCTCGACACACAGCTTTACGATTTTAAAAACTTTGAGCCGCTCATAAAACAGTTAAAACCTCTACACGGCGGCGTCGAGCAGGAACTCGACGCTGTTTTCGACCATTCGGAAGCCGAGGTTTCGTCCAATCTGTTGGCAAAAATATAAAACCATTTACATTAGTTGTAATAATTTTTAAAGTTTTCCACAGGTGGAAAACTTTGTGAAGCATATGAAAATTGAAAAACGACGCTATACGTTGTTCAGTTTTTACCTTCAATAATAAATTTCAATAATTAGTTTCCGTATTTTTTTTCGCTTCACCGTGTTCGACGAGAAATCTTTCGGCGTCGATTGCCGCCATACAACCCGAACCTGCTGCTGTAACCGCTTGACGATAATAGTGGTCTTGAGCGTCGCCGCAGGCGAAAACCCCGGCGATGTTTGTCTTCATCGTGCGCCCTTCGGTTTTTAAGTAGCCGGTTTCGTCCATTTCCAGAACGCCTTTGAAAAGGTCTGTATTCGGTTTATGTCCGATGGCGATAAAAACGCCTTCGGTCGGGAAAAGTTTTTCTTCCTTCGATTGCGTATCGAAGATTTTAACGCCCGTCACCCCGGCTTCTTTTGTGCCGACGATTTCTTTGATTCCGGTGTTCCAGAGAATTTCGATTTTCTCGTTTTTGAAAACTCTTTCCTGCATAATCTTTGACGCGCGAAACGAATCGCGGCGGTGCATCAAGGTTACTTTAGAAGCAAAGCGCGTCAAAAACATCGCTTCTTCCATTGCTGTATCGCCGCCGCCGACAATAACGACATTTTTGCCGCGAAAGAAAAATCCGTCGCAAGTGGCGCACGCCGAAACGCCGTTACCGCCCAACCCGACGGGCGCGGGTTCTTCGCCCGGCACATTAAGCCATTTAGCTGACGCTCCCGTAGAGATAATCAAAGTTTCGGCTTTTATCACGGTCGTAATTTCTTCCGCGTCCGCACTTCCTTTAGCGTAAAGCGTAAACGGTCGGTTTGATAAATCAACCGAGTCAATCCAGACGCTCAAGATTTCTGTGCCGAAGCGCTCGGCTTGCGCTCTGAACTCGTTCATCAATTCCGGTCCCATAATTCCGCTTGAAAAGCCCGGATAATTTTCCACGTCGGTCGTAATCGTCAGTTGTCCGCCCGGCTGCGGTCCGTCGATGACGAGCGGTTCGAGCTGCGCCCGCGAGGCGTAGATTGCCGCCGTCAATCCCGCTGGACCCGAACCTAAAATAACCACTTTACGATTGATTTCCGTTTGCGCCATAAATATTTTTTCGCTGCTCCGCTTATCAAAATTGTCTGAATAATAGTCGTTTAGCAGCTGCATATAGTATAACTGTCAAAGAATAAATTAGTCGAATAAGCAGCCGGAAAGGCGCAAAGCGCAAGAACTCGCAAAACGCGCGGTTAGATTTTGATTTACAAAAACTTTTCGATTGGTTATATTTGTTGGTAACTTTTCGTGTTAAACTATTTACAGTTCTACAATTTTACGTGCGAGAATCCAAGTCTGTGATGTCAACCAACACAATGCCTCAATTTGAGGAAAAACGCTTTGCGCTGCGGATGGCACTGCGGTTGCCCATTGTCGTCTCAGGTCGCGCCGACGATGGCGCGGCGTGGTCTGAACCGACCGAAACCGACGATATTTCAACGACCGGCACGCTTTTTCACTTGAATCAAACGGTCGCGCCCGGAGAAAATCTCTACCTGCGTTCGCATCGACCCGACGGTGTTCCGGTCGAAGTCAAAGCTCAAGTCGTCAGAGTCGCGCCCGCCGCCTACGGCACGACGCGCGTCGGCGTGAGTGTAGTCGAAGCAAAAGACAACTGGCTGCGCTTTTTTGTGTCTTGGATTGCCGACGACCAGAAGAATCCGAACGAAGAAGAATAAAAAATATTAGATGTTAGATGTCGGATGTCAGAGTGAATTAAGTCATCATCCGCCATCTATTTTTATGCAAAATTACGAAACTTTATTAATCGAAAAACGCGAGAGCGTCGCCATATTTACCGTCAATCGTCCCGACAAACTCAATTCCTTAAATTCAAAAGTCCACGCTGAAGGCATTGCTGCGCTCGACGAATTAAGAACAGACGATTCGGTCAGAGTTTTAGTTATCACCGGCGCGGGCGAAAAATCTTTTATCGCGGGCGCTGATATTGGCGAGTTTGTCGGTAAAACTTCTGTATCGGAGAGAAATATTTTTCAAGATCGCACGCTTTTCAATTCTCTCGATACTTTTCCAAAACCCGTCATTGCAATGATAAACGGCTTTTGTCTGGGCGGCGGCTGTGAACTCGCGCTGGCTTGTGATTTGCGCGTTGCGAGCGAAAAAGCCCGTTTTGGACAACCGGAAATAAATTTGGGAATTATTCCCGGCGGCGGCGGAACGCAGCGACTAACGAGATTAATCGGCGAAGGCAAGGCGATGGAAATGATTTTGACGGGCGATATGATTGACGCTCAAACGGCGTTAAAGCTCGGTTTAGTTAATGATATTTTTCCAGTTGAAGAACTGAAGGAAAAAACTTTCGCGCTGGCAGAAAAAATCGCAGAGAAATCGCCGATTGCTCTGCAAATGGCAAAAGAAGCTGTTAAGCTAGCCGCGCGCTCGAATCTGGACGAAGGCTTGCGCCGCGAAATCGACCTTTTCGCCATCTGTTTTTCAACCGAAGACAAAGAAGAAGGCGTCGCGGCATTTCTTGAAAAACGCAAACCCGTTTTCAAAGGAAGGTAATTTAATTATTCGCTTTTAAATTACGAATGCCGGAATCTTTTCTTTAATTCGTAATTGATTACGGATTTGCTCATTCGTAATTCGTAATTTATAATTCGTAATTGATTCGTCGGGGTCGTAGCTCAGCTGGGAGAGCGCTGCAATGGCATTGCAGAGGTCAGGGGTTCGATCCCCCTCGACTCCACCAAATATCGGCGATAATTTACAATTTCCTTAAGTTTTCCGTCGCACGCCGGCGATAAGATTTTGGTAAGTCTCTCGAAAACTTCGACAAACTTTTTTGCGTTTTGTTTTATTATATTTTCCCCGTATATTCATCGGGCGTTAGGAGAGTTATTTTTGCTTAAATTATTAAAAAGAAAATGAAACGTATGAAAAAAAGAATTCATAAAATTATTTCTGCCGTTTTATTTACTGCAATTTTAATCACGTCGCCGAAATTTTTATCCGCCCAAAACGGAAGGCTGGTCGGCGAACTGACCGTTATAAAAGACGCTTCTTCAGCGGCGGCTAATGAAGAATTTGTAACAATTGACGGCGCGCGCGCCACGAGCGGACGTTCCGTTATGTCGCCTGCCGACATTGTAACTCCAGCCGGAGCAAGCGCTAAAATTTCAATTCCGCAAACCGGCATCGTTACAATTTCGCCCGGCAGCAAGATGAATTTGTCCTTTGTCAATTCCAGCATTGCCGGAGAACTTGCAGTCGGTGAAATAACGATAGAAACTATACCGAATACGACTATTAATATTTTTACAAGAGACGGAGCGATAACGACTCCAAATCGAAATGAAAAAACTATCGTCAAGATTTCAATCGAGAACGGCGCAGCGCGCGTAACGACCTTGAATGGTCAGGTGATGTTCAATAACGTTTTAGTTCCCGCCGGAGAATATTTTCCTCAATCAAAAAGTAATGCTGCCGATACCTCTAAATCTTCCGATTCTTCGGGCGGAATTAATCCGCTTCTTATCGTCGGCATTTTAGGCGCGGTCGGCGCGGCGGCGCTAATTGCCTTGTCGGTTTCATCAAACAACAGCAACAGTCCGACAGTCAGTCCAACCAGATGAAAGCCAAATTTTAGTCAATAAATTACGAATCAGCTAAAAAAGGGAAGCCTCAAATGAGGCTTCCCTTTTCTTTTGCCGAGTTAATTTAGTTTTAGACTAAAGGTTTATCTTCAGGATTAACCTCTTCAGCAACTTCATGCCCAGCGACTGCGCCGGCAACGCCGCCGACTACGCCGCCGATAGCCGTTCCGACAACCGGAACTGCTGAACCGATAGCCGCGCCGGTTATTGCTCCGCCGACCGCGCCCGTTCCTGTTCCGACTTTGTGGACATTGCTTCCGTGCGTATTAAATTCATTATGGAAATACGCTGCATCATCTTCATTGCGCGGATGAACGCCCATAAATACGCCGCCGTTTTTAATTCCCGACTCGTATTCCGCAGCATGCTCTTCTGGAACACCGTGACCGACCAGCGCGCCGAGCAAACCACCCGTCAAACCGCCCGCACCTGCGCCGACTAAACCTGCAGCCAGCGGTCCGGCAACAATTAAACCGAGTCCCGGCAGGAGAACGCTTGTGCCGATTGCCGCGATGCCTGCGACTATTGCGCCCAAAGTTCCGCCAATGGCAGCGCCTTTACCGACATCTTCCATCGTTTTGTCGGCAAGCGCCGATGTATGCTCGCTTCCAGCCGGATAAAATTTATCGCGCGTCGCGTCCGACATAATAACGTTTGTATCGTCATTGCCGTAGCCGCGTGATGCAACTGATTGATATGCTCTTTCAGCGCTTTCTCTGTCTCTGAAAAGTCCGGTTACAAGTGGTTTCTGTCCTGTTGTTTCATTCATATTTTGAATCTCCTTTTTTGTTATAGGTAGTATGTTCTAGCTTCTAATTGGTAGTAACTATTGTTTCTGCGACATTGATATTCTGTATGATTTTCGTATATCGCAAACGTTGTGATTCAGGATAGCAAAATATGTGCCATTTGGTAAATGGTTGCAGAGACTTTCTATTCTAGGCGGATTAATTTGTTATTAAAGATTCAACAGATTGGACTTTTCCGTTAAGCTCACAATTGCTTCGGCTAATTCTTCAATATCGATAGGTTTTGCCAAATGAAGTTGAAATCCGGCGGAAAGCACCCTTTCGCCGTCTTCCGGGCGCGCCATTGCAGTCAAAGCAATTACCGGAATATTTGCTCCGTTTTCCGTTGTTCTCAACTTCTTTATCAGAGCGTAGCCGTCTTCGCCGGGCATATTAATATCGGTCAGCAAAACGTCCGGCAACCAATCGGTTATTGTATTTAACGCTTCGGCAACCGAAGCAGAGGCTTGAGCGTCCGCGCCCCAGTGACTTAAAACGTAAATTAACATCTCGCAGGTGTCGGCGTCGTCATCGACGATAAGGACGCGAATTCCTTTAAGCTGGTGATTGAAATTTTCTTGCGGTTTATGTCCGTTTGTCGCTTCCAGACCCGTCTCGGCAGCAGGCGCGCTTGCCGCCAGCGAACACGGCAGTGTAATTGTAAAAGTAGCGCCTTTTTCTTTGCCTTCGCTTTCCGCTTGAACAGAACCGCTGTGAAGTTCAGCCAAATGCCGCACGATGGCTAAACCCAAGCCTAAGCCTTCGTGTATTCTCGTGCTTGAATTGTCAGCTTGCCTGAAACGGTCAAAAACAAAAGGCAAAAATTCATCCGAGATTCCTTGTCCGGTGTCGCTGACTATAATTTTTATCGTATCGCCGTCTTGTTCGAGCTTAATCTCGACGCTACCGTCCGGCGGCGTAAATTTGACGGCGTTAGTTAAAAGATTCCAAATCATTTGCTGCACGCGGTGCGCATCACAAATTATTTTTTCGACCTCTAAGTTATAAACGCTTGAGAGCGAGATTCCTTTTGCTTCCGCGCCGGGACGAACGACATCGAGAGCCGATTCAATAATCGGAATTATTGCCGACGGCGATAAATTAAGATTCAGATTGCCGGTAATCAGCCGCGACGTATCGAGCAGGTCGTCAATCAATTGCGCCTGTGACTTGGCGTTGCGGTAAATCGTCTCAAGCGCGCGTTGTTGCTCATCGCCGACGATTTTTCCCGTTTGCAGCATTTGTCCCCAGCCTAAAATAGCGTTGAGCGGCGTTCGCAGCTCGTGCGAAACCGTTGCGAGAAATTCGTCTTTTAGACGGTTGGCTTTTTCGGCTTGCTCGCGCAGATGTTTTTCGCGCCGCAGAAGATTTTCGCGGTCGGCTTCGACTTGTTTGCGCTGAATAAACTGCCCGATTTCGCTGCCGATGGCTTCGAGCATACTTATTTTCGGCTGGTCGAAAACCAGTTCGTGGCGCGCAAAAAATTCGATTACGCCGTAAAATTTTTTGCCGAATTTAATTGGAAAGCCGATGGCGCTATTTAAACCGACCGCCACAGCGAATTCAGCGCGCGGAAATTTTTCGCCTCTAGCAGTGTTCGGAGGAAGCCAAATCGGAGCGTTTTTCTCCCAGACGCAGCCGGGCAAACCGATGCCGCGCGCCAGATTTATTTTTTTGCACTCGGCGGCAAACGAAGCGACATCCGTTGCGTTTTTCGCCGTTTCAACGCGCGCGCAGTAAAGCGCATCTTCCGCTTCATTCGGCAGCCACAAACAGGAAACGTCGGCTTTCAGATGTTCGCAAAAGGCTCGAAGAATCTGCGGCGCGGCGTCTTGCAGATTGGCGGCGTCGGCAAGCGTGCGCGTAATGGCGTGTTCGGTCGTCAGGCGTCCTTCGTATTTTTTGCGGACGGCAATTTCGTTTTCCAATTCGCTGTTGGCAGCTGCAAGCTCGGTTGTGCGCCGTTCGACGCGCGCTTCGAGTTCGGTATTCAAGTTGTCAAGCTCGGCATTGGCTTGTTCGAGCAGAGCGGATTGCCGACGGATTTCCTGATTCTGCTGAAAAAGTTTTGTAAAAAAGCGAACTTTCGATTTTAAGATTTCCGGCTCGAACGGCTTGGTTAAATAATCGACTGCGCCGAGCGAATAACCCTTAAAGATGAATTGCTCGTCGCGGCTGGCGGCGGAGACGAAGATAATCGGCGTATGCTGCGTACGCTCGCGCTCGCGGATTAATTCCGCCAGCTCAAAACCGTTCAAATCCGGCATCTGCACGTCGAGCAGAATTAAAGCAACCTCTTCGACTAGAAGAAACCGCAACGCTTCGTGACCGGAAGTGGCGCGAATTAGATTTTGTCCCAAGTCTTCTAAGATTGATTCCATCGCCAGAAGATTTTCCGGGCGGTCGTCAACCAGAAGAATGTTAACCTGCAATTCCGATTTCATCAAAACTCCGTCAATCGGTAATGGTCAGGCAAATTTGCAAATTAAATACCTGCCTTTTCCATTATCTATTGTTTACTTGTCAAGCCAAATACGCAATAAAGAGAGAAGCTGTTCGGTATCAACCGGCTTGGTAATATAATCTGAAGCTCCGGCTTCAATGCATTTCTGGCGGTCGCCTTTCATTGCCTTGGCGGTGACGGCGATAATCGGAAGCGATTTAAAGCGCGGAATTTTCCGAATCTCGCTCATCGCTTCATAACCATCCATCTCCGGCATCATAATATCCATCAAAACGCTTTCGACACCGTCGGTCTTATTCAACATTTCAATAGCGTCTCTGCCGTTTTCCGCATAAACGACTCGCATTTTCTGTCGTTCAAGAATGCTCGTCAAAGCGAAGATATTGCGAATATCGTCGTCCACGACAAGAACTTTTCTGCCTTCGAGACGCGGGTCGTTCAAGTTGACACGCTTCATCATATTCTTCTGCGCTTCGGTTAAATCGGCAAGGTCGCGGTGCAGAAACAGCGCCGTTTCGTCCACCAATCTCTCCAATGAATCAGCGTCTTTGATAATGATCGTTTCGGCAAGTTTTTTGATGCGATTTGTTTCGCGTTTCGTCAAATCCTTGCCTGTGTGAACAATGACGGGAAGTTCTGGAAAGCCTGAATTCTGTTTGATTTTTTCAATCAACTCAGACCATTCCATATCCGGTAAAATCAAATCGACAATAGCGCAATCGAAACGTTCGGATTGCAGCTTATCAAGTGCCGCGCCGCCCGTTTCGACCGCCGTTATATCAACATCATCGCCGCCGATTAATTCCTTGATACTGGCGGCGAGCGTTTCGTCGTCTTCGACGAGCAGTAGTCTTTTAACCGGACGCTCGATAAAATCTTTTAAGCTGGCGACGCCTTCGACTAACCTTTCACGGCTGACCGGCTTGGTAATATGTCCGAACGCGCCTAGTTTTAAAACGCGCTTCATATCTTCAATCACCGAAATAATTTGAATCGGTATATGACGAGTTGACGGGTCGTGTTTAAGCCGGTCGAGAACGGCGTAACCGTGCATTCCGGGCAGTGTCAAATCAAGCGTAATCGCGGCGGGTTGGTATTTGAGCGCCGTCATCAAAGCGTCTTCGCCCTGCTGTGAAACAAGGCATTTAAAACCCTGCTCGTGTGCAATATCAACCAAGATGCGGGCAAAACCGCTATCGTCTTCGACGATTAACAATACGCTGTCGCCCGGTTCGATTACGGCTCTATCGTCATTGACTGCAGGCTGTATTCGCGTAACTGAAACGTTCTCCGATTCTCTGCTCAAATTAATCAAATTCTGATGACGATAATCATTATCCAAAGCCTTTTCATTAAAATCGTCTTCTTCAGGCGTCAAAATCACAGGCTGGTAAATTTCGGGCAAATAAAAAGTAAACGTGCTGCCCGCGCCCGGCGTGCTTTCGAGCCGGATTTCGCCGCCCAAAAGACGCGCGATTTCGCGGCTAATGGAAAGCCCTAAACCCGTTCCGCCATATTTGCGGCTCGTTGTTCCGTCCGCTTGTTGAAACGCCTCAAAGATAAGTTGTTGTTTTTCTTCGGGAATACCGATGCCGGTATCGCTGACGGCGAAAGCAATCACGGACGCGGCTTGATTTAAGCTGTCGTTATCATAACTCCAACCGCCTTCCGCCGCCTTCATACGCACTGCAACTTGCCCTTCGGAAGTAAACTTAAAGGCGTTTGACAACAAGTTTTTCAGCACTTGGCTCAAACGCTTGACATCGGTTTCCATATATCGAGGCAACCGTTCATCGAGTTCGATAATAAGGTCAATTCCCTTATCCTGAGCAAGCTGACCGAATGTGCGTTCAATGTCGCCCTGCAAATCGGTGAAGTAAACTTCGCCGATTTCGACGCCCATCGTACCGGATTCGATTTTTGAGTGGTCGAGAACTTCGTTAATCAGCGCGAGCAAATCTGTGCCTGATGAGTGAATCGTTTCGGCAAACTCGACTTGTTTTTCGCTGAGATTATTGTCGGGACTTTCCGCCAGCATTTTCGACAAAATCAGCATCGAGTTGAGCGGCGTCCGAAGTTCGTGCGACATATTCGCTAAGAATTCGGATTTGTATTTCGACGACAGCGCAAGCTGTTTGGCTTTGTCTTCGAGCGCGACGCGCGCCAATTCTATTTCGTTGTTTTTCTGCTCGACTTCCGATTTCTGCTCGGAGAGAAGCTGCGCTTTGTCTTCGAGTTCGAGGTTGGTTTGCTGCAATTCTTCCTGCTGCTGTTTGAGCAAATCTTCCGAAGTTTGAAGCGATTGCGCTTGGAGTTCGAGCCGCCGGTTGGTTTCCTGCAATTCGGCTTGTCCGACTTGCAGTTCTTGGGCGAGAGATTGCGATTGTTTAAGCAGCTCTTCGGTTCGCATATTCGCTTCAATCGTGTTGATAACAATGCCGATTGATTCGGTCAATTGGTCGAGAAAGCCGAATTGGTTTTCGCTGAAAGAGTTGAACGAGGCAAGTTCAATAACGGCTTTGACTTGTCCTTCAAAAAGCACGGGCAACACGACGATATTCATCGGCGCGGCTTCGCCCAAACCGGAATTAATTTTAACGTAATCGGGCGGCACGTTTGTAACGAGTATTCTTTCCTTTTCGAGCGCGCATTGACCGACGAGGCTTTCGCCGAGCCGGAATTCATTGGCAACGGATTTGCGCTCGCGGTAAGCATAGGAAGCCAGCATTCTCAGAGCCGTTTCATCTTCAATTGTGTCGGTAATATAAAAAACACCATGCTGCATTTCGACGAGCGGCGCCATTTCCGAAAGCACAAGACGCGAGACGGTCAGCAAATCGCGCTGACCTTGCAGCAGGCGCGTGAATTTGGCGAGATTGGTTTTGAGCCAATCCTGTTCGGTGTTTTTCTGCGTCGTTTCGCGCAGATTGCGAATCATCTCGTTTACGTTGTCTTTCAAAAACGCGACTTCGCCCGAAGCATCAACCGTAATTGTCCGCGTCAAATCGCCTTTCGTCACGGCGGTCGCTACATCAGCCATCGCCCGCACCTGATTTGTTAAATTCGCGGCGAGTTGATTTACATTGTCGGTAAGGTCGCGCCACGTTCCCGACGCGCCCGGCACGCTTGCCTGACCGCCGAGTTCGCCTTCGATTCCCACTTCGCGCGCCACAGTCGTTACTTGGTCGGCAAATGTTGCGAGCGTGTCAATCATCGCGTTGATGGTGTCTGACAATTCGGCGATTTCGCCTAACGCTTCGACTTCAAGTTTGCGGTTCAAGTTGCCGTTAGCAACGGCAGTCACGACGCGCGCAATGCCGCGCACCTGCGTCGTCAAATTTGAACCCATAAAATTAACGTTATCGGTCAAATCTTTCCAGACGCCTGCAACGCCTTTAACTTCCGCCTGTCCGCCGAGTTTTCCTTCCGTTCCAACCTCGCGTGCAACACGAGTTACTTCCGACGCGAACGAGTTCAATTGGTCAACCATTGTATTGACTGTTCTCTTAAGTTCAAGCAATTCGCCTTTAACGTCAACCGTAATTTTCTTAGAAAGGTCGCCGTTCGCAACCGCCGTTGTAACTTCGGCGATGTTTCGCACTTGTCCCGTCAGATTTCCTGCCATCGAATTCACGTTATCGGTCAAATCCTTCCACGTTCCGGCAACGCCGCGTACTTCGGCTTGTCCGCCGAGTTTGCCTTGCGTTCCTACTTCTTTAGCAACGCGCGTTACTTCGGCGGCGAATGAATTCAATTGGTCAACCATTGTGTTGACAGTATTTTTCAGTTCAAGAACTTCGCCTTTAACATCGACGGTGATTTTCTTTGAAAGGTCGCCATTTGCAACCGCCGTTGTAACAAGCGCGATATTTCTCACCTGCGCCGTTAGATTTCCGGCGAGACCGTTTACGTTATCAGTCAAATCCTTCCATGTGCCGGACACGCCTTTAACTTCAGCTTGTCCGCCCAACTTGCCTTCTGTTCCGACTTCGCGCGCCACGCGCGTTACTTCAGACGCAAATGAATTCAATTGGTCAACCATCGTGTTGACAGTGTTTTTCAGTTCGAGCAACTCACCTTTAACGTCAACCGTAATCTTTTTCGACAAATCGCCGTTTGCCACAGCCGTTGTAACTTCGGCGATGTTTCGCACTTGTCCGGTTAAGTTTCCCGCCAGCACGTTTACATTGTCGGTCAAATCCTTCCACGTTCCAGATACGCCGCGCACTTCGGCTTGTCCGCCCAATTTTCCTTGCGTTCCTACTTCTTTAGCAACGCGCGTTACTTCCGATGCAAACGAACTAAGCTGGTCAACCATAGTGTTGATTGTGCTTTTCAGTTCTAAAATTTCGCCTTTGGCGTCAACCGTGATTTTCTGCGACAAATCGCCGTTTGCTACGGCGGTCGTAACGAGAGCGATGTTTCGCACCTGATTCGTCAAATTTCCCGCCATAAAGTTTACGTTGTCGGTTAAATCCTTCCACGTTCCGGCAACGCCCGGAACTTCGGCTTGTCCGCCGAGTTTGCCTTCGATTCCTACCTCGCGCGCCACGGTCGTTACCTGCTGCGCGAAGATGCCGAGCGTGTCGGTCATATTGTTTATCGTATCGGCGAGTTCGGCGATTTCGCCTTTAGCTTCGACGACGAGTTTTTGTTTCAAATCACCGTTGGCAACCGCCGTGACGACGCGGGCGATACCGCGCACCTGCGTCGTCAAGTTCGACGCCATAAAGTTCACGTTGTCGGTCAAGCCTTTCCACGTTCCCGACACGCCTTTAACCTCCGCCTGACCACCGAGTTTTCCTTCAGTTCCGACCTCACGCGCCACGCGCGTTACTTCCGATGCAAATGAATTCAATTGGTCAACCATCTGGTTGAAAACGTCTTTGATTTGGAGAATCTCGCCTTTAACGTCCACCGTAATTTTCTGTCCCAAATCGCCGTTGGCAATTGCGGTCGCAACCTTTGAAACGTCGCGTAATTGAACGGTCAAATTGCCCGCCATTAAATTCACATTATCGGTCAAATCCTTCCACGTTCCCGACACGCCTTTAACCTGCGCTTGCCCGCCGAGTTTTCCTTCCGTTCCCACCTCGCGCGCCACGCGCGTTACTTCGGATGCAAATGAAGAAAGCTGGTCAACCATCGTGTTGATAGTATTTTTCAGTTCCGAGATTTCGCCTCTGGCGTCAACCGTAATTTTCTGCGACAAATCGCCGTTTGCCACAGCCGTTGTAACTTCGGCGATATTGCGAACCTGTCCGGTCAGGTTGTTTGCCATCAAATTCACGTTATCGGTCAAGTCTTTCCACGTGCCGGACACGCCTTTGATTTGCGCTTGACCGCCGAGTTTACCTTCCGTTCCGACCTCGCGCGCCACGCGCGTTACTTCCAGCGCGAACGCTCCCAACTGCGTCACCATCGTGTTGACGGTTTTGCCCGTCCGCAGAAATTCGCCCCTGAGCGGGCGACCGTCAATTTCCAGATTAAAGTTTTGCGACAAATCGCCTTCGGCAACCGCGCCGATAACGCGCGCTACTTCTGTTGTCGGCTGCGCGAGGTCTGTAATCAGCGTGTTGACTGATTTTATACACGAAGCCCAGCCGCCGCCAGCGTGATTCATCTCGGCGCGTTGCGTAATTTTCCCCTGACGACCGACGACTTCGCTGACACGCGCTAATTCGGAACAAAGTTGTTCGTTTTTTTCGATAATGTCATTCAGAGCGTCATAGATTTTCCCCGTAATGCCGGTCTGGTCATTCGGCATACGGTTGGAAAATTCGCCCTTTCTGACCGCCGTTAAAATACTTAAAAGCTGTTTCGGGTCGAGAAAATCCGTTTTCGCGTGACCGTTGTTTTTAGTGTGTCCGTTATTTTTGGATTGTCCGTTAGTCGCGTGACCGTTGTTTGTCTTTGATTTGCCGACGGCAGGTTTCTTCGTTGTCGTAGCACTCATATTTTACCCTCTTTTAATAAAACAAATAGGAATTAAATTGATTGGTATTTTTCGGTTTTGGCAATAGCTGACCACCTACGTTTAAGGTATTAATAGATTAGCATAAAGTTACTAAAAAAAAAGACAGAAAAAGGACGACGAAATTTTCTTGATTCAAATATTTTTCTCAGGCTTTCGATTATATTTTCTCCGATGCTCGTTGATACTTTCCTAAATTGAAAAACTTCGGTAATATCTGCATTAAATTGTAATCCCCGTTTCAAAAATCGTAGCCGTCTGCGCCGCAGGATAATTTTTAAGTTAAAGGGAGAAAACATTATGGGAATGATAAAAGTTTTTTTACTTGCCACTGTCGCCGCTTTTTTTTCACTGTGCAGCGGCTCGGAGCCGCGCAATACCAATCGCGCCGATACGGTAGACAACCCAGAACAAAGCGCGCCCGTCGCGCAGGTTTTAAGCGAAGTCGCCCGCCCGCAGAAAATTGCGGATATGATGAAAGAGCGCGGTGAGCAGGACGCGGCGAAACCCGTTTTAAAAGTCGTCGAGCCGAAAGATAATTCAACCGTTTCGAGTTCGACCGTCAAAGTAAAACTCGCGCTCTCCGGCGACCTGAAAGGCTACAAGCCGATGAAGGATATGACTACCGGAATGGGCAATCACATTCACGTTATTCTCGACAACCAGCCGTATGAAGCCTATTACAATCTCGACCAAGAGTTTGAATTAAGGAATGTTGCCGACGGCGCGCACACTTTGCGATTTTTCCCATCGCGCCCGTGGCACGAAAGCTATAAAAACGACGGCGCGTTTCAGATGGTAAAATTCACGGTCAAAAACGGCGGAAGCGATAAAACAAAACCGACGACCAACAACAATCAACCGATGAGCAACGCCAACGCGACGGCAACGCCCGAAGGCAAGGATATGCCGAATTCGACGGCGGGCGCGGTTGACCCGCGAAAACCGCTCCTAACTTATAGCCGACCGAAAGGCGAATACAAAGGCGCGGATGCCGATGCAATTATGATTGATTTCTGGCTGTCGAATGTCGAGTTGACAGACGACTCCAAAGTCGAGAGCAAATTCAGTGATACAACAAAATTACCAAATTATCGTGTTCGCTATTCGGTTGACGGCGGCGAAGCGAAATTTATTGATAAATGGCAACCGATTTGGCTGACAGGCTGGACGAACGGCAAGCACACAATCAAACTCGAACTCATTGATAAAGACGGAAACGTCGCTGACAACGGCGGTTACAATTCGACGACGCGAGAAATTACCGTTACGAAATAGCTTTAAATAAAAACATCAAAAATACTGTGGCTAATCTGTGCATTGTCACAGTATTTTTTATTATTCGTAAATTCATTAAAATAATCGCTAAACTTGAACTAGCGCCGGATTTCTTTTAACCTCACATAACGAAAAATTTTTATAAAAACATTGTTGGAGAAATTTTTAATGCGACGCGACACGACTTCTTGGTTTAGCCACAATCTCGGAATGGATATGCCGATGGTGGCTTACGGCTCGAGCGGTTATCCGCTTTTGATGTTTCCGACCGCCGCCGCCGATTATCTCGAATACGAAAGGTTTCTGCTGCTCGATGCGATAAAACCTTTTATCGAAAACGGTTTTATTCGCGCTTACTCGATAAATTCGGTTAATCGCTATTCGCTTTTAAACGAGCAGGCATCACCGAAATGGAAAGCCGAGCTGCTAACGCGCTACGACCGATATATTCAGGAAGAAGTGATGCCGCTGATACGCGACGAATGCGGACAGGACGCTCGCCCTCTGACGACGGGCGCAAGTTTGGGCGCGTTTCTCTCCGCCAATTGCTATTTCAAACATCCAGACCAGTTTCGCGGCACAATTGCAATGAGCGGAAGCTACGACATTCGTTCATATTTGAAAAACTATACGGACGACAACGTTTATTTCAACAATCCGATACAATACGTTAGAAATTTGAACGACGATTTTTTTCTTCCGATTCTGCAAAAGGCAGATTCAATCGTCATCGTAACCGGACAAGGCGCGTTTGAAGCGCCGGAGAGAAGCCGAGATTTTTCGCGCATTCTCGACGAAAAAGGAATCCCGCATATTTTGGACGTTTGGGGAAAAGACGTAAATCACGACTGGGATTGGTGGCGCAAGATGCTGCCGTTTTATCTGGAAAAGTTTTTAAGCTAATAAAAGAAAAAGCGCGATGAATTTTCATATCATCGCGCTTTTGCCGCTATTTTCTACATTAAAGAAATCAATTTTTAAACAATGATGATACTCATTCAATCAAGAAACCGCTCTAATTAATTTTCTTGCCTTTCAACTCTCTGCCGCTTGGAATAATAACCGTTACGCTTATAATCTTTTCGCTTGCGTCGCGTTCAAACGTAACGATTACGCTCGCCGTTTGAGCGGAGAATTTATCTTTCGCGGCTGTATCGGGCAAAAGTTCGATGCGCTCGCCGCCTGCCAGCCCGATTAATTTATCGCCTTCCTGACTGAAAGTAATTACGCCCATCGGTGTGTCAAATTGTCCGAGATAAGCGGCAAATTTGCCGTTCGTAACGGGTTTAACTTCCGGTTTCGGAATCGGCGCGGGAAACGCCGAGCCGGGCAAGGCAAACGTTGAAGGCTGAACGATGCGCGATGAACTTTCCTTTTTGTCGCTGCCGGGATGAACCGGAAATGCGGGACGTTTCGGCTGAACGATTGGATTTTTTTGAATCTGCATCATTGCGACTTCGACGGCTTTTTCAAGCTGCGCGTCGCGCCCGGCAATCAAATCCTGCGGCATAATTTCAATATCGACATCCGGTTCGACGCCGTAGTTTTCGATTCCCCACGAAGTTCCGTCGGGGTTATACGCCGCGCGGTTCGGCAATTGGACGCGCCCGCCATCAACAAATCCGGGCGTGAAAAAATAAGGTCCGATTCCCGCGCCGATTGTCCGCTTGCCGACGATTGTGCCGACTTTGCCGAGCTTAAACATAAACGCTCCGGTCTCCGCCGCCGAGCCGTTCCATTCGTTGATGAGCATTACTTTGACGGGCGGCGCGGGATTGACGGGCGTCGGCAAATCTTCGCCGCCGCGAAATCTGTAATAATAAAGCGGCTTGCGGAGCATCATTTCAATCAAATAATCGGGCGTGATGCCGCCGCCGTTAAAGCGTTGGTCAATTATAATTCCGGCTTTGTCGGCGTAGCCCGTCAGCCCGCGAATCGCGTTCATAAGTCCGTCGCCGCCGTAGCCTTCGATAAAAATGTAGCCAAGTTTTCCGCCTGAAAGTTTATCGACTAGTTTACGATTTTCCTCAGCCCAATTTGCGCGACGAAGACGATTTTCGCCGTTCGACGGGTAAATCGTATAAGTTCTCGAATTGCTTCCGTCTGAGTTTTGACTGACGGTAATTCGAGTCGGCTTACGAACCGTGTCTTCAAAATAACTCAAGATATTTTTCGTCGCTTCGACTTTGTTTCCGTTGACTTCCAAAAGATAATCGCCTTCGCGGACATCAACGCCCTGCGCGTCGAGCGGCGCGCTGAAACTGCCGTTCGATGCGGCGTAGGAAGTCGAGCGATAAATTTTCTTGAAGCGATAATGTCCGTTTTCAATCGCGTAGTCCGCGCCGAGCAGACCGATAGCTTTTCCGCCTCCGGCAGGCTGCGGCGCGTCTCCGCCCCCAATACGGAAATGACTGACCGAAACCGAGCCGAGCATTCTTCCCATTAAAGAATTTAAATCACTGCGGCGCGTAACGGTCGGCAAATACGCAGCGTAATAATTTTCGAGCGCGGTCAGGTTTTGCCCGTGATAATTCGGGTCGTAAAACCAATCGCGCATAATCCGCATCGACTCGTGAAAAACTTGTCGCCATTCTTCCGCCGGATTAATTTTAACTTCCATTTTCGACAAATCGAGTTTGCCGTCGCCCGCTTTCGGCGCGGTTTCTGCGTCAACCAAAAACCAATCGCGCCCTTTCCGGTAAAGCAGTTTCGAGCCGTCTCGCGTTAAATCGAAATCTCCGATGTCTTCGACGATTTTCTGCATCTCGCCGCCTTTTGCAAGGTCAAACGAATAAACGGTTGTCGATTGCTGCTGCGAGTTAAAATCACCCGGCGTTTTGCTCCATTCGCCGACGGTCAGGAAAAGCCTTCCCGCTCTGCCAGCGTCGAGCCGTGCATAATCGCGCGTTGGCAAAGGTAGATTTACAAAACGCTTTTCGAGATTCGTAAAATCGATTTTCGTTTGCGGCGCAGGTTCGGAAACTTTCGCGTCCGAATTTGGTTGACCGTTCGGCAAAAACGGCGTCGGTGAATCATTCGATAAAACGAGCGCGTAAACTCGGCTGACGACGAGCGGGCGTGCAAACTCTCCATTTAACACAGCCCAATCAAATTCGCTCGTCAAAGCGTTCGGGCTGGAGGCGAAATACAGATATTTGCCGCTCGCGTCGAAGACCGGCTGCTCGGCGTGCATTTTGCCGTCGGTGATTTGAAAAGATTTTCGCTGCGCCGCGTCATAAATAAAAATTGTTCCGGCGCGATTTTTCAGACGTTTCGCATAAGTCAAAAATCTGGAATCGGGCGAGAAACTCGCCGACCAATTATCCTGTGCCGAATAATCTGAAGCGTCGATTTTAGTCGTCGTGCCGTTGTCCGCGTCAGCCAGCCACAAATTCAAACGCCGGTCGTTAAAAGCCAACTTTTTCGAGTCGGGCGACCAAGTTAAATTCCAGTAAAACGACGGCTGTTTTTCAATCGTAATTTTTTTGACCGAATCGTTTTCCAAAGAACGAATATGAAGCGCGTATTCGCCCGATTCATCTGAAAAATACGCAACCGATTTATTGTCCGGCGAGATTGTCGGGTAACGTTCCGCCGCGCCGGAAGTATTCGTCAGATTTTTGTATTCGCCCGATTTCGCGTCGAAAATCAAAACCTCGCCTCGCGCGCCGAAAGCGATTTTTTCGCCGTTCGCCGACGGCAAACTCTGTTCGAGAAAACGCATTGCGTTCGCATTGCGCGGCAGCAATTCAGAAGTATCGGGCGAAACAGAAACGTTGACGATTTTGTCTTGATTCATCGCCAAATCGAATAGATGTATTTTGCCGTCTTGAACAAAAGAAATCGCGCTGCCGCTCGCTGAGGCGTGCCGAATTCCCTGCCCGTCAAATTTCGTCAACTGCTTTGCCTGTTTTGTCTGGCGGTCGTAAATAAAAAGGTTGGGAATTCCCGTACGGTCGGAAACAAAATAAATTTTATCGCCAATCCACATCGGATATTTATCGTTGAAATTTTGATTCGGCAGTTTTTCGGTTGCGCCCGTCTGCAAATCCGTAATCCAAATTGGCGCGATCATCCCGCCGCGATAATAACGCCATTCGCCGAAAAGAAATTCGCGCGGATTGTAGGCGATGGATTTCCCGTCGGGAGAAAATGAGCCGTCAAGACCTTGCGGAATCGGCAGCGGCGCGGCAATCGTCGGGTTTTCAACCGACATTTTGTAAAAACGCAAAACGCCTTCCTCGTCTCGCGAAGTTTCAAAAACGACTTCTTTACCATCCGGCGTCCACGCGACCATATAATCGTTTTCCGGCATCAACGTAATCCGTCGCGCTTCTTCGCCGCCGTCCGCCGAAGCTACATAAACGTCCCAATCGCCGCCGTTCAAACGCGAAAACGCAATCGACTTTCCGTCTGGCGAGAAAACCGGATCGGTTTCTTCGTTTGGCGTGCCGGTCAGACGTTTTGCCGCGCCACCGTTACGGTCAACCAGCCAGATTTTTCCGGCGTATGTAAACGCGATTTTGTTTTGATTGACTGCGACGCGACCGACGAGCATCGGCTTATTCGATTGAGCAAAAATCTGCGCGATGAAAAGAAACACAACTGCAATAATTGACGAAAGTTTGAACATACTTTTTCCTGAACCCGGACTTTAATTTTAAAACGCTGCTTGATTAATGCAGGAATCTCGGCACTGTTTCGATTTAAAACAAAAGATAAAATTCCGCAAAAGTCGAAAGTCGATGAAACTGTTTTTGATTTAAACTGTTTCTATAACGCTCACTAAAATCGAAAGGTTAACAAACAGGTCGAATAAATCTTTCACAGTCGCATTATTCTTAGTTTTTAGCACGGAAATTGTAGTTCGTCTTGAACGAGGCAAACATTCTTGTATCAAACTAACTTTGGCGGGAAATTCTGCGATATTCGGAAGGCGTCAGACCGTATAGAGTTTTGAAGGTTTTATTGAAATGACTCTGGTCGGAAAAGCCTGCTGCGTGTGCAATCTCGCCGAGCGTCGCGTCGGTCGCCCGAATTTGCCGCAAAGCGAATTCGCCGCGCAGACGCCGGATATATTCGCCAATCGTGCAGTCGAATTTTCGGCGAAACGCGCGGGAAAGATGAACCGGATGAACGCCGGAGATTTTGGCAACATCTTCTAAAACAAACGATTCGGCGAAATTGTCGTGCAGAAAATCTTTTGCTTCTTTAAGCCAATTCGGAATAATTTTTTCGTTTGCGGCGGTGCTGTGGATACGCGAGGCTTCAGCCAGAATTTCCAGAACAAGTCCTTCGATTGCAAGAGCCGAAACTCCGTCGGCGCGCCGGAATTCTTGATAAATCCGATTTCCCAGCCAAGTGGTTGCGTCCGTGCGGCAGCTGGTCGAAGAATCAAAACCAATCGATTGTTCACGAATATATGCAAGTTTTTCAAATCCGATTTGAACGCTCAAAATCCGCACGGTTTTGTTGCCGTAATCAACCGAATGAGATTCATGCGGCGGGTGAAAAATCACAGTCGAAGGCTGGCGCGAAAAATCTCGTCTGCGGAAGTTTTCAAGATAGTTTCCCGACAAGACGAAGCTGAACGAAGCGAGCGAATGCGTGTGGCGCGGCTGCTTCAGCTTCGGCGGATAAACTGTTTCGTTTAATTTAAAGTTTTCGGTTATGTGCTGTTTGACGGCAATGCCGTCCGGCTCGCCGGATAATTTCATAAAATCGTTTACGAGCCGGAATTGCATCGAGTTCCACTGTTTTAGTTGTCGCCGTCGCCTTTCTTGCCCTTTCGCTTCTCGCCCTCTTTTTGCGGTTTTTCAGCCGGAGTATCGGGTTTCTTCGCCGGAGTATTTGAAGTTACGGGCTTGACGGGCGCTTTCGGCACATCTTCGCTCGGTTTTATGGCAGGCGAGATGTCGATTTTCGGCGTCGCGGTCGGGTCTATTGTCGTCGGAACGTCGCCTGCGTCGCCGTCAGTTCCGGCAGTTTTTGTAGTATGTTTAGTTTTCGTGCCGCCGCTTAAGCTGAGTCCGAGACTTGTGGCTTCCTGGTCGGCTTTTTCAAGTTTTTCGAGTTCCTCGCGTTTGCGCTGTTCGGCAAGCGCTTTGATTTCTGAAGGCATCGGCGGCGTTTCCGGGAAATTTTCCTTCGGCTTGTCTTTCATATAGACATTCATAAAGGCGTTGAAATACGGCAGCGCGCCGTGTCCGCCCGTCATATATGAGCCGAGGTCTTCTTTTTTTGTCGGATTTCCCATCCAGATGCCCGTTACATAAGTCGGCGTATAGCCGATAAACCAAACGTCAGTGTGGTCGTTCACCGTTCCGGTTTTTCCTGCGAGTTTTTGACCGGCGGCACTTGCGCCGTGCGCCGTTCCGAACGGCAGTTCGACGACGCCGCGCATCAAATCAACCATCGTCAGCGCGACGTATTCGCTTGTAACGCGCGAGGTGGTTTCCTTCGTTTCTTCAAGAAGGCTTCCGTCGCGGTTGTAAACCTTTCGTATCAAATGCGGCGTAACACGCACTCCTTTATTCGGAAAAGTCGAATAAGCCGAAACCATTTCCTGAAGCGACGCCTCGCTTGCTCCGAGCGCCGACGCTAAACTAGGCGCCATCGGATTGGTGATTCCGAAACGGCGAACCATCTGCGCGCCCGTCTGGACTCCGACTTGGTCGAGCAAGTGAACTGCCGGGATATTTAGAGATTTCGCCAAGGCAATTTTCATCGGCACGTTCGGACAGCTAAGCGAGCCGTCATAATTGTGCGGCTGCCAGCCGTTTCTATCAATCGGCGCGCCTGAAACCATCGAATCGGGCGTCATTCCCCATTCGACCGCCGCTGTGTAGATAAACGGCTTATAACACGAGCCGGTTTGCCTGAGTCCCTGCGTCGCGTTGTTAAATCGGTTTGTATGATAATCGTAGCCGCCGACCATCGCGGCAATCTCGCCCGTGTGCGCGTTGAGCGAGACGAGCGCAGCCTGCACTTCCGGCACTTGTGAAAGCTGAACCTGTAGAGTTTGCTTTTCGTTGTCGGCTGCCTTGATTTCAAATTCGGGCAGAAAACCGACCTTCAATTCGTCTTTCGGCTTTTTCCCGCTTTTGCCCATTTCTTTAGCGGTTACAACGGCTGTGTATCTACCGAAGCGAACCGTCGCTTCGTCTTTAATCGGGTCAACTTTCGTTACCAGACCTTTTATAAATTCGCCCGCCGCGTAGTCGTCGCCATACCAATCAGCGTGCTTGAACGTAGTAAGACTGCTCTGGATTTGTTTCTGGTCTGTAATCGGCTGATTGTTTTCGTCAACTAAAATGTTTTGATAATCCGAACGCCACTTGCGACCTTTGTCATACTGACGCAAGCCGTCGCGGATAGCTTTTGTAGCGACTTTCTGGGCGTCAACGTTAATTGTCGTGTAAACTTTCAGACCACCTTGGGCGACGCGCGTCGTGTATTTTTCTTCCAAGTATTTGCGAACTTCCTCGACCGGGTAATCCCACGCCGTCGATTTCGGCAGCGATTGATAATAAGCGGTGTCGGCAAGTTTTATCGGCTTGGCTTTGGCGGCTTCGGCTTGGGCATCGGTAATATCGCCGTATCTCGCCATCTGGTCAAGCACGATGTCGCGGCGCTCTTTTGCCTTTTCCATATTGCGCGTCGGCGAGTATTCAGGCGATTTCATAATCGCCGCCAGCAGCGCGGCTTCTTCGACGTTTACGTCTTTTAAGGATTTGCCGAAATACGTCCGCGCGCCTGCTTCAAAGCCGTATGAACCCGCGCCGAGAAACATATAGTTCATATACATTTCGAGAATCTGGCGCTTTGTGTAAAAGCGTTCGATTTCAAGCGCCATCATCCATTCGCTCGTTTTGCGCGAAAGCGTCTGCTCGCGCGATAGGAAAAGATTTTTGACCAGTTGCTGCGTAATTGTCGAGCCGCCTTCGGTTTTTCCTGTCGTCAATTTTTTGATGACAACGCCTAAGATACGATACGGGTCAATGCCGATGTGATTGTAAAAACGATTGTCTTCAATATCTAAAAGCGCGTGTTCGACAAGCGGCGGAATATCTTCCTGCTTAATCGGAATGCGTTTTTCAAGCGCAAACTCTGCCAGAACCGTTTCGCCGTCGTCGGCGTAAATCGTCGTAACCTGCGGCGGGCGATAAGTTGCAAGCGCGGAAACTTCCGTCGCGTAGCGAGAATTATTCAAATAATATGAAGCCAAAACGCCGGTCAAGCCGCCAGCCGAAAGCGCAAGCAGAAGCGCTACGGGAAGCCAAACGTAGCCCCAAAACCCGCGTTTCTTTTTCCTCTCTACCGTTTCTACTTCACGAGTCGCAATTTTCCTCATCTCTTTCGCCATATTACAAAAATCTCCTTAGTTGACGAACCGCCGCATTTTCACGCTGATAACAAAACCGATGGCGATAAACGTCGCCAAAACCGCCGAAAGTCCCGCGCTCATCAGCGGCAGCGGGACGCCGATAACCGGCAAGAAACCTAAAACCATCCCTATGTTCATGAAAATTTGAAATGTCAGTTCAAGCACAATCGCCATTATCACGAGCATTCCGGCTCGGTCGGGCGCTTGTCTCGCTCCTGCGACAAGACGCGACAAAAGAAGCGCGTAAGCAAGAAGCAAGGACACGCAGCCGATAAATCCAGTGTTTTCTGCCGTAACCGCAAAGATAAAATCCGTGTGCGGTTCGGGCAAAAATTTCAGTGCGCTCTGCGAGCTTTCCGTGTCGCCTTTGATACCCGACAAACTTCCCTTTCCAACCGTAATCATTGATTGAACCGTATGATAGCCGAAGCCTTTCGGGTCAACATTATCAGGATCGATAATAACATTTATGCGCTCGACTTGATACGGTTTTATTTTTCCCGTTTTGACACCGACCCAAAAAGCCAGCGGCGCAAAGATCAGTCCACCGAGAATAATTAAAACAACCCATCTGATTCTGATTGCGGAGAGAAATAGAACCGCTGCCAGAAGCGGGAAATATGTGATTGATTGCCCGGCATCCGGCTCGAGCATAATTAGTGCCAAAGGCACGCCCAAAATTGCTCCGCCGATGAGAATTTCCTTGATGGTTAAAAACCCATCCTTACGCGAGCCGAAATATTTGGCGAGCATTAAAACGACGGGAATTTTGACGAACTCCGACGGCTGGAACTGTCCAATGAGCGGAACTTTTATCCAGCACTGCTGACCATTAACTTTCATTCCGATGCCGGGAATAACAACTAATACCAGCAAAACCAAGCCGATTCCGTAAAAAAACGGCGCGGCGTCAATGACGCGGCGGTAATCCATAGTTGCGATGACAACCAGCGCGACAAGCGAGATAACCAAACCGATAATCTGTTTTTGCCAATAAGTTTCCGTCGGCTGCGCGTTATAAATTTGCCAGACGCCGAAGCTGACGATTGCCACGGCGAGGAACGCTATCAGCCAATCGAAATCTCTAAAAGTTCGTTTTTCTATTACTGCAACCATAATCAATTACGAATTACGAATTTCAAATTGCGAATTACGAGAAAGATTTTTCTTCATTCGTAATTTGAAATTCGTAATTGCTACTTCATCGCCACCTGTTGCTGCCCGCCCGATATTTCGGGGTGAGTTTTCAAAAGATACGCATCGTAAACGCCTTTGACGGCGGGCGCGGCGTTTGCCGCTCCGAAGCCGGAGTTTTCAATCAAGGCGATGACGGCAATTTCCGGTTTATAAGCCGGAGCGAACGAAACGAACCAGGCGTGGTCTTTCGCGCCGCCCGAACCGATTGACGAGTTTTGCGCCGTTCCGGTTTTACCCGCAATTTCCCAGTTCGCCATTTTGATTCGTCCGGCAGTTCCGCCGTTATTGACGACGCCCCACATTCCTTTCAAAACGTAAGCGTTTTGTTCGGGCGTCATTTCGATAATTTTCGGCTCGGTCTTTTGAAAGCCGAAAGAGGCGCGCGCCGGAACATAATTTTTGTCGCCTTCCTCGCCGATTGCGCCGATTGCTTTGAATTCTTTTAACAGATGAGGCACATACATCCTGCCGCCGACGCCGACGCTTGCGACGGCGCGCAGCATCGAAATCGGCGTAACGTCCACCGTAACTTGCCCGATGGACGCGAAAACCGTTTCAATATCGTTCCATTTTCCGCCGTCGCGTTTCTTTATATACGGCTCAAAATATTTCGGCGTGTGGCTGATTTTTTCATTCGGCAAATCAATGCCGGTCGTCTTGTCGTATTCAAACATTTCAACCATTTGAATCAAGCCTTCGAGCTTCATCTTCAATGCCAGACGATAATAATAACCGTCGCACGAATGCGTAATCGCGGTCGGCAAATCCGGCGTTCCGTGATTGCCGCTCGTGTCGCGCGTAAAGCGATTGCCGACCTGTATGCCGCCGCCGCAGACGATGTTTGAATGACCTACTGTAATTACACCTTGCTGTAGTGCGGCGACCGATTCGGGTATTTTCCAAGTCGAGCCGGGATGATAACGTCCTTGAATGGCGCGGTTGAGAAGCGGGCGTTCTTCGTGCGTGTAGTAGCCGGCAATTTCCCTGCGTCCTTCGCGCGTCGTGCTTCTGGTTACAAAAGCGTTCGGGTCGAAAGAAGGCGCTGAAGCCATTACGAGAACCTCGCCGTTGTTGGGATCAAGCGAAATAATCGTGCCGCGTTTTGTCGTCGAAGTTGCGAGTTGCTGTTCTGCCGCTAACTGCAAATCAAGGTCAATCGTCGTAACAAGGTCTTGCCCGGCTTGCGGCGGGACGGTTTCAAGCTCGCTCTGCACGCGCCCGCGGCTGTCAACGATAACTTTTCTGTATCCGGGTTTGCCGCGCAAATATTCGTCGTAATATTGTTCGAGTCCGCCTTTGCCGATAATGTCGCCCGGGCGCAAGCCTTTCGCTTGGGACTCAGGTTTTTCCAATTGTTTCGGACTGATTTCGCCGACATAGCCGAGAACGTGCGCCGCGACTGTGCCGAGCGGATAAAAACGCTGCGGCTGGAGTTCGACGCGAAGTTCCGGGTATTCCAAAGTATGCGATTCGACCCAAACTATATCTTGAATCGCCGCATTTTCCTTCAAAACCATCGTTTCAAACTCAGGCTGTTTTTTGAGGAAGTTTAATCTTTCGATTAAATATTGACGGTCAACACTCAAGCCTTGAGCGTAATCTTCGAGGCGGTCGGTCAAATCAATTTTCTTTATCGGCTCGTTTGAAAGAGTAATATTGTAAGTCGGGCGCGAGTCAACCAGAAGTTTGCCGTAGCGGTCAAAAATCGCTCCGCGCGGCGCGGGAATCGGAATTAAGCGAACGCGCTGATTTTCAGCTTTTTCGTTATAATATTCTCCCTTAACAATTTGCAGATAATAAAGACGCAGACCGAGAATGGTCAATAAAACAAAGGCTGCGACCTGAATCGTGCCGACTCGGATTCCTAGATTTTGCGCTTGGTCGTTCAACTTCATAAAGACCGATTTATATCTTTTAATTTATTATTTTAGGATTTTTACTTCTGGTATGTTTTTATCTTCGGCTTCCCAATCGAATCGGGTTTCGCCGCCGCGTCTGACGACGCGGCGTAAAAATTTCGCGTTTTCGCATTTTTGCGTCTTCGGCAAAAAAGCTGTCTAAAATCAAGTAAACGATTGTTCCGGCGATAGTCGTTCCGATCACCGTATAAGCCGTCGTCGTAACAAATTCCGCAGGCGGCACTTGTCCAAGGAGTCTGTGCATACCGTAATAAACCAAATCATTAAGAAGACATGCGCCTGCTATGACGGGAATTCTGAGCAGCAAGTTGTCCAGATAGACGCGCCGCACAATCTCGGAAACGACATACGCAATCAACGTTTTAGAAAAACCGTTTGCGCCGAGCAGACCGCCGCTCAAAGCATCGACGGCAAGTCCGGCGATGCTACCGTAAAAGAGGGCTTGAATACTGCCTCGCTGAAGCGCGGCATAAACTATGATAATTAGAGGAAAATCAATAAACGCCAGAGGTTCTGCAACAGTGCGGAGCGTCCACTGAAGCAGTATGGCGATGATTAATGCAATTGTGATTTTTACCTGTTCCATCAGTATTAATGGTAAGCGGTAAATGGTAAACGGTAAATTTGCTTTTCATTCAGCATTTACCGTTTACCATTTACCATTATTTCTTCTTTCCGCCTTTTTCATCTTTCCCGGCATTCGGCACGGTTTTGTCATAATCGGGACGCGGCGGCGGCTCGTAGAGAAGAACGGCTATTTCCTGCAGCGTGTAAAGATTTGCGCTCGGCTTGATAAAAATCTGATGCGGAACGGTCGCCGAACCGGAGCGGACTTCGACGATTTCGCCGATTTTTAGTCCCGCCGGATAAATTCCTTCTTGTCCGGTCGTGTAAACGCTTTCGCCAATCTGAACTTCGGTGCTGCCCGGCACATAACCCATTTCAAGCAGTTCCTTTTTCCCCGTTCCGCTGACGACGCCGAGCGCGTTTGACGTTCCGATTTCGCCGATGACGCCGCCTTCGGCAACTTTTTCTCTGGTTAGTAAATAAATTTGTGAAGTCAAAGGACTGACCGCCGTTACTCTGCCGACAAGACCGCCGCTGGCGACGACCGGCATATTTAATTTTACGCCGTCGAGACTGCCGCGATTGATAATCGAAGTGTCGAACCACGCCGACGGGTCGCGCCCGATAATTTGCGCGGGCAGAATTTTATAGGGAGAGCGCTCTTTTAAGGCGAGCAAGGATTTAAGACGTTCGTTTTCAACCGATAAACTTTCTTTATTCTGGATTTCAACTTCAAGTTCCTGAACGCGCTGTTTAAGTTGGTCGTTTTCGCTCTGCGCGGTTCTTAAAGTGGCAAATGATTGGAAATAATTACTTGCAGATGAACTGACTGTGGCGACCGGCGACTGCACAAAATCGGCAGCCGTCTGCGCCCAAACGCGGATAACTCTTTGCTGCGAATCTGTCTTGGCGTCCCACGCCATCAAAATAAAATTACCAAGAAGCAGGGCAATCATTAGCCAAGGCGTTACTTTCCAAACTTCTTGCTGACTTCGCTCGACCATCTTTTTAGTGGTGAACGGTGAACGGTGAGTGCTTAGTTAATGAATTTCCGCTCACCACTAACCACTCACCACTCACCACTAATTACCTGTCATTAATGAATTATCCCATTTAACTCGTTTCAAAAGTTCAAAATCGGAAAGCATTTTGCCTGTTCCAAGCACGACCGAAGAGAGCGGGTCGTCCGCCAAAACGACGGGCAAGCCGGTTTCAATCATCAGACGCTTGTCGAGATTTTTCAGCAGCGCGCCGCCGCCCGTCAAAACGATTCCGCGTTCGACAATATCGGCAGAGAGTTCCGGCGGCGTGCGTTCAAGCGCGACGCGAACGGCGTTGATTATTGTCGCAACTGCATCGGACAATGCTTCGCGAATTTCTTCGTCGGAAATTGTAATAGTCTTTGGAATTCCTTCAATCAAATTGCGCCCGCGAACTTCCATCGTCAACGGCTCGTCGAGGGGAAACGCCGAACCGAGCGCGATTTTAATCGCTTCCGCCGTGCGCTCGCCGATAAGGAGATTGTATTTGCGTTTAATAAACTGCGTAATTGCTTCGTCCATCTCGTTTCCGGCGACGCGAACGGCGCGCGAATAAACAATACCCGAAAGCGATATAACCGCGATGTCAGTCGTTCCACCGCCGATGTCAACGACCATATTTCCGTGCGGCTCGGTAATCGGCAAGCCCGCACCGATTGCCGCAGCCATTGCTTCTTCAACTAAATAAACCTCGGAAGCCTTAGCGCGATATGCTGAATCTTCGACGGCGCGACGCTCAACTTGCGTAATCTCGGACGGAATTCCGATAACGACGCGCGGGCGCACCCATGATTTTCCGTTATGCGCTTTGCGAATAAAATGCTGAAGCATTTTCTCCGTCACTTCAAAATTTGCAATCACGCCGTCTTTCATCGGACGAATAGCGACGATATTGCCCGGCGTTCGCCCAAGCATTTCTTTGGCGTCGCGCCCGACGGCTTCGACTTGATTGGTAACTTTGTTGATTGCCACAATCGAAGGCTCGGAAACGACAATGCCGCGACCTTTCGCATAAACGAGCG
>JALYZF010000164.1 GCA_030948995.1 Acidobacteriota bacterium
CAGCGATTTGAATCAGAAAGAATTTGAATCGGAAGGCGAAGAAACGGGCGTGCCGGAAGCCGCGGCAATCGTTTTCGACAACAAAGTTTATTCGTATCGCGGACTTTTCAGCCAGCGCCGCTATAAAGATCTGACCGGAACTTTCGGTGTTGACGGTTATCGCCGAAATTACCGCACCGAAGGCGCGGAAACTTTGATTCCCGGACTCGTGCGGCAAGATTCGTTTTCGGCGTTCGGCTTGGAAGAATTAAACTTCAAACGAATCGGTTTCCAATTCGGCGCGCGCGTCGAAAACAATCGTTATCGCCCGACCGACACCGATTTGCTCAAGCGCGACATAACAGGGTTTTCCGGCGCGTTCGGCATCAAAATTCCATTTCGGGAAAACACGGTTTTTGTCGCCAATTTCACGCGCTCGCACCGCGCGCCCGCGCTCGAAGAATTATATAACAACGGTCCGCACGACGATTCGCTTTCGTTTGAAATCGGCGATAATCGTCTGCGACCGGAAATCAGCAACGGAATTGATTTCTCGTTGCGGTATCAAGCGGGACGTTTTCGCGCCGAGTCGAATTTTTTCTACTACGACATCAAAAACTTCATCTTTTTGCGACGAACCGATGAAATTGACGAAGACACGGAATTGCCGTTAGCTTTCTACTTGCAGGGCAACAGTCGTTTCTACGGAACAGAAGAAAGTCTGGAATTTAAGGCGCATAAATATCTGGATTTGTTCGGAAATCTCGATTACGTCAATGCGCGATTAAAATCAGGCACACCCTTGCCGCGCATTCCGCCGTTCCGCGCTCATCTCGGTTTAGACGCACATTATAAATTCTTGACCGTGCGACCCGAATTGACTTTAGCCGCCGCCCAAAAGCGCGTTTTCGACGAAGAAACTCCGACGGCAGGCTACGGAGTTTTTAATCTTGCCGGAAATATTGTCGTTCCGCGAAAACGCTTCGCTAATATTTTTTCGGTTTACGGCTATAATCTGACGAACAAACTTTATTTCAATCACGTCTCATTTATTAAAGAGTTTTCGCCCGAAATAGGACGCGGAGTAAGATTCGGCTATACGATTAAATTTTATTAAAGCAGCCGAAACAGCAAAAACATTAAAGCGGCACGCAAAAAACTGCATTTTCATTAAGTTGCAGGATAAAGTCTTGCCGCTAACATTTGCCTTACGGAGTCCCGTTGATTTCATAAATTTCTTTCGCGCCGGCGTCCGCTAAATCTTTTCGCACGAGAAGGATTAAATCAACGCCCGGACGCAGCGGATAAGTTCCGTCGTATTTGTAATGCGCGGCGTATCGCGTTTTCAGTTCGGCGGTTTGCGCGGTCGAGGCGACAATCATTTCCACAGAGTTTGCGTCCGTTAGTTGTCCGTGAAAGACGGCGTTTTTGTAATCGCGCATATACCAGGGCATTGACCAGTAATCGGGCGAGACGATTGCGATACTCGCCTCTTTGCCCGCGCCGCTTTTCTCGGCGTAATGCTCGATTTTATTGATTAAATCAAGAAATTCGCGCTTCGTATGAGCGTAAACATACGGCATCGAATCGTCGTCGTAACGCACAAAATTTAAATCGTAAGTTTGGTAACTCAAGATTGCCGTTGCCATAACAAGTAGAAGCGCGCCCAAAACTTTGACGATTTTATCTTTGTTCGTCAGAAGTTCATTAATGCCGTAACCGGCGACAATGCACATCGGCAGTATAAAAGAAAGCGCGAGCCACGGCGTTTTATACGGAATAAGCGTGTAAGCTGCAAACAGTCCGAAAGCCCAAAAGCCCGCAAATACTGCAAAACGATGCCGCGCTTTTGCCAGCGCAATCAAAGTTCCGATTGCCGATAAAATAAAAATCGGCGACTCCAGCTTCATTCCCCATCTCACATAAGCCCAAGTTCCGTTTTGCGTGTGGTCTTTCTTTCCGGTCTGTGTCCATAAAGCATAAGCCTCAAACGCTTTTTTGATGCCTTCCGGGTATGTAAAAAACGAAGAGAAAAACAAAATGCCGACGTATGCGAAAACAACCGCGCACGCAACTACAACCAAAGACAAATCGCCCGAATCTCCTAAACCGGCGCGGAAGTTTTTCCAAGTCAGTTCGACAGGTTCGAGTTCGTTTTTGTCAAACTCGCCGAACATCGCGCGATGAATCTTTCGCCAAATCCAGACGCATAGGCAGGCGATTGCCATTGTGCCGATGGTAACAAAGGCTGTTTCTTTAGTCGCAAAAAGTAAAGCAGTTGACGCCGAAGCAAGCATCAAATAAATCGCTCTGCCCGCGTTCCACGCCAGAATCATACGCATTATCAAAAACACAAGAACCGCTTCGACGGCGAAAAGTCCGAGGCGCACAATCCAGACGAGCGTTGCGTTTTCTTCGCCGATTGCCTTTGCCAGATTAAGCGCGGTCGGCAGAAAACAGACAAGCAGCAGAAACGTCATCGAAGCGATTGCGAAAACGCCCGCTTTGCGCTTTTCGACGAAATACAAAATGCTGATGACAATGGCGAAACTAAAAAAAACAAATGCTAATTCGTGTATAAAATAGCGCGAAATAAAAACCATTCCCGGCGAGAGCGCGAGAAGAAGCGCGGCGGCGAGACTTCCGATTTTGCCGATATAATTTTTTAGAAAAAAAGCCAGAACAACCGTCAAAACGCCGAAAACTGCCACACTTGCGCGGATGCCGATAGTGTTCAAGCCGAATATTTTTGTAAAAGCCAGCGCAATATAATAAAGCGTCGGACCGTGATAATTCTGCGGGTCGTATTTATAAACGCCCTCGCGGAAAAGTGTCGTCAGAAAAAAACCGTTGACGCCTTCGTCGTGATGCAGAGGTTTTAATTCGAGCCAGAAGAAACGCACAAATGCGGCGAGCGCGGTGATTATCGAACATGCGATGAGCCAAAGCGTGTCGGTTTTATATGATTCGTTATCTGTTGCCGATTCTCCCAAGTTTTCTATATCGTTATTCATTGCAAGTTATTTAATTTTATAAACCCTGTATTGCCCGACCTCCGCCGCAACGGGAAATTGGCGAAAATAGTCTTCGTTTAGCGCGACGTTGTTTCCCTGACAGTAATCTCGCTCTTCGGGACTGACGACGACGTATTCGATGCCGTATTTTTTCAGTAAATCGCTCGCTAAAGCCGAACCTTCGTAAATTCTTTTCAACTCCGTTTCGCGCGGCTCGTAATCAATCGCGTAAGAAGAAAGATGTCCGGTGTAGCGCATAAGAGAACGTCTGCCCGTCAAAACGAGCGCGGTATTATAAGTCGGCGCGTTCAGAAACATTGCCTTCGGCGCGGTTTTCTGACGGATTTGCTCGGCAAGTTTTATCGAATCAGCCTCAAACACTCTATAATTTATCGCGCGCGAGCAAACGCGCCAAACGTCGAGCGCGCCTGTCAAAGTTAAAGCAATCAAACAACCGGCGGCAATAAAACGCGAAACGCCACGCTCTTCCCAAAGGCGCGCTAAAACCAGCGCGACAAACGGAATCGAACCGACGAGCCAGTAAATCAAAATCTTAATATTGTCCCATTCCCAAGGCGCGAGCCGGACGAGATTCGGAATAATGAAACACAGCAAGAACGGAACGTAGAAAAGTAAATGCTGATTGCTGATTGTCGATTGCCGAGTTTGGTTTTTTAATTCTTCTGCTTTTAACTCGCTTTTACCTGCATTTGTCCGCAATTTAATTTCTTGCTCTGCATTTTCGGGTTTCTGCGGTTCAGCCGTTTTGTTTCTATCTCTGAATACAAAATAAATTCCCAAAACGAGTAGCGGAATAAACAATCCGAGATTTCTCAGCCAGAAAAAGAAAATATTTTCGTCGTCCGCCGTCCAGCCGTAATGCCAATCGACAAAAACGCCGAAGCGCGTCGCGCTGCCCGACATCGCCCAGAGAAGTTCCGGTATGGCGATGATAGAAACGCCAAATCCGAACGCCAGCCAATCGCGCCATTTGTCCAGACTAAAGAAAAATAAAAATGCACAGACGATAAATAAAACCGCTAAACTGTGTGTGTGAACGAGCGGCAAAGTTCCGGCTAATAAGCCGACGAGAAAAGTGGAAAATGGAAAACGGACAACGGAAAACGTTTGTTTGTCTAAGTGGTTTTCGTTGGTTTTTTCTTCATGTCTTTGTGTGTCTGTGGTGAAAATCTCCCAGACTTTCTGCAAAGCAATCAGCGTCAGCGGCATTCCGAGCAGCAAGCTGCGCTGCGTTAAAAAGAGCGTCGTCAGTGAATCGCCCCAGCGAAATATATATTGCGCCGCGCCCCAATGAAATTTGTCCTGACGAATCGTGTAATCTACCGGGAGATTCCATAGATATTTATAAAATCCTTCGGGCGCTGCCAGAGCGTCTTTGAAAAACCACAAAAACCCGATGCCGCCGCAGAAAAAAAGTAGAAACGGCGCAAGCCGCGCCGCGATTCGATTGTCGGTTAATTTGAAAACGTATCTTTCCAAAATGACGAGCAGGGAAAAAGCCAGCGCGACGTTTTGGATAAGCATCGCATCGCTGACGCGCGCGCCGAATTCCGCAAAACTTGCGACGACAATATCCGCCATAAACGGATACGTGAATTTCGCAAAAGCAAACGACGGATTTTCGGGCGGAAAGTTTTGCCCGTCGGTAAAAGAAAAAATCGCGCCCAAGTGAAACGGCAAATCGCCCAAGTTATGCGACGAGCCGATGAAAATTCCCTCGCCGGTTTCCATCATCGCGCGCTGGAAAAAAAACCAGAACAAAACAAGAAAGAAAAAATAAAAGCCGAAGCGCAGAAATTTATTAAAATCCGCGCCTTCGAGTTTTTTGCCAGCCGCCTGCCAATCGCTAAAAAACTTTTGCCGGAAATTTTTTCGGCTGAAAAGCGCAAGCGGCAAAAGCGTCAGCGAATACGAAAACGAAACCGTCAGCGCCGAAAAGCCAGCCGCGCAAGCCGTCAGAAAACAAATCAAGCTGAAAACAACTGAGCCGACGACATTTCCCGCGCAGACGCGCCACAGAAGGGATTCATCTCTCGCAAAAACATACGTTAGCGCCAAGCCGCCGACGGTTAAAAGAAAAAGCAGCAGCAGAGAAATAGACATTGATAAATAGTAAATAAGAAACGGTAAATGGTAAATGGTAAATGGTTAATGTAAGACATCTTCTTTGATTTACTATTTACGATTTACCATTTACCGTTTACCATTATAAAATATGCCGCCTTATTCAAATCTCATTTCCGATTCACTGCTCGTTAGCGAAACTATTCAGCTTTTGCAGTCTCACGGCGGTCGCGCGCCGGCGGTCAGAGTGGTTGACCGCGTGATGAGAATCGCCGCGCCGGATGCGGAACTGGCGCGCCTGCTGATTTCCGACCTTGTTGCAACCGACCCGCGCCTGCAATTGAACGACGATACGGTTGAATTGGTCGAACTCGCGGCGAAAAAACGAAATCTGGCGGACACGGAATTCGTCGTCTTCGATTTGGAAACGACGGGCGCGAAAACTCCGCCGTGCCGCATCACTGAAATCGGCGCGTATCGCGTCCGCAGTGGAAAAATCGTCGATGAATTTCACACGCTCGTTAATCCCGAAACGCCGATTCCGATTTTTATCACGCAGCTAACCGGAATCAGCGACCGGATGGTCAAATTCGCGCCGAAGTTTCGAGAAATCGCGCACGACTTTCTGAATTTTATCGGCGACGCAGTGCTGGTCGCGCACAACGCGCATTTTGATTTGCGTTTTTTGAATCACGAAATCGGCAGAATTTACGAAGCCTACAGCGTCGCCAATCAACATCTCTGCACCGTCCAGCTTGCTCGCAAACTGCTTCCTCACATCGAAAATCACCGGCTCAATACGGTTGCCGCTTATTATTCGGTCGCGCTGGTTAATCATCATCGCGCTTCGGACGACGCGCACGCAACAGCGCATATTTTCGTTAATCTTCTCGGCGAACTTCACACGCGCGGCATTCGGGATTTAGCCGCTGCGAAACGAATTAGATAATTAAACGAGTAGAAAATAAATTATTAATTGTCGGTTTCCGGTTTTTCTGCTTTCCACTGTTTTTATTCGCACCGCTTTTTTTGGTAAAATAATCGTTTCGATTACCGACCGGAGAATTTTCTATGTTAGACAACGTTAATTTACCGCCGACAAATAAGCAGAATTTGGACATCCGTTCCACAAAGCGCGAGGAAATGAATCTTTTTCCGCTCGACACTTTTCGCTATGAATATGTCGGGCGCGAGATTTGGATAGATTTCGAGATTCCCGAATTTACGGCGATTTGCCCGTTTTCGGATTTCCCGGATTTCGCAATTATTAAATTAAAATACGTGCCGCGCGAGCGCTGTATCGAACTGAAAAGTTTAAAGCTCTACATCAATTCGTTTCGTGAAATAAAGGTTTTTCACGAGCATGTCATTAATATTATTCTAGAAGATTTCATCCGTGCGTGCGACCCGTTAAAAGTTGAGATTGAAGGCGATTTCCACGTTCGCGGAAATATTAAAACCGTCGTGCGGGCGAGATATGAGAAGGAATAAAGGATAAGAATCAAAACATTGTTTCTTACTTTTTATCCTTCATCATTTATAAATGCGCTGCCATCACGCTCGGCTGCGTCGTGTGATGTTTGGCGCAGGCGTTTTCGACCAATTGGTTTATTTTATTTTCGATTTTGTTTTCGCTGGCAAGTCCGGCATTTGTAACTTCCGAGACGATTAAAAATCTCGCTTTTTCGAGCAAGGTTTGTTCGCGGAACGAAAGTTTTTTTTCGTGGCTTAAAAAAGTTAGTTTCTTTAAAACGTCAGCCGCTTTGAAGACGTCGCCCGATTGAAGTTTCTCGCTGTATTCCCGCGAGCGAGTTTTCCAATCGTTTGACACTTCGCCGAAATCTTCGCTCAAGCCGTTTATTAAATTTTTGTATTGTTTCGGATTGATAACCGGACGGATTCCGACTGAGTTCGCATTTTCGACGGGGACGAAAATCGTTGAATCGTCGCTTAAAATTCGCAGCAGATAAAAACTCATCAGGCAGTCGCCGATTTTTTTCTGCTCGACGCCTTCAACCTCGCAGACGCCTTGATTCGGATAAGAAACTTTTTGCCCGATGATTAATTCCATAAATTGCTTCGCCCGAAGGGTCAACTTCCGAAAAAAATTGAAAAACGAACTAGGGAAATCCAATCCGCATTTGAAAAATGATGTTGAAGTTACGGCTATGATAACACAGATTCGGGCAGCTTGGAAGAAAATACGGGAATGATTTTAGACAGGTTTTACGGGCAGTTCGAGAAGAAATGTCGTGCCTTCACCGATATTTGAAGCAACGGAAACTTCGCCTTCGTGCAGTCGGGCGAGATGTTTGACGATTGCGAGTCCCAAACCCGTTCCGCCGATTTCGCGCGAGCGGGCGCGGTCTGTGCGGTAAAAGCGTTCAAAAATCCGCTGTAGATGCTCATTGGATATGCCTTCGCCCGTATCAGCGACGGAAATTACATTGTTGCCGACGGCGTTTTGTTTGTGCCGAACAACGACTTTTCCCCCGTCGCGGTTAAATTTGACGGCGTTGTCGATTAGATTCGTAAGCATTTGTTCGAGCCTGACCGCATCAGCGGAAACATAAACGTCTTCGGCAATTTCATTGATAAATTTAATTCGGCGTTCATTGGCTTTGCCCGATAGATTAGTGAAAATTTCGGTTACGAGACGCGAGAGATTTATTTTTTTTATATTGAGCGCGATTTTGCCCGATTCAATTGTCGAAAGCTCAAGAATATCGTCAATCAAGCGGTGCATTCGCTCGGCATTGCGGCGAATGACGCCAAGAAAATGTTGGTTGTTTGCCTCGTCCCGAATCGCGCCGTCTTCTAGCGTTTCGACAAAAGCGAGAATCGATGTCAGCGGTGTGCGAAGCTCGTGCGAGATGTTTGAGAGAAATTCCTGTCGAACAGTTTCGAGCCGTTCAATCTGCGTGATGTCGTAGAAAACACCGATTGCGCCTTTCGTCTCGCCGATTTGAATCGGTGCGATATGCACGTCGAATTTACGGTGTTCGAGAGGAATCTCCAACTCGATGTCGGACGATTTATTTTCGGCGAGAGCTTTGCGAAATGCTTCGTGCAGCGTTAAATCGCGGATGACTTCGCTCAGGCGTTTGCCGGCAAGCGCGCCGTTTTTGCGTGCGAAAGCGTCATACGCCGCCCGGTTGGAGGATAAAATTCGCGTGTCTTCGCCGACGACAATCACGCTTTCGCGCATCGTCTCCAAGATTTTATTGACAAGCTGCGGCGAAACTTTTTCGTCTCTATCTTTGTCGGAAAACCATCTATTCAAAAAACTCATTTCACTTCGATAAACCTGTAACCAATGCCGACGACCGTTTCAATACAACTGCCGCAATCGCCCAACTTTTGGCGCAGGCGGCGAATATGAACGTCGAGCGTGCGCGTGTCGCCGAAATAACTATAACCCCAAACATTGTCGAGCAGATTTTGGCGCGTAGCGACTCGTCCCGCGCTTTTTATCAAGTATGTCAGAAGGGCAAATTCCTTGCGCGTCAGTTTTACGTCCGTGCCGCCGCAGGTAACGCGCACGTCTGCAAAATCGATTGCCAGATTGCCCGATTCGTAGCGCTGAATTTCGTCTTTGTCTGAGCGGCGCAAAACTGCGCGAACACGCGCAACGACTTCCTTAACAGAAAACGGTTTAACGATATAATCATCCGCGCCCGTTTCTAATCCGGCGATTTTATCAATCTCAGCCGCTTTTGCAGTCAGCATTATAATCGGTGTTTTTTGCGTTTGCGGCTCGCGGCGCAGACGACGGCACAATTCCATCCCGCTCATTCCCGGCAGCATCAAATCGAGAATAATCAGCGACGGCGCATTTTTCTCGTCGAGCGCGAGACGCAAGCCTTTTTCGCCCGATTCGGCAAGCACGGTGCGAAACCCCTCGCGTTTAAAATTATATTGCAAACTCTCGGCAATATCGGCGTCGTCTTCGATGATTAAAATTTCGTTGGACATAAGTTAAAAATGGAAAGTGGAAAATGAAAAAATAGGGAAAAGGTTAACGTTAATGTTTAGGGGAAAAGCTATTTTCCATTTTCCGTTTTCCACTTTTCATTCGCCTCGGTTGTGTTTGATAAAAACAGCTTCCCGCATATAAACCGTCAATTCGCAAACGTCTTTGACGTAGTCGGCAATACGTTCAAGATTTTTGGCGACAAACAAAAGACGCGCCAGCCGTTTTGATTTCGTCGCGTCTTGCGACATCGTTTCCATCCAATTGTTGACGAGATTATCGTAGATACGGTCAACTTCCTCGTCGCGTTTTATCAGCTCGCGCGCTTTTTCGGCGTCGTTAGAGGTGAAAGCGTCAAGCGCCGATTGCAGCATTTCCAGCGCGCGTTCCGCCATTTGGCTCAGTTCGCCGAAGTTTTTCAGTTCCGGTTCATCATTAAGTTCGAGCGCGGCGCGCGCGATGCTCGAAGCGTGGTCGGCGATGCGCTCTAAAATCGGCGTTATCTTGAAAATCGAAATCACCAATCGCAATTCGCGTCCGACGGGACGCCGCAAAGTTAAAACTTCGACGCTCAGCCGATCGATTTCCAATTCCAGACGGTCAATCACCGTGTCATTCTCTAAAACCTGATTGGCAACTTCGCTATCGCGCTGTTCGAGCGCGTGCATCGCCCTTTGAACGGCAAGTTCGGCTTCGCCGCCCATAAGGAGCAGCCGGTCGCGCAAAATATCAAGCTCGCGCTCAAGAAGTTTTCTCTGTTCCATTAACTAGAAATGTAGAATAAAACTCACGATTATAAAAGCGCGACGGTTACACCAAGGTTGCAGAATAGGCGAAGCGATTTAACGTGATGTGAACGAAAGGTTAAAAAGAAGTTAAATTAAATGGAAAGTGGAAAACGGAAAATGAAAAATTAAGCGGACTTTTTAAGTTTGATAAATGAAAATCTGATTTTCTATTCTTCATCTTCCATTTTCCGTTTTCCACTTTCCATTTGTTTCTCCATTTCCCGTCTCACTTCTTCGCGCACGTCTTCTTCATCGTCGTCGTCGAAAATTTCGACGAGCGCGAAAGGCGCGGCACTGAGACGGCGCAGTTCCCACGCTTCATTACCACCTGCGGACGGGCGCGAGAACCACGCGGCATCAATGTCGGAGGACTCAACGGGTGCGTCGCCGAATAAAGATTCGAGCGCGCCTGAAAAAACCTCGTTTGTTGCTGCAGAAAGCAAAACACGGCGCAATGTCCAGCCGTGTTTTTTGTATTGTTTTAAGATTTCGCTTGCTTGCTCAGCCGTTATCATTTTTTCTCTTTGGGTGTTTTACTGCGCGGCTCAATCGGGATTTGCGCCGTTTTGACATTGGTGCTGTCGCTGATTGTTGGGACTTTTCCGCCGTTCATATTCGGCGTAATTTTTATCATATTGTTGCCGGTCGAATTTGCGGCTTGCGCGGCAATCTGCGCCTGACTTTTTCCGGGCGATTTATAAGTATCGGCAAATTGGTCGCCAACTGCCAAGCGCCAGCCGCCGTCTTCAAAAATAAACGCCGTATCGTCCCACTGATTTGTTTTATGATTAAAAACTTCGATTGCGCCGAAATTATCTTTAACGCGCTCGTCGCGGATGTCCGGCAAAGCGTCGGTCATCGTCGTCTCCAACATTCCGTTTTCAAGCTGTTTTTCGAGCGAATGATTATATTGTTTCGCCGCCGAAATTGCCATCGCGTTTGATTTTAGAGAAAGTATCTGCTGAATTTTCCCCGTATCTTTCGCCTTAACCGCCGCAAAAAGCAATTGATACGCTTCGGTCGGCGTCTGCGGATTGATTGTTTTCTGAACCTTCGCCGCCGGATTTACCGCCGTCTGATTGCTCGATGTCTGCGCGCTCTGACAAGAAAAACTCACAAATACCAGCGCGACTGCAAACGCACACGCGCACAAATTTTTACTGCTCTGAAATTTCATTTTCTTTTTAACTCGAAAAATCTAAATTATTATGTGAAGTATAAGAAGTGCGCGGGCAAAAGTAAATTGAGATTATCGACAAGCAATTATTGA
>JALYZF010000167.1 GCA_030948995.1 Acidobacteriota bacterium
CGCCCATACCGCGCCCGTTACAAACGACGAACTTTCGTGCGCCAGAAACGCTATGACTTCGGCGATTTCGCGCGGCTGGGCGATTCTTCCCAATGGATGCATCGCGTTGCAGGCGTCGTAAACCGACTGCGGATTTGAATCTAAAGATGCCGCCCATTTGAGCATCGGCGTATCAACCGTTCCCGGACAGACGCAGTTGGCGCGAATGTTTTCTTTAGCAAAATCCATCGCTGTCGAACGCGTCAGTCCGACAAGTCCGTGTTTGCTGACCGTATAAGCCAGAACGTTCTGCTGGCTGGCGAGCGCCTGCACGCTCGAAACATTGACAATCGTGCCGCCGCCCGCTTCCCGCAAAAACGGAATCGAAGCGCGAGCGGCATTCCACGCGCCTCTCAAATTCACATTTAAGACTTCTTCCCATTGTTCCTCAGGTGTCGAAACGGCGGTTCCATAACGCTGAATTCCGGCACTGACGACTAGGGAATTTATCTTGCCGAAAGTACTTCGCGCCAGATTCGCGGCGTTTTCGACCGCTTTGAAATCAGCGACATCGACTTTTTGGAAAATCGCCCGTCCGCCGTTTTCTTTGATTTCTTCGCACGTTTCGTTTCCGGCTTTCTCATCCCAATCGAAAATGGCGACTGCCGCGCCGCGTTCGGCAAGAATTCGGCAGACAGCCTGCCCGATTCCTAAAGCGCCGCCCGTGACGATGACGGATTTTTCGTCAAATCTCATAAACTCTCCTGAACTGTTTTGTTTGGGAAGTTGTTATTAAAACTCTCCGCTTCTTCGTCGCGCATTGTTTGCGTCGAAGGCGGCGGCAAAGTTTTATACCAGGAAAAATAAAGAATCATAGCCGCAACAAGAGTCGTTCCGAGCAGGCTGAAACTAATCGTCAAGCGGTGAAGAATCAGGTAAAGCATCGAAATATACAACGCGGTGATGCCGATTAAAGCAACGATTGTATTAAACGCTTCGAGACTAAACGGCGATTGTTTTTTGAAATCCGGCGTTTCCGCTAATACTGCCGCACGCGCCGGTTCCCAAGCTCCTGCCGGCTGAACTTTTCGATAAAAATTTTTCAAAGTTTCGATGTCCGTCGGCTGCGTCGAAAGTGAAACAACGATGGTGATAATGGTTGATAAAATCGCGATTACCGGAAAGCCGACGTAGAGCGGCAAAGGTTCGCTCAAAACGGTCGTGTCGAGAAAAACCTGTCCGAGCGACAAAATCATTCCGCCGAAAACGCCTGCCGCATAACCCTGACCGTTCAAGCGCCACCAATACCAACGAAGGACGTTCGGCGGCAGAATCCCGGCGGCGAGCGTGCCGAAAATCCACAAAAACGCCGTGTTAATCGAAGTTCCGAAAATCGAAATTACAAGCCCAGTTAAAATCAGCAAAGCCGACGAAATATAACTGACGCGGACAAGTTTTTTCGCATCGGCATTCGGATTAATGTAGCGTTGGTAAACGTCTTTGACGAGATACGCTGCGCCGCCGTTGACAGTCGAGCTGAACGTCGCCAAAAAGCCCGAAAGCAGCGCGGCAAGCATAAATCCGACGAGTCCGATTGGCAACATCGAACCGATAATCAATGGAAGCGCCGTTTCCGGGTCAGCTTTGAGTTTCGCGTCGAGCGCGGCATTTCCGATGCCCATAATCGCCATCACCGCAATCGCCATTGCGAAACACCAGCGAACCGTGTGAATCACGCCCCACAGCGCGCCGAGTTTGGAAGCGTCGCGCTCGTCTTTGGCGGCGAGAAAACGCTGAAAATCATAAAGCTGTTCGGGACCGCTTAAACAAAGCAGTAAACCTTTCGCTACCCAAACCGCGACGAGCGCGCCGAAAAACGAATAATCCGTGCCGCCCGAAATTAAACCCTGAAACGCCTCCGGTCGCACCGACGGCACAATGTCCTGCCAGCTCGCCGGAATTTTCTCGGCAAAACGCGCCGCGTCGAAATGCAGATAACCGATTATCGCAAAAACAATCGCGCCCGCGCTTAGCACAATCGTCTGCACGATTTCCACACGCACAATGCCTTGAAAACCGCCCAAGACTACATACAAACCCGTAACACCTAAAATCAAAACGGCACAAATTGTCGGCGAAAAAGGAAGAAAAATCGAGCCGAATTTGCCCATTCCGATAGCGCTGTAACCGAGCAGAGCTGAAATTGTTAGAATCGCAAACAAAGTGTAGGAAAGTCTCGCTAAATCGCCTGCCTTAGAATTGCCGAAGCGCGTTTTCATCCATTCGGCGCCGGTCATCACATTCGAGCGGCGAATCCATTTGCCCATATAGGCGAGATAAAAAGCCGTAATCGGAAATCCCCATAACCAATGCACCCACATACCTTTCAAGCCTAAAGCGATAAATGTCGAGACAATCCACATCGTTCCCGTAATATCGAAATAAGACGACGAACCGGACATCGCCAATGCCCACCAGGGCAACTGCCGCCCGCCTAAAAAATACGACGACATTCCGCTGGCGGCGCGCCGCTTCATCGCAAAGCCAATGCTCATAATCGCTGCTAGATAAACGACAACGATGATCTGGTCAAGAACTGAAAGTTGCATAAGATTCCTTCTTAGTTTTGAGCCGAGTAAAAGCGCGTTTTATTTCTAAAGCATTGCTTTGTACGCTAAAAGTTTATGAATAAAAATTGCTACGGGAAGAATTATTATCGGCAAAATATTACGACAAAAACTTTATTTCCACCGATGATTAAGTTATTTGTAACACCGCTCAAAATTTTTGTCAACAATTAATTTTCGGGTCTTTATTTATTTTCGGCAGGAATATCTTTACTATTATTGAGTATGAAATTGTCAGCAACAATTTGGAGAATTGAAGGTAATTGGCGGTTCCAATATTCCCAATCGTGTCCGCCGCAAGGCTCGTGAAATTCAAAAGTCATTTTTCTTTTCTGTAAAAGCTCGGCAAACTTTATATTCAGCGGCAAAAAAGAATCTTCAGAACCGCAGTCAAGATAAAAATAAGGCAACAGATGTATGTTTTCCGCCGGAAAATTATTTGCCAGATGAAACAAATCGTTTGCCTGTCTGATTTTTCCCTCTTCCTTGCCGAAAACATTCAAAATTGAAGGTTTTAATTCGTTCCACTCGACGGAATTCTGATTTTCAAAAATGGCGGCGGCATGAAACGCTCCGCTCATCGAAGCCGCCAGCGAAAATAAATCCGGGCGTCGAAAAGCCAGCTTAAAGGCGCCGTAGCCGCCCATCGAAAGTCCGGCAATGGCACGTGAATTTCGTTCGCCGCGCACTTTGAATTTATTTTCTACTTCGGGAATTAGCTCTTCGATTATATAACTCTCGAACAAATGATTTTTAATTTCCGTGCTGTCGGTATACCAACTATCGCCGCCTTCGGCGCAAATAATGATAAAAGAAAATTGCCCCGCATACTCGATTAAATCGGTGTTGGTTAGCCAGTTATCGAATCGTCCGAAAAGTCCGTGAAGAAGATATAAAACGGGAAATTTTTCGTCCGGTCTGTCTTCGTAATTTGCGGGAAGAATGGCGCAATACGGCAATTCTCGATTGTTTAGGCGGCTGAAAAAATTGACGATTTTCGTTGAAACCGGATGTTGCTTCATCTAAAAAAAGTTTTGTAGAGCTATCGGAATCGCGCCGAACAGACTCGGACGTTGAACGCTTGCCGGGCGAATGTCGATTTTTGCGACGGATGGAATCAAATAGCGGCTTTTAACTTTTTCTTTAATAATCGGCGCAATCAAATTCCAGGCGGTCGAGATGTCGCCGCCGATGACGATAATTTCGGGACTCAAACCGTGCGCGAGACTGGCGATGCCTTCGCCGAGATATTCGGCGGTCGCCTGCAAAGCGGCAATCGCCTTTTCGTCGCCACGATTCGCGTGCGCGATAATGTCGGTCATCGAAGTCGTAATCGAGCCGTTTTTGTTGTTCATCAAGCGATGATAACGCGCAATCGTAGCACTTTCCGAAGCGAGAGTCTCCCAGCAGCCTTTGCGTCCGCACGAACACATTTCGCCGTTCGGTTCGATACACATATGACCGAAACCGCCCAAACCGATTTGCGAACCGACGTGCAGTTCGCCGTTGATAATCAAACCCGTTCCTAAGCCGTCAACGACTAAAATATACAGCAGCGTTTTAACTTTTATTTCGTCGAGCGGACCATACCAGAGTTCGGAAAAAGCGGCGGCGTTGGCGTCATTTTCGACATAAACCGGCAGCTTCAAATGTTTTTCGAGAATCGACTGCACGGGCAGATTATTCCATTCGAGATTCGGCGAGACGGCGACTTCGCCCGTGTCGCGGCGAATCAAACCGGGAATGCTGACGCCGACAGCGGCGAAATTAACGCGCGGATAATCGGTTTTAATAGTTTTTGATATTTCCGCGCTGAGTATTTCCAGAAATTTCTGCGGATTTCCCTGCGTGACGAGCGCTTTTTGTTTGAGTATGCGCCCGTTAAAATCGCTGACCGCATAAACCGTCTCGCGGACGCCGATGTCAATCGCCAGAACGTATGCGTTTTCGCCGTTGATGTAAAGATAAGTCGGCTTTCGCCCACCGCTCGAAGGACCTTCGGCACCCTCGTAAATGACATTTTTGCGAATTAGGCGATTGACGATTGATGAAATTGTTCCGGGACGCAAACCCGTAATTTTTGCAATCTCCGCCCGCGCAATCGGCTGTCGTTCCCGAATTAAATGCAGCAAAACGGTTTGATTAATATTCCTGATGTCATGAATATCAACCATTTTCAGCCCGTTTGTTTTTTCTAATTTCATCTCTTTTAGTTTTGGAGTGAAAAACGCTTTACAGATAAAATTTTATCTGATTACACTTGAAGTCGAACCTTTCATAAATGCCTCGATTTCGTGGAGCCGCGCCGTCGAATTATCGCCCGGCGTAGTCATTGCCAAAACAGCGTGAGCCGTTGCCAAATCGAGCGAATACGCATACTCTTATCGTTTAAGATTCCGTAAATCAAACCCGACGCAAACGCGTCGCCGCTTCCGACACGGTCGAAAACCTGAACATTTAAGTAATCTCTAGCTTTGAAAACTTCTCCGTTAACAAAACAACAGGCGCTCAAATTGTGCAGACTCGCCGAATTTACTTCTCTCAGAGTTGTAGCGATTACTTTTAAGTTCGGAAATTCAGATTTGAGTTTTGTGGCAGCTTTTTGAAAATCTTCTGCTTTGAAGCTCTCAAAGCGAGCCGCAAAATCAGGAATACCGAAAACTACATCGGTAAAAGGCAAAAGCTGTCGATTTATTCGATTAGCTTCACTCTGTCCGCCGCGATTTCTCCAAAGCGAATCACGATAATTTAAATCATATGACACAATCGTGCCGTTTTTTCGCGCCAACTGCATCGCTTCGAGAGCGACTTCCGGCGTCGTATCGGAAAGCCCGACAAATACTCCACCTGTGTGAAACCACGTTGTTTGTTGCTCGCCGAAAATTTTTTGCCAGTCGACTTCTCCGGCTCGCAGCTTTGAAACCGCCGTATCCGCACGGTCAAAACATGAAGAAGGCGCGCGCGTTCCGAAACCGCGCTCAATAAAATACAATCCGTTGCGCGCTTTTCCGTCATTTTCGCGCCATATAATATTCGCCGCGTCAACGCCGCCCTGCAAAATTAAATTTTCCGCCAAACCGCCGAGCGCGTTGTCGACTAAAGCAGTAACAATCACCGTTTTTTGTCTGAAAACTCTGGATAAATTTCGAGCGACGTTATACTCGCCGCCGCCGTCAAATACGCGAAAATTTTGCGATGTGTGAATTCTTTCGTCACCCGAATCAAAGCGCAGCAATACTTCGCCCAAGGTAACTAAATCCCATCGGCAATTTATTTTTGGTTTTGTATTTAACATAAAAATTATCTTGCCAGCCGGTTGCCGTTATTGACAAGTTCGATACTCGGCGGGAATTCAATTTTGGAAGTTAAATGTAAACTACCACAAATAATTTTAACAGGATTTAATAAAACGAAGTTGAAAGAAACAGCTATTAGAATTAACAATATCATTGGATTAAAATTTCAAATATTTTCTTTATGACTAAAAACGAAGTTATCGGACAAATTACAAACACCGGCTTGATTCCGGTAATACGAACCGATTCGGCGGATGAAGCGAACAGAGTAATTGAAGCCGTCCGACTAGGCGGCATCAACATTTTTGAAATCACGATGACCGTCCCGAATGCCGTCGAGCTTATCGAAAAACTGGCTGATAAATTCGGCGATAAAGTTTTAATTGGCACGGGAACAGTTTTAACGCCGGAAATCGCGGGCGACTGTATTAGCGCCGGAGCGCAGTTTATCATCAGTCCCGCGC
>JALYZF010000201.1 GCA_030948995.1 Acidobacteriota bacterium
CACGACGCGAAGACACGCGAGTTAGTAAAAAGAATCGCTGACCTCGAATTTATCGTCGTCGATAACGAAGTCGAAGCTCTTGTTTTAGAATCGAATCTCATCAAAAAACACAAGCCGCGTTTTAATGTTTTACTGAAAGACGACAAGCAGTATCCGCATTTGAAAATGACAAACGAGCCGTTCCCGAAAGTCGTCATCACGAGAAAAATAGTCAAGGACGGTTCAAGTTATTACGGACCTTTTCTGCCCGCGAATTTAGCCCGCAAAACCTTAGATTTAATCAACCGCGCATTTCAATTGCGAACGTGCGACATCGAAATTGACGGAAAATTGCCGCGTCCGTGTCTCGAATATCATTTGAAACGCTGCCTCGCGCCGTGCGTCAAAGAACTTTGCAAACCGGATGAATATAAACAGGCGACCGCCGACGTAAAACTTCTGCTCGAAGGCAAAAACAAAGAGCTTGCCGACCAGCTTCAGCAAAGAATGTGGGAATTTTCCGAAAGAAGCAATTATGAACTCGCGGCGAAATACCGCGATTTGCACAAAACCGTTTTAGCGCTTGCCGAACAGCAGAAAATGGCGACGACCGCCGAATTGGACGTTGATATTTTAGGCTTTTACCGCGAAGCGCAGCGGCTCGCGCTTCAACTTTTCACGATGCGCGAAGGCAAAATCGTCGGGCGGCGCGAATTTTTTTGGGAAGATTTGGATGCGGAGAATTTCGATGTTTCAGAATTCTTGGGCGAAGTTCTCGCCCAATATTATTCGACCGACTACGTGCCGCTCGAAATTCATGTTCCGGCGGATTTTGAAGACCGCGAAATTTTGGAAAAGGCTTTAACCGAACGTCGCGGGCGACGAGTGCGAATCCTCGACCCGAAGCGCGGACAAAAGCGCGAGATGATTCACCTTGTCGAAAACAACGCGAAGATTGCTTTTGAACAACGCTTCCGGGTTTTGAAACCCGACACGGAAAAAGTTCTCGGCGACCTTCAGGAAATTCTCGAACTTCCCTATTTTCCCGAACGCATCGAATCGTTCGACATCTCAAACATCTCCGGCGCGGAAAACGTCGCCGGAATCGTCGTCTTTGAAAACGGCAAGCCGAACCGCGCCGAATATCGCCGCTTTATCATCAAAACGGTCGAAGGCGCAAACGATTTCGCCTCGATGCACGAAGCCGTTTTCCGTCGCCTGAAACGTCTTGTCGCCGAAGAAAAACCGTTGCCGCAGCTAATCTTTATCGACGGCGGCAAAGGACAAATCTCCGCCGCCGCGCAAGCCTTAAAAGAACTCGACCTCGAAGCAATCCCGATTGTCGGCTTAGTCAAACCGCCGCGCCGCCACAACGAAATCTCGCATCTCTTACGTTTCGGCTACGAAGACAAACCCGTCTATTTTGAAATGGGCGTTCCCGCATTTCGCCTCGTCCAGCAAATCCGCGATGAAACGCACAAAACCGCCATTCAATTCCACCGCAAACGCCGCGAAACGCGCGATTTCACATCCGAACTAACAGCAATCGAAGGCGTCGGCGAAAAGCGTAGAATGAAACTTCTCAGAAATATGGGTTCAATCGAGCGCATCGCCAAAGCAAGCGTCGAAGAACTCACGCCATACGTCGGCGCAAAAACCGCGAATCTTGTTTTCAACCATTTCGAGCGTCAAAGAAACGTCGCAAAAGCCAATCAAGATTAAAATTTCACTCGTTTCATAAATGCAAAGCGCTACGGCAAAATTTTCTTGACAATTTTTTTTGCTCAGTGATAATCTTTTCCCACTCGGCATTCTTAATAACTGTTTCGGATATTCTCACACGCCTTTATTGTTTGTTTTTGTCTGAAATTGCATTTTTACAATTACGAATACTGCATAAATGTAAAGTGGTATTTTTATTGATTTACAATGAACAAAGTGGAAATTTTAACCGCCCTTCAAAAAGAGGTTGAAGGATATAATAAAATTATTGCAACCGATAAAGGAGATTGGATTGTTAAGGGTTTTATTGACATCTATAAAAATATTTATACGATTTCTATTGATACGAAAGTTGTTTCTAAAGTTATTGAGTTGCTTCTGATACCTGCCTTTGAAACCTTTGCAAACAAGAACAATTTGATACTGGAACTACCGCCCCAACAAAATTTTTATCCTGACTTAACTTTTGTTTCAAAAGAATCGGGAGAAAAATTTGCAGTCGATATTAAAAGCACATTTAAAGACGCAGGTAATAAAATCAAAAGTATGACGCTCGGCGCTTTTACGGGCTATTTCCGAAATAGAGAAAGCACAAAAAATACGCTTTATCCTTACGGTTCATATTCCGGTCATTTTGTTTTAGGCGTAATTTATTCTCAAAATCAGGCAAATCAAAATGAAAAAGTAATTTATAATTTAGATGAACTGGAAAATATCGAATCGGTAATTAAAGATTTCAAATTTTTCGTGCAGCCGAAATATAAAATAGCATCGGCAAGTCCGGGAAGTGGAAACACTAAAAACATCGGTTCGATAAATAATATTGATAAACTAGTTAATGGTGAAGGCGTATTCTCAACTCTCGGCGAGGAAATTTACGATGACTATTGGATGTATTTTCTGACAAAGGATATGGCAAAAGCGTTAGAAATTCAAAGACCTTACACGAATTTGAAATCTTATTTGGAATACAAACAACGCGGAATCAACATACTTGCAGAACATAAAGAAGAGATTTTACATCTTAGCGAAGAAAATACGGAAACCGAAACTGAAATAGATTTTGATGAATAACAGAGTAATCATTCCGCCAATCAAAAGTCAGGGTATTAAAACAAAATTAGTGCCTTGGATATTGGATGTTGTAAAAACTGCACAACCAACAGGAAAGTGGCTTGAGCCATTTTTAGGAACAGGGGTTGTAGCTTTCAATTCAGGATTCCAAGAAGCGATTCTCAACGACATCAACCCGCACATTATTAATTTTTACAAGGGTGTTCAAGACGGAACAATTACGCCGTCAAAGGTTAGACAATTTCTTGAACAAGAAGGAGAAAAACTTTCAACGGCAGATGAAGACGGATATGTTTATTTCCGAACGGTACGCGACAGATTCAACAAAAACTTTGCCCCTCTCGATTTATTATTTCTTTCCCGCGCTGGATTTAACGGAATGATGAGATTCAACGGTAAAGGAAACTGGAACATTCCATTCTGCAAAAAGCCGAATCGTTTTGCTCAATCCTATACGACTAAAATAGTGAACCAAGTCATCAGTGTAAAAGCAGTTATTAATAACAAATGGACTTTCACTAATAAAAACTTTTTTGACATTATTCCATTAGCAAAAGAAGGCGACATCATTTATTGTGACCCACCTTACTACGGCAGATACGTAGATTATTACAACGGTTGGAAAGAGCAGGACGAAGAACTTTTGTTTGAGTTACTTTCCGAAACAAAGGCTAAGTTTATTCTTTCAACTTGGCATCACAATGATTGGAGAGCAAATGAAATGGTCATAAAATTCTGGAATAAATTTAGTCTCGTAACAAAAGACCATTTTTATCACTCAGGCGGCAGTATTAAAAACCGCAGGACGATTGTTGAAGCACTTGTTTGTAATTTTGAGATTAATCACATTAGCCAACATAATCACGACTTGAAAAGAAAACCGAAAATTGAACAATTATCCTTTCAAGCCATGAGCTAGATATATGATTCAAACATTCGAGGCGATAGTTGACGAAACGGGCAAGATTCGTTTGCTCGAAGAAGTGCGCTTGAAGAAAAGCCGTCGGGCGTTGGTAACGATTCTGGACGAAGAACCGAAAGGCGCACGAGTTTCTAAAAAAGAAAATCTGCGAGCGATTTTCGATAAGATGCGCCGCGTGGAAATGTTCGGCGCGATTAAAAATGTCCGCGATTGGCAAAGGAATCTGCGCGATGAATGGGAATAAAGCGCTTCTGGACAGCAATGTAATTATCCTCGCGTCAAAACAGCAAATCAACACGGAAAAACTTTTATCGCTTTTATGGAACAGGAAATAATCGTCAACTATCAAAAACCGACAGAGAAAGTTTATAAGGACAGAGAAATCTGGGTCGGCACTCTTTTAGGCGGCACTTTGGCAGCGGGTTATATGGTCGCGGCAAACTACAAAGCGTTTGGTGAAACCGATAAAGTGCAGAAAACATGGTTTGTTACAATCGCGGCGACGGCGTTTCTTTTTTATGTGACATTTTTCGCGCCTTATCTTGATAGAATTCCGAATCAGCTTTTTTCTTTAGTTTGCGCGGGAATAATCTTTGTCTTAGAGCAGATATATCAAGGCGAAAAATTAGGTCGCACATCCGCGCGGGCGGGCGCATTCAAAGCTGGTGGAAAACTCTTGGTGTGTCTTTCGCCGGTTTGTGCTTTGTGCTGGCGTCGTTTATCGGAACGGCTTATGTCTTAAATGCTATTGAGAATGCGAACATCAATACAAAAACCTACGGCACGGTTGGTCATGAAATCTCTTATGACAAGAGCAATTTATCAGAAAGCGAAGTAGATGTGATTGCTGAGGCGTTTACTAAAATAAATTTCTTTGACGACAAAGGGAAATGGTATATTTACGCCCGAAAAGTTGAGAACAACTACGAAATTTCTATTTCAGTTACTAAACCATCCTTAACAAACCAGCAGGATTTATATTTTTTCAATCAACTACGGAGTGAGATGCAATCATTCTTTCCGAAAAATAAAATTGTTATCAATCTGTTCGTAGGCGATTATAACAAGATTGGAAAACGGATAGAGTAATGCTAATGGTTAATTTTAATCCTTTTCCGCTTCTGTCAACTGAACGCCTGACGCTGCGGGAAATCGAAAGCAGTGATGCGGGCGAGATGTTTGTGCTGCGGTCGAACGCCAGAGTTATGCGGTTTATTGACCGACCGCTGGCGGAAAGGTTGGAAGATGCCCAAAAATTAATCGAGCTGATGATTGATTTGCAAGCGAAAAACGACGCCGTTACGTGGGCGATTACGCTTTCCGGCGAGCGGAAGATGATTGGGACAATCAATTTTTGGAAAATCCAAAAAGAAAATTACCGGGCGGAAATCGGTTATA
>JALYZF010000208.1 GCA_030948995.1 Acidobacteriota bacterium
TACGAAAATTTATGAACATCAGTTACAACTGGCTGAAAGATTTAGTTAAAATAGATTTGAAGGAGTTTAATATGCAGGTTACAACAATTGAAGGCATCGTCAAAAACGGTCAGATTCAACTGCCCGAAAATGTAAAACTGCCCGAAATGGCGAAGGTTTATATCGTTATTCCGCCGCGCGAAACGGTTAAAAAGATTATGAGTCCGCATCTTGTGAATAAGGCGGACGCGAAAGATTTCGAGAAGATTGTCGAGGTTGACGTTGATGACTAAATATGACGAATCGTTTGAGCCGCCCGCGCCGGTTGCGAAAATAGCTTTGCGCGAAATCGAGACGGGCAAGCGCGTCAAAGACATTCCAATGCTTTTAGATACAGGCGCGGATATTTCGCTTCTTCCGAGTTCGACTATAAAAAATCTCAAAATCAAACCGCTGCAAAATGAAACTTTTGAATTAGAAGGTATTTACGGCAGTCAAAAATCCGTCGAAGTTTTTTATTTGCAGGTAATTTTCTTGGGAAAAAGATTTACGGGAAAATACTGCGTCATTGATGACGAGATTGGAATTTTAGGACGCGACGTTTTGAATCAAGTTTCGATTCTCTTTGATGGACTGAATTTAAGTTGGCAGGAAATCATTGAACAAATAAACGAAATTTAGTTTTTATGAACATCAGTTACAACTGGCTGAAAGATTTGGTTGAAGTAGATTTGCCGGCGCAGGAATTGGCGACGAAGTTGACGAATGTCGGCTTGGCGGTCGAAGGCGTTCACGAATTTGAAACGGATTTTGTATTCGATATTGATTTGACCTCGAACCGTCCCGATTGTCTTTCGCATCTCGGCGTAGCGCGGGAAATCGGCGCAATTACGAATTACGAACTAAGCATTACGAATGACAAAGACCAAAGCCCAAAAACCGAAAACCAAAATTTAGTTTCGATTCAAGATGCTGATTTGTGTCATCGCTTTACGGCAAGAATTATCCGCAATGTAAAAATTGGAGAATCGCCCGATTGGTTAAAGCAGCGACTTGAAGCGGTCGGCGAGCGTTCGATAAACAACGTCGCGGACATTACGAATTTTGTAATGCACGAACTCGGTCAGCCGATGCACTCGTTTGATTTGAATAAACTCAAAGAAAACAGAATCGTCGTGCGCCGCGCGCGGAACGGCGAAACGATTAAAACTCTGGATGAAGCTGAGCGCAAATTGGACGAAACGATGCTGGCGATTTGCGACGCGGAAAAACCTGTTGCGATTGCGGGAATTATGGGCGGTTTGGATTCGTCAATTACGGAAGACACAACCGACGTTTTATTAGAAGTCGCATATTTTAAACGCGAAAACATTCGCCAGACTTCGCGCAATCTCGGACTCTCGACCGAAGCAAGTTATCGTTTCGAGCGCGGCGTTGACGTTGAAAATTTGATCCGCGCATCCAATCGCGCGACAGAATTAATTTGTGAATTTGCAGGTGGAATTGCCGAAGATTTTGTTGACATTTATCCGTTGAAATTTACGTCGAATGAAATTGAATCGAAAGACATTCAATTTGCAGTAAAAAGATTGACGGATTTGGATGTTGAAAACGAGAAAATCTTACGCATTCTGCGGGCTTTGGGAATTCAGCAAAAACATTCGACTCTTTTCGTTGTTCCAAGTTGGCGACACGATTTGGCGATTGAGGAAGATTTGGTCGAAGAAGTTGCGCGCATTGTCGGCTACGACAAAATCGGCGAAGAACTTCCCGTCTCCAGAAGCGCGGGCGAATATCAACCGACCGAACCGCGAAAGAAAGAATTAAGAAAAACGTTGATTGATTTGGGTTTCGACGAAGCAATTTCCTATAGTTTTATTGACGCTCGCAATGATGAAAAGTTTGAGTTAATTCCCGATTTGGTTCACGAAAATTTAGATGAAAAATTCATCGCGCTTAAAGATTCGATTATCGAAGGCGCGGTTCGGATGCGTCCGAGTCTTCTTTCCGGTTTGCTTGATGCGGTTCGCACAAATTTCAATCACCAGCGCAAGGATTTGAAATTGTTTGAAATCGGCAAGGTTTTTTCTGCTTCGCCAAAGGAAAACGATTTACCTGAGGAACGTGAGCTTTTCGCGCTTGCTTTGACGGGCGGCGAGTTATATGAAAACAAAGCAATGACGACGCGCGAGCTTGATTTTTACGATGCCAAAGGCGCGCTCGAAGCGGCGTTAAATTCGTTGAATTTGCCTGCGCTTGATTTTGCCGCCGATGAAATAAAACATCTGCGGAAAGGTCAATCGGCGGCGGTTTTATTAAACGGTGAAGCGATTGGCACAATCGGACGTTTGAATGATGAAATTGCTTCGACATATAAGTTCCGACAGCCTGTTTACGTCGCCGAAATTGATTTGCAGACGCTTCTTCAGGCGAAACAGGACGGTGTTTTATACAAACCTTTGCCGATTTACCCGTCAATCGTGCGCGACATATCCTTGCTTGCAAAACGCAGTCTGAGTTTTTTTGAAATCAAACAAGCGATTGAGAAAGAAAATTTTGAACTGCTCAGACGAGTTGAATTTGTCGATGTTTATGAAGGCAAAGGCATCAGCGAGAATGAACGCTCAATTACGATTCGGCTTGAATATCGTTCGGACCAGCGCACTTTGTTGGAAGACGAAGTTACAAACATTCACGCGCAGATTCTGCAAAATCTCGAAGCAAATCTGGGCGCAAAACAAAGGTTTTAATAAAAATTCTTAGAATTTACTTGAAGTTTTTTGTAAAAATAAACATAATCAATCCGAAGTTACAAAACTAAAACGAGCGGGGACAAACGCAAATGGCGGGACTATCTGGAATGGAAAAATTTTCGCATCTCGAAGACAAAATTTATCTAACAATCGAATTCGCCAAAAAGATGCGTGAGGAAAAGGAGCGAATCGAGCGCGAAATGACTTCTCTGCGCCACGAAGTCAGCAGTCTTTTGACGGAGAAAACGCGCCTTGAAGAAAAGGTAGAAGATTTAATGAGCGAGCGCGACGCAATTCAGCTAAAAGTCGAAGCGATGCTTGACGCGATGACCATAATTGAACCGGAAATTGCCGAAGCCGTGCGGAGGTAGATTATGTTTGGAAGCAAGGGAAAATCAGACTCAGTTGCACAATCAATCAGAGTGGAGATTTACAATCAAACTTATAATATTCGTTCTGACGGCGACAACGAATATATAATGCGTCTGGCTGAATATGTTGACGGCAAAATGCGCGAAATATCGAGCGGCACGCTGACGGTCGACAGCTTAAAAGTTGGAATTCTCGCCGCGCTTCACATTGCCGACGAATATCATCAACTAAAAAATCAGCAAGAACAATCCGATGCCCAGCTTGCCTCGCGCAGCGCCGAATGCGCCGAAATGCTCGACCGCGTTCTCAAACACAAAGAATCCGCTCCGCAGGTAGTTGAAACCGAACAATAAGCGGGCGAAAAACTAATAGTGAAAAGTGAAAAGTTCTGATATAAAACTTTTCACTTTTCACTATTTTGTTTCCCGCTAATTTGTTATAATTGTTTTCAGGCGAAAGATCTTTCTGCGTGGTTTGTTACCAAACACACTAATAATTGAGCCAACACTTGAATTATCGGGAGGCTAATGCCGGCGTTCGGTGCAGTCTTTCAAAGTTAAAGATTTGCCATAGAATTCGGCTTTGATGTGTCGCAAGACACAGAAAGCCACCCACCTATTAATAATAGGTTCAATTCAACTGTTTGAAACGGCTAAGCGGTTTCCTTTCGCCAATTCTTTTGTAAATCGTGAATCGTAAATAGTTTTCTTTTATCTATTTACGATTCACGATTTATTTTTTATTATGAACGTTTTAATGATTGCCGACGTTGTAGCCCGACCGGGAAGACTCGCTGTTTTAAGTAAAATTCAAGCTCTGCGCGAGCAGTATAAAATTGATGTTGCAACATTAAATGCGGAAAATGTCGCGGGTGGTTTTTCGATTACGCCTGATATTGCCGATAATTTTTTTGCCAGCGGTATTGATTTGATGACTTCGGGCAATCATATTTTCGACAAGCAGGAAATTATTCCGTATATAAAGAAAAATCCACGGCTTCTTCGTCCTGCAAATTATCCGCCGGGAACGCCCGGCAACGGTTTGTTTGTCGGCGAAATCAACGGTTATAAAATTGCCGTTCTGAATCTTCTCGGCAGAGTTTTTATGCCGCCGGTTGACGACCCGTTTCGCGTTGCCGACGCCTGCGTAAAGTCAATTTCCGAAGATGTAAAAATTCGGCTTTTAGATATGCACGCCGAAGCGACTTCGGAAAAATATGCGCTTGCGTGGTTTCTGGCAGGCAGAGTTTCCGCCGTTGTTGGTTCTCATACGCACGTGCAGACAGCGGACGAGAGAATTTTGGACGGCGGAACGGCTTATATCACCGATGTCGGAATGACTGGGAGCTACGCGGGTGTAATCGGTATGGATAAAACAGACGTTCTGGAACGTTTTACAAAATTTCCCGCCCGTCGAGCCGAACATGCAAAAGGCGACGTTTGGATTTGCGCCGTCGTTATCGAAATCAATGAAGAAACGGGAAAAGCCCGGAAAATTACGAGATTGCGTTTGGAACAATAAGATTAAAAATAAAAATAAAAAGCCGGGCGATTAAAAACCTGAGGAAAATGATATTGACCGTTAGATAACAAACACCTTCTCTTCAATTAGAAGCAAACCCGTAAGTTGCTTAGCAGTATTTTGTGTCCGCAAAATTTATTCTCTTAAACGTCAAGATGAAAAAGCTTTTTCTACTCGAGGAGGTAAAGAAATGAAAATAGATGTTGTTGATATGGATGATCCTATTTTAGGGACACATCGGCGTAACTTAGCACAAAGTTCCGGATCTACTGTTATCGAAATGTATGGTATGTCAAATGGAATCAGTCAGATGGTTTCTAATACCAGGCAGGCGGCGTCTTTGCACAGTATTGAAGTTCTAAGAATTTGGGGACATGGTTGGTCTGGCGGACAATTGATTTCTGCAGGGCACGATTCCCAAATTGGAGTAGATCATGGTTCCGCTTTGTGGGCGAATAATTTACCTCAATTTCAGGCGACTCTAAGTCAATTACGCAATTATTTTGTTTCAAATGGACGTGTTGAATTAAAGGGTTGTCAGGTAGCAAGCGGAAATGCAGGAGAAGAATTTCTAAAGGCTTTGGCTAGTATCTTTGGTGTTAATGTAATTGGTGCTGTAGAGACTCAGGGAGGTGCATGGGTTGCAGGACAGCACTGGAATGGACCTCTAGTTCAGGCGACTCCAAATGGGGGTTTGTCAAGCGTAATGGGACAAAGTTTATAAACGTTCTGTACAAGTTGTTTTTAAGAATCCAAAAAAACTTTAATAAATCGTTTGACTTAAATTTCGGTGGCGGTCCGGCATAACCAAAGTTCTAGGGCAAAGAGAGTGGATAATTGAAGCTCAAATAGATTTAGGAGCGATAGTAAATATTATTACACTTTCTTTGCCATTAAATAGAATGTTTAGCGCGAATGAATCTTTTTCATTTTTGCCTTTTTCGCTTTTACTTTTCTATCTCTTTCTCCATCTCTCGCCTGATTTCTTCGTCCATTTTCGCTTCTTCAAGCGCGAGCGGCAACTGGGAGGTTCGCGCCGCTAGTTTCTTTAAAGTTAGTTCCGAATCAGCCAAAGCCGTTCCGCGACGCGATGCAGCATCAATCATTTGCAGGCGCGTTTCGGCTTCGACGCGCATTTCTTCGGCTTCGCTTTTTATTGTTTCCAACTTTTCCAGATCCCTCTTTAAATCTTCCTGTAAATTAGTTGAGTTTTCCGATTTCAAATATTTGAGTTTGTTTCGCCGTCTTTTTACCAGAAGAAGCTCTTGTTTGGTTGACTTTAAAATGCGCGTCGCCGTCAGTCGAACCGCCAGCGAATCGCGGAAAGCGTCCGCCAGAAGCAGATTTTTCCCTTCTATTTCCTTGAGTGATTGTTTCTCTGTCGTTTTTAGTTCGTTTTTGAACCAATCGACTTCCTCCGCTTTTATTCCGTCAACTGCGATGCGTTCTCTTACCTCTGCCATCCAGCGTGAGCGATAAAGAAGAAGCCCGCCGGAAAGGGCAAGTC
>JALYZF010000237.1 GCA_030948995.1 Acidobacteriota bacterium
TCAAGTACTCTATCCAGCTGAGCTACGGGTGCGTAAATCAAATTCTAAGACTACAAACCTTGCGCTTTTGTGTCAAGCGATTGAATTGGAATTTTTATCGGGAAACACGAGTTTTAAGCCTGAATTACTTAGCAAAATAACCCGTGCGCGTTCGCGAGAGTAGTTCAGGATTATTTACTTCGATTTTTATCGAGCGCCATTTGCCATTTCGTTTTGAATCGGTCGGCGAATACTCGATTGTATAAAGCGAGCGCAAATCGGCGGCAACGGTCGCGTAAAGTTTTCCCATATCTTCAAGACGGTTGATGGCGTTAAATGTTCCGCCAGTTCTATCGGCTAATATTTGCAGGCGCGCGCGCGAAGCATTATACATAGCCGTTTGAATCGGCGTCGGCTCGGCTAGTTTCGACGGGTCGCCGGTCGGCAGCGCGAGCGGATAAATCGTAACCCCTTGACTATCGGATTTACTCAAAATTTTATTGAGCGCATCACTTGTTTCGGCTTTTATCGCGTTCGGAATATCAGCATCTTTTTGTTTTTCTAAAAAACTTCGGTCTGCGTCGCGCAGGCTGGAATCAACGCCGTCGGTTAAAACGATGATCGCCTTGCGGCGATTTCCTTCTTTGGAAAGTTTTTCAAGCGCAAAATCCAGAGTCTTGTAAAGCTGGGTTTTGCCGCGTCCATTTGCGTCGTTTATTGAGTTAGCGATAGATTTACGATTGGTTGTAAAATCATTTAAAAGATGTATCTTGTCGTAAAATTCTACAACGGCAACGCGGTCGTCCGGCGCAAGCGCGTCGATAAAACGAAAAGCCGATTGGCGAATCACTTCGCGGAAACCCAACGTCGAGCCGCTCATATCGAGCAGCATCACGACGCTAAACGGCGCGACGGTTGGCTCAAAACGCGAAATATCCTGCTTTACTCCGTCTTCGTAGAGCGAGAAATTTTCTTTATTTAAGTTTACAATCGGTCGCCCATGCCGGTCGGCAACGCCGACATTGAGCCGGACGATTGAAGAATCAACCTTGATAATTTCGCCGTCCTGCTGCGCCGACGCGGTTATAAAACTCGAAAATAAAATTAAAAACAGAATTGAAAACTTTTTGAATTGCATAACTAATTAGTTTATTTTGACGCGCCATATTCAAACGCCGTTGTATCGGCTTTGGTTTCAATTAATCTTAACATTCAGCGAATTATGGTTTATAATTGTCAAAGTTTATAATTTGAATTCTTCAGCCTCCGTTTAAGAAGGAGATAATCCGTGTCCTATAAACCTAAATATTGTTGTCAATGCGGCGAGAAAGTTGAAAGAACGAATTGGCGTTTATGGACAAATCGGCGTTTCTGCCAGCTTTGCGAAACTGACTACGGAGTTTCCGACTGGATTCAGAAAATTTCCTTTGTAGTTTTATTTTTAATAGCAATTGTCGGCGTCGGCAATTTGTGGCGGAAACCGGAAAAAGAATTGGTTGTAACCTCGAATCAAACCGCATCAAATTTGTCGAACGCAAATAAAAATGTAGCAGTTCAACCGAATCCGTCGCAAAATTCTAATTCGGCAAGCGTTCAATCTACAGTTCCAACTAAAGAAGTTAATTCTGCGGTTCAAACAAAACAGGCGACCGCCCTTCTGAAGCAAAACGAAACTGGTAAACAGTTTGAAGGGCAATCCCCGACCGCGCAGGAAATAATTTACTTCTGCGGCGCGCGGACGAAAAAAGGAACGCCATGCACGCGCCGCGTAAAAAACGGCGGGAGATGCTGGCAGCACATCGGTCAGCCGGCGATGTTGCCGCAAGATAAGTTGGTGGCAAGCCGGTGAAAGCCGCAGCGGTTTAGAAAATATTGAATGATTGAAACTTTAAATAACGGAAATCCGTTTTAGAAATTACTTACAAAAATAAATTTTCGTAACAAAATGAAACCAATAGCTCCGAATACTTTACTGCAAAATCGTTATTTAATCGTCCATTTAATCGGCAAAGGAGGAATGGGCGAAGTTTATCTGGCAGTCGACCAGCGTCTTGGCAGCGCTATGGCTTTAAAACGCACCTTTTTTGCCGACGACGAAATGCTCGGCGGCGCGTTTGAGCGCGAAGCCAGAACGCTCGCGCGTCTTCGTCATAATGTTTTACCGAAGGTCAGCGACCACTTTACCGAAGACGGCAATCAATATTTAATAATGGAGCATATCTCCGGCGAGGATTTATCAAAACGGCTCGAGACATCCAACAAGCCGTTTCCGCTGAACTGGGTTTTGTTTTGGGCTGACCAGCTTCTCGACGCTTTGAATTATTTGCACTCGCACGAGCCGCCGATTATCCACCGCGACATCAAACCGCAAAACTTAAAATTGACGGACGAAAATTCCATTGTTCTGCTCGATTTCGGTTTGTCGAAAAATTCGCTCGACGTTTCGCGCGTGTCTTCGACCGGCAGTGTCGTCGGTTACACGCCGCATTATGCACCGATGGAACAAATTCGCGGCACGGGAACGAATCCGCGCAGCGATTTGTATTCGCTGTCGGCAACTCTCTATCAGCTTTTAACCAATCAAGTTCCACCCGATGCGCTATCGCGCGCCGACGCGCTTTTGAGCGGAATGACCGACCCTATAAAACCGATAAACGAAATTAATCCGGAAGTATCATCTTTAATTTCCGGCGTGATTTTAAAGGGAATGGAAGTCAGCCAAGATAAAAGATTTGCTAATGCCCGCGAAATGCAGAAGGCTCTGCGCGACGCTTACGCCCAAATGCAAAATCAGATGGCTGCTCAAACCGTCGCTTTTAAATTGCAAAGCGAGGCGGAAGCCGTCGAAATTCCGCAATCTCAATTAGAAAATGAAGCCGATTCAATTGCCGAGGTTGAGACAAGTTCTCCGAATAATGTGCTTCCCGCGTCTGCAGTTAAAGTTTCCGATTCGTATTCAAGTGCAAAAGAAGAAGAAAAATCCGTTTCTGCACCGCAGAATAATAAACAAGACGGGCAGGATTTTGACGCGACCTTAGCTTACGATCCTAAACCTGAAGACTTCGCGGTTAAACCATCCGATGTCGAAACAGAAGTTCTGCTGGCTGGCTCAGTGCCTGAGATTGTTGCCGCACAACAGGATTATTCTTATTCAAAAGAAAATAACGAAGCTGAAAATTTTGACGGCAAGGAAAGTTTCGGCGAAACGGAGAATTTTTCGCCTGACGCGACGGCAGCTTTACTTTCTTACGGCTCTGAAAATGACAAATCTTCCGCAGTAGAAGATAATTTTAATGCTACAACCGATTATAAAGCGGGTTCTCAAGATGCATTTACGGCGACCAGACAATATTCGCGCGAAGATTTTCAAACGGAGGAAGACGACGATTCTCAGATTCCGAGCGAGCAATTACCTGCGCCTACAATCCCGGCGGTCAAAAAGAAATCCGGCGGTAAGGCGCTTTTTATTGCCGGAGGTATCGGATTGCTGTTTCTTGTATTGGGCATCGCCGGAATGGGAATATATTTATTGAATTCTTCCCAAGCAGTTACAAAATCAACACCCACTCCGACGCCCGAAGCGCCGATTGAAATTGCCACGACTCCGATGCCGACAGTCGAAGCCGTAAGCAACACTGATGTTAATTCAAACTCGACGAGCGAAAACCTTTCCAGTACAGATTCAAATGCTAATATCGATTCAAATACAGAGGTTTCCAATTCCAACAAAACGACTGACAAACCCGTTGCCGAAAAACCGGCGGAAGTTCCAACCGGCGGCGTAAAAACCGCGCAGCCGACGCCCGTCAAAATAAATCCGAAGGCGACGCTTCCGGCGACATCCGGCGACAAACCGACGGTTAAGCCGACGGTTCCGCCTAAAAAGGCGCAACCGACGCCATTGCCGCGCATTTTACCCTAAATCTTGGAGTTTTAAGAGTATGAGAAGAAAAATTATCACTAGTTTTATTTCCCTCTGCCTGTTGCTGACGGCAGTTTCAACTTTGGTCATTAAAATTAACGGACAAGGACAAAACAAAAAACAAATAAAACAAGCAAATAGTTTGGTTGCAGAAGGCGATACTAGTTTTCAGCAAAAAAATTATCGCGTCGCAATCGATAAATATACCCAAGCTATTGCCTTAGTTCCGAATCTTGCCAAAGCTCATTTTTGGAAAGGCTACGCGCATTATTATCTGAAAGAGTTCGACCAAGCGATACCGGAAATGGACACGGCGCTGGCGCAAGGCTATACGCCGCTCGACGTTTACAGAGTCAGGTTTTTTCTGCATTATCAGCAAAAAAATTATGATTTAGCTCTTCAGGACGCGCAAAAGGCGCAGCAGTTCGACCCGAAAAGTCAGGAATTCGGAGTCTCGGTCGGTGAAATCCAACTTGCCAAAGGCTCGTATCAAGAAGCGCTCGATACTTTTCAAAAATTCATACAGCTGAATCCCAATAATGCCGATGTTTATTATTACATTGCCTCGGCTTACAACGGCTTGAACGATATTCCCAAACAAACCGAAGCCGCCGAAGAAGCCGTTAAAAGAAATACGAAGTTTCTCGGCGAATCTTATTTTCTAATTGCGACCGCTCTGCAAAAAGATAAAAAATACCAGCCAGCCGCCGAAGCATATCAAAAAGCGATCAGCGCCAAACCCGACAATTATGCCGCTTATCACAATCTTTCGGATATTTATCGAATTCAAAATAAATATCCGGCAGCAATCGACATTACAAAAAAAGGCTTGATAAATTTTCCCGACGACGGAAATCTACTTACTGATTTAAGCTGGTATTACAATTTAGCGGGTCGCAATTTCGAGTCAATTACCGCCGCTCAGCAGGCTGTAAAAGCCCTTCCCGATAAAATCTTGGGTTATACGATTTTGTGCCGCGCTTATTACGAAACGAAACAAAATCAACTGGCGCTGCAAGCGTGCGATTCGGCGCTCAAAATCAATCCGAACGACGGCGTTGCCAACGTTTATGAGGGCTTTAGTTATTTGTCGCTTAACAAAACCGACACGGCAAATACATTTTTCAAAAAAGCCATCGACGGAATGCAGGAATTTACCGGCGCCAACCCGGAATATTCTGACGGTTTTTATTTGCTCGGAAACGCTTATTATTACGGCGGTCAGCCGCAAAAAGCAATCGACGCTTATCTGAAAAGTCTGGAACTGTCGCCTGATTTTGCAAAAGCCAGATTCAATCTCGGTTTAACTTATTTCGTCAAAGGCGATTTGCCGGCGGCGCGCGAGCAATATACGATTCTCCTGAAAACCGATAAGACTTTAGCCGAAAAACTAAAAGCGTTAATTGATAAAAAATAAGCCGAATTAAATAGAAAATAAAAAATCGTAAATAGTTTGATAATTCTTGCAATTTACGGTTTTTTTATTAATTAATTATTTACCCGAAAAATGATTTCGGCGGAAACTCGAAAGAATTGCCCATCAGAAAAAAAGCCAGATTCGGCTGCTCGTGCGAGCGGTCGTAGCCAACGAGTTCGACGTATGCGCGCCCCGAAATGTCTTCCGTTTTGATTTTCCCACGCACTTCGCACGCACCTTCCCAGTAAATAATCATCGTCGTCCCGCGCGTGTCTAGCTCTTGGTCTTGCAGAACGGGCGAGACGGTTAATTCCAAATCGAACCGCGGAACTTTCAATTTCCAGCCGCTCGGATATGTCGCCTGAGTTCGCGGACTTTTCCAAAAACCTGTCGGCTCAATCGAAAAATCTTCGTGTCCGAGCGCGGTTGATTCGCCGTCTTTTTCCACATAATTTCCGCTTGAAAAATCCGATACGCCGCCCGCGCTGTTGCGGATTTGGTAACACATCAACTCCGCGCCGTTCGACAATTGAATACTAAACCAATCCCAGCCTTTTTGATTGTCGGTCGGCGTCCAAGTGCCGAATTCCCTGTCCATCCAAGCCGAGCCGTGAAAATGTTCCGCTTCTCCGCCGTTCCAAACAATATCGCCTTCCATTTCCATTCTCGTGTAGGAAAAATAGCGCGACGCCTGACCTTCGTCTTTAAATGAAATGCCGTCTTTGGCAATTCCGTTTAAGATCGGCTTTTTTGTTGGTTTGAGCGTCGCTTCAAAAACTTCGTCCGCGCCGATTGTCGCCCGTAGTACGTGCGCGCCTTGCGATTCACGAAGCGACCAATCGCCGAGCCGCAAATGAAAATGATTTTCGCTGGCGGATGCGGGCGGGTCGAACCAGCCGTTGGCGCTTTTGCGGTGCGCGTAGCGAAATTGTTTGTTGTCATATTCGGTAACGGCAAAATGAGCGAAATAAATCGGATTGCCGAATACACGCAAAGGCACGAGACTGAATTTATCCAAATCCGTGCGACGTTTAAAGAAAACCAGTTCAAACCCGAAACGCTTTCCCGAAACCGTCTCGCCGTGTCCGGTGTAATACCACCATTCGGTCTGCACGTTTTTATGCGCCGCCAAATCGCGCGGCAGTGAAACCGGGTCAAACTCCGTTCCGTCGCGCAAAGTTTCGGCTTTGCCGACAAATATATCAGTCAGCGTTTCAATAAAATCCGTCGCCGTTTTCTCAAACGTCTTTAAATAATCCTGAATATCGTCCTGAAAAGTTTTCTGCTCGCTCATTTTCCCTGCCTTCCCTTTTTAATTAGAAACTTTCTTTATCCTAACTTCCCGCACGAACATCGGCAATGAAGAAGAAAATTTCAGAAGCTAATTTTTCAAACTCTTTGAATTAATATGTTCAAACATTCGCCTGTCTTCTTGACCGAGTTCGCCGATTTTCTTCATTAGAAAATCGGCGATTTCCTTGTGAGTTCGTAGAGAATCGCGTTTTTCATAAAACTCTGAAAGGTCAATCGGCGCGCCGAAATAAATGCGGACTTTCTCGCCGCCGCGCCAGTTCCCCAAAATTTGTTTCGGCAAATCGTTTCCCAGTCCGGCGATAAATATTGGAACAACCTGCGGG
>JALYZF010000239.1 GCA_030948995.1 Acidobacteriota bacterium
GTCTCCACGAGCGGCAGAAGCAGTTTTTCGACCGTCTTGCGAAGCTCGTCGAGGCTCGCGTCTTCTTCGCGTTTGCCGAGCTTGCTTTCCTTATATTTCCAATGTGCCGCGACGCCTTCTTCAGCGATTTGGTGCATTTCCTGCGTGCGGATTTGAACTTCAAACGATTGCCCGTTGTCGCCAATGACCGATGTGTGAAGCGATTGATAAAGGTTGTCGCGCGGAATCGCAATCCAATCTTTGAAGCGTTCCGGCACAGGCGTCCAATCGTCGTGAACGACGCTTAAAGCGAGATAGCAATATTTTTTATCGTTCGGTGTGATAATGCGCGCGGCAATCAAATCGTAAACCTGCTCGATTGAAATTTTTTGTTTTTTCAGTTTTTTCCAAAGTGAAAACAGACGCTTAACGCGACCTTGTATTTCAACGAACGGAACGTCGTTTTCGGTTAAATGCTCGCGGATTGCGCCGGTAATTTTTTCAAGATTGGCTTCGAGTTCCGGTCGGCGCGCTTCGATTTCGCGCGATATTTTTTTATATTCCTGCGGATAGAGATTTTGAAACGATAAATCTTCAAGCTCGCCGCGCAGTTTACCCATTCCTAAACGGTGCGCTATGGGCGCGTAAATATCGAGTGTTTCCTGAGAAATGCGAGCGCGTTTTTCCGGTTTTAGAAACTGCATCGTCCGCATATTGTGAAGCCGGTCGGCGAGTTTTATCAGCACGACGCGAACGTCCGTAATCATTGCCAAAACCATTTTGCGAACGTTTTCGGCTTGCTGTTTTTCTCTGGACAGATTGCTGATATGAGCAATTTTTGTTAATCCGTCAACGAGTCCGGTGATTTCATCGCCAAAGTATTCTCGAATAGTTTCTAAGTCAACCAGCGTATCTTCAACTACGTCGTGAAGCAGTCCGGTAGAAACGCTCGTTTCATCGAGCCGCATATCCGCCAAAATTTTCGCCACTTCCAAAGGATGTATTAGATATGGTTCGCCCGATGCGCGTTTTTGCCCGCGATGATGAAGAGCCGAAAACATATACGCGCGCCGAATCAACTCAATATTCGATTCGGGACGATTTCGTTCGACTTTTTCTATTACGTCTTCGATGCGAATCATAAACATTCAACATTTATCATTTATTATTTATCGTTTGATGCCGAAATTCTGATAAATGTTAAATGATACGTGAAAAGGCGACGCTCAATACTTATTGTAATTGAGTATCGCCTTTGTTAAAAGTTTTACCGCCGCCAAACTATTTTTTATTTGCCGCCGCTTCTTTTTCAGCTTTTATGCGGTCTTCTTCTTCCTGCTTTTGTTTCTTTATATTAGCAAGCTGAGTAAATTTTTCTTTAGCTTCGTCGGCTTGTTTCTTGAAACTTTCCTTCTGATCGTTTTTACCTTCCATTTCTGCTACGCGCATTTGCTGGATGAGAAAATTGGCTTTATATGACCAAGCCGAATCGCTGTTCGGGTCAAGCTGGACGGCTTTGTCAATTAAATCCGTTCCGGTTGCAATACACTGCTTCAACTGTTCAAACTGCTTCGGGTCGGACGGTTTGGTAAATTGAAATTCGGACGTTTTCCCCTTAGTAATGGTTTTCTTAACCGGCTCGACATCAGTAATTTCGTTGGCGCAAGAATATTGTTTAGCCGCCAGCGACGTAAAAGCCTCCGCGCGCTGCGGCGCTGGAACTTGCTCGTTATTGGCGCGGTCTGTAACCCACTTCTGCCATTCGTCCTGACGGTTTAAGTTTTCTAAAAGATTAGCGACTGCCTTAAAAGAGCTTTGGTCGGCAATATTGTCCGCCAAAACTTTTTTGTATGCTTCGATGGCTTCTTCGGCTTTTGCCGTATTTTGCCGATTGCCGACATATTCCGAATGCAGAGTTCTGGCTAAGAAAAGCTGCGCCATTTTTGCTTCGGTAGAACCCGGACTTCGCGCCGCCGAATCACGAAAAAGCTGTTGCGCTTCGGCAAATTTTCTGTCCTTATAGGCTTGCCCGCCGTCCACCAGATTTTTTCTGGATAGAATTTGGTTATAATACGAGCAATTTGCCCCGATTAAAACCGTTGATAAAATTATAAAAAATATTCCTAAACGAGAAAATCTCATTTTTCGACTCCATTTTCTGCCGTCAGTAACAAAAACCGAAATTAACTTTTCGGTTTTTGTTAAATGCGGGCAAATTAATCTTGTAAATCATCAATCTGCAGACCGATTGGTTGCGCTCCCGCCGATTTTACCGCATCGATGACTTTGACCACGTCGCCGTATCTGACTGAACGCGGCGATTTGATAAAAACGGTTTTTTCGACTTCGTTCGTTCCTTCACGATACACGCCGTTAGCTTCCCGACCTTTGAAGATTTGCGTTAACTGATCCGTCAAAGCCGTCGCGTCGGAAACGTCTCCTGCCGGTTGATTGTTGAGCGACAATTTCATATCGCCTTTATTAACGGCGACAACCAAGGTCAGCGGATTCGGTTTGGCGACCGTTTGATCGTCCGGTTTCGGTTCTGCCGGAACCTTTGCCTCAAACCGGCTTGGTTTCAAGGGCGAGATAACCATAAAAATGATTAAAAGCACCAGCAAAACGTCAATCAGCGGTGTAACATTGATATTCGGCGTTGCTCCACCCGAAGAGCTGCCTGATGACATTCCCATTGTTTTTCTACTCCTTACATTCTGAAATGTACTTCTCTCCTTTCAGACTAACTAAAGCTACTTCGCTGTAGCAGCACCTTCGCCTTTTTTCTTATCGGCGACTAAACCGATTTTGTCTATATCCTGTTTGCGTATCGTGTCGATGGCTTCGACAACTTTGCCGTAATCGACGTCAACGCCGCTTTTGATATAAACAATTCGCTTTTCCGGCGTTTTGTTTTCCATCAATTTTTTGATTTTTTCGCCTAAAACCGTCAACGGATATTGGTCTTTTCCGATAAAGAAACTGTCGTTGTTGGGAATGGCGACAATAACCGAAGTATCCTTTGCAATATCAGCGTCTTCGTCCGGGCTTTTCATATCGCGCGGAAGATTTACGGAAACTCCCTGTTGAAGAAGCGGCGTAACAATCATAAAAATGATTAGCAGCACCAGCATTACGTCAACCATCGGAGTTACATTTATTTCAGAGTTATACTCATCAGCGCCACCGACTTGCATTGCCATAACAAAATTCTCCCTTCTTTAATAAATCTAAAACGCGGAAACTAACCGTTCAGCCGCTTCGTGCGCTGTTTGATAAAGTAATCGACTAATTCCGAAGCCGAGTTTTCCATTTCGACGCCGAAGCTCGTTACTTTATTTGTAAAATAGTTAAACAGCCAAACCGCCGGAACAGCCACAGCAATACCAAAAGCCGTCGCAATCAACGCTTCCGAGATAGCTCCGCCGACCGCGCCGATACCGGCTGATTCGTTATTTTTCAGAGCTTGGAAAGCGCCGATAATACCGACGACCGTTCCGAACAAACCGACGAACGGCGCAGTCGAGCCGACTGTTGCCAGACCTGAAAGACCGCGCTTTAATTCAGCAGTTTTAACGGCAATCGCACGTTCTAAGGCGCGTTTTGACGCTTCCATTTCTTCGCCCGAAATGTCCGTGTTGCCTTGATGCGCGCTGAATTCTTTCAAGCCCGAAGAGACGACCATTGCAAGGTGCGAATCTTTATGCTTGTCGCTGATGTTGATGGCTTCATCGATATTACTGCTTTTGAGCGCCTGCGCGACTTTCGGCGCATATTGGCGGGATTGCGTTCTGGCTTTGTTATAAGTCAAATAGCGTTCGATGCCGACAGCTATCATATAGATTGACATCAACAAAAGAATGATAATAACAATCCAGCCCGGAATCGTTAAACTTCTGGCAATATCGTAAAGACCGAAACTGACGCCCCCGCCATCTTTGTTTGCCTGCATTAAAAGTAAGCCTGAAAAAAGGCTAAGTAAAAAAGTCATTGTTTTTCCTCCAAAGAAATCGAAAATTCTATAATTGCAACTAAACTTAAATTCAAACTTTTTAAAGTAAGAGAAATAGATTTTTTTACGCTATTTCTCTTACTAGTCGCGCCATTACTACAAAATAAAGTTGTAGGTAATAATGCCGGTTACGCTGACCGCTTGCCCGGAGAGCATCGTCGGGCTGAATTTCGCGCGTCGGGCAGCTTGTTCAGCTGCGGCTTTCAGCAGCGGATGTCCGCTGACGGCGCTTGCCGAAACGACATTTCCGGCTTCATCAATTTTTACTTGAACTGTTACGGTTCCACCTGCTCGAACGGCTTTGGCTGCCGGCGGATAAGCAGGCTGCGGCAAGCTGGTTGCTTTACCGTTTAAGACGCCGCCTGAAATTGTTTTAGGCACTGGCTTTGGCTTTGGAGCTGGTGGCGGTGGCGGCGCGGGCGGTTTTTCTCCGCCAGATTGATTCTCGCCGTTAGCTTCGCCTCCATTTCCGGCGATACCTTTGTTATTTGTGCTAACCGGACCTTTATAACTGCTATCGACTGCATCTCTCGCGTTTAAGTTTGTATCGCCTTGAACGGTCAAAACATTTGCACGACGCGGCGGGATAGTCTGTTTTTCAACGCTGACTTTATCCGGCGGCTTGGGTGATTCATCCATTGCTTGGATAACTTCTTTTCGCACGTCGGCGTTCGGAGCGGCTTTTTGCTGTTCGGGCTGTTTTTCCGGCGGCGGAGGCGGCGCTTCTTCCGGGACGGGAACCGGCGCGACAAGGGCTTCTAGTCCTAAATCTCCGCTGTCCATATTATAATCTTTAGCAAAAAGACTATATATAAGCGTGCCGAGAAGAATAGCGACCAGTGTTATAAAAGTAGTCGCAAAAAATCCGCTGCGTCGGGCATTTTCTTTCGTGTTACTTTTTGATTCTACCAATTGATCTAACATTTTATTTTCCTCCCTGTATTTCCGGCGCCAATTTCGGGTCAAGAGTTATGAAATTAAACTTTTGCCTCTCTGATGATAAACATCAAACTTTAAGTTGTAACCGCCTGAGAAAAACTCCGACGATTTCATCTCAAAAGTCTCGACTTTCTTTTCGTTTTGATTGCTTTCGCTAAGTGCGGGAAATTCGGACTTTTGCCGGTCTTACACACAAAAGTTCTACAAATTCCACCGTCGCTATTCAGACGAAACGGAAAAAAAGCAGAGACGACATATTTAATTGACCAGCAACGTTTTGAAGTCTAAATTGTCAGTGCAATAAAGTCAAGATAAACTTCCCTGATTTTCGTAAAATTTAAAAAAATCTATCTTTAAGCCGTTAATCTCGAAACACTGAAACGTTTTTGAAATCTTTTGCCGAATCAAATGCACTTTATCTGGCAATCGGACGGCGCGTGACCGGACGCCTTGAAGCCGACGCGATTTTTTCCGCGCCTTTCGCCGTAACCGGCTGTTTTACTTTTGCCGAGCCGAGTTTTTGCTGCCACCAGATTGCAATCGGGCTGGCAATGGCGACGGTCGAATAAGTTCCCATCGTAACGCCGACCAGCAGCGCGAGTGAAAATCCGCGCAGAACTTCGCCGCCGAAAACGACGAGCGAGATGACCGACAAAAGCACCAAGCCGGAAGTAATAATCGTTCTAGAAAGCGTCTGATTGATTGAGTCGTTTGTAATTTTGTAAAGCGAATCCGTTCGGTTCGCCTTCAAGTTTTCGCGGATACGGTCAAAGATAACAATCGAGTCGTTGACCGAGAAACCGACGATTGTCAAAATCGCGGCGATAACCGTCAAACCGATTTCCCATTGAAAAATTGAGAAAAAAGCAAGCACCATCAAAACGTCGTGGAAAACGGCGATGACCGCGCCCGCCGCATACGTCCAATCGTATCGAAAAGCGATGAACAGCAAGATTCCCAAAAGACCGAGCAACGTTGCGATAACCGCTTGATTTCTAAGTTGCGCTCCAGCGACCGCGCCGACCGAATCGGTTCCGACGATTTTATAAGCCGCCGCTTCGTCCTCGCCTAAGGCTTTTGTCGCGTCTGCTTCTTTGCCAAACGTATCAAGCGCTTTTTTAACCAAAGCGCGTCCCATATTAACCTGATTTGTTTCGTTTTGCGTTTGATTGCCAGCGCCGTTGTTTGTCTGTGCATTGACATTGGCGACATTCGCATTGGAATCTACAACAATTGCCGCCGTTTGATTTTCCGGCGCGTCTTCGAGTTTTGGAACTTTTATTAAAACTTCGTCCGGTTTGTCGGTCGAATCCTGTATAACCGCATCGTTAACTCCGGCATTTTGCAATGCGCCGCGAATTTCGTCGTCGGAAGGTGGTTTCTGCTTAAATTTCGTCGTAACAACCGTTCCGCCCTTAAAATCAACGCCGAGATTAAAGGCGTTCGTCCCGCCCGGCGTCAAATCGCGCAAGGTTGTCGAAACCAAACCCGCCATCATCACAAAAATGGAAACGGCGATAAAATATTTTCGCTTTCCCATCCAGTCAAACTTTACGTCTCTAAATAACTCAGTCATTTTTATTAGGTGTTGGGTGTTAGGCGCTAGGTGTCAGTTTCAGTTTCCCTAAAACCTAACACCTAAAACCTAGCACCTAAATACTAGATACTCAATCGTTCCATTTTCTGCTTGCGGCTCAAAAGCCACATAAAAATCGTGCGCGAGACGAAAACCGCCGAAAACAAATTAATCAGCAAGCCTAAAATCAACGTTACGGCAAAACCTTTAATCGGACCCGAGCCATACATATACAAAATCACGCTCGATATAATCGTCGTGATATGCGTGTCGATAATCGTGATAAACGCGCGGTCGAAACCGAGTTCAATCGATTTCGGAACGTCGAAACCGAGCCGCAGTTCTTCGCGTATTCTTTCAAAAATCAAAACGTTCGAGTCAACCGCCATACCGATTCCTAAAATTAAACCGGCAATACCGGGAAGCGTTAAAGTCGATTTGAAAACGACGAGCGCCGCCATCGTCAAAAGCATATTCAGAACGAGCGCGATAACGGCGTTAATGCCGGAGCCGCGATAATAAAACAGCATAAACAGAACGACAAGAACAAGACCGCCGATTGACGCTGCAACGCCCGAACGAATCGAATCCGCGCCCAAGCTCGGTCCGACGGTTCGTTCTTCCTGATATTCGATTGAAGCCGGAAGCGCGCCGGATTTTAAGGTTAAAGCTAAATCGTCAGCCGTCGTCTTGGTAAAACGTCCCGATATTTCGCCCGCGTCGAAAATTTGCGATTTGATATACGCGGCGGATTTTACTTCATTATTCAAAACGACAGCCATATAATTGCCGATATTTTTCCCCGTCCAATCGCCGAATTTTTGCGCGCCGGCAGGCTTGAACGAAAACGAAATTTGATAATCGGCGTTGCTGCCCGTGCGTGAGACGGCGTTGGCGTCGCGCAAATCGCTGCCGTCAACGACCGCCGGAGTTTCGACAATCACGAATTGTTTCGGTTTATCCTGTGGATTCTGCCCGTTAGCATTCGGCGGCGTTTGGTCGCGTTCGGTAAACGGATAAATTTTACGATTCGGCGGCAAACTTCCGCCGACCGATTGCAAAGCGGCTTGTTCTGACGGGTAAGTTTGCACCGGCGTTGGATTCGGCGGGCTGACGATTTTCATCAGCGACAAATGCGATGTTTCGCCAACCAGATTTTTAACTCTTTCCGGGTTTTCGACGCCCGGCATTTGAAGAAGTATTTGCCCGGAATCGCTTCTGCCTTGTTTCTGTAAAGTCGGCTCTTTAACGCCGAAAGCGTTAATGCGGCTATCAATAATCTTCATCGCTTGGTCGGTCGCCTGTTCTTTTAATCTCGTCTGCACCTGCACGGGCAAAGACCAAGTTATTACATTGCCGTTCTCATTTTCCGTCCAATTAGCAAAATCAGGCACTTTCTTTTTTACCGCATCAACGATTGCTGCATTCTTGGAAGCGTCGGCAACAGTCAATGAAATTTGATAATTATTATTCTCCGTAACAGAAGATACGTCAGCAGCAGCGGTCAGTGGCGCGCCGTTTTCGTCTTTTGCTTCTTTTGCAGCAACAAGTGCAGCGTCGCGGTTATTTTCCGTCAAATTCTTCAAATATTCTTCGGTTTTAACGCGCATTACAAGATGCGAGCCGCCTTTTAAATCCAAGCCGAGATTGATATTTTTCGATAGATTATTCTTAATGCCGTCGGCTGTAAAATCCGTTGCCGAAAGCGCGTGGTCGCGCGGTCCGAAAACCAGATAAATCCCAATCAGCGTAATGGCTACGATGATGCCTGTTCTAATCCACAAACCAGTTTTATTCATTGTTAAATGTCGGTCTTTATAATGACGATAATTAAAAAATTAAAAATCTACCGAACGTTATTTTTCATCAACCGGCTTTCTGCCGACGACGGCGCTTTTCGCAATTTCCAGAAACGATTTTTCCGCACTCTGAACGATAAAGCTCGTTTCTCTTACTTCTTTGATTTTGCCGATAATTCCGCCGTTTGTAACAACTTCGTCATTGATTTTAAGTTCGGTTATCATCGTTTTTATTTCCTGCTGCTGCTTTTTCTGCGGCATTATGACGAAAAAATAGAAAATTCCGAAGATAATCAAAAACATCGGCAGCAAGGTTAAAATGCTTCCGCCGCCGTCTTGAAAAAGTAAAAAAATAATATTCATTTTATTTTGTGCAGAACGAAAAAGAGCAATTATAGATTATCAGCGTCGAATTATGAAACCGTCAAACCAAGTTTCCCTGCAAAAGAATAGAAAATTAAAAATGAAAAACGGAAAAAATTTCGGAGATTAAAAATAAAACATCAAATCTCAAAGATTTTTAATTTTCTATTTTTAATTTTTTGTTTCTCTTTCGCCTTCGTGTATTTTGTTGATAAAATCGCGTCGAAAGTTGCCAAAGCCGCCGCTCCGAAGCGCTTCTCTCGCCTGCCGCATCGTGTTGAGAAAAAATGCCAGATTGTGATGCGAGATTAAAGTTGCCGCGAGCATCTCGCCCGTTTGATAAAGATGCCGCAGATACGCTTTTGAATAACGGCGGCAAACCGAGCAAGGACATTCAAAATCGAGCGGCTCGGTGTCTTTTGCAAATTTTGCATTGCGAATATTTAATTTTCCCGCAGAGACGAACGCGCTACCCGTCCGCCCATTTCGCGTCGGCAAAACGCAGTCGAACATATCTACGCCGCGCCAAATCGCTTCGATTAAATCTTCCGGTGTTCCGACGCCCATCAAATAACGCGGCGCATCCGATGGCATTTGCGGTGCGATATTTTCGATTACGTCATACATCACAGACTTTTCTTCGCCGACGCTCAAACCGCCGATGGCGTAACCGTCAAAACCGATTTCGACGGTTTTTTCCAAACTCAGTTTTCTTAATTCCAAATGGCTCGCGCCTTGAACGATTCCAAACAATGCCTGCCGTCCGTTCAAATTTTCAGCCGCTAAAAAACCAGTATCAAGCCCTTGATTCTGCAATTCGTCAAAACGATTTTTCGACCGCTGCGCCCACCGCGCCGTCATTTCCAAACTTTTGCGCGTTGCTTCAAAATCCGCTTTTCCCGGCGGGCATTCATCGAAAACCATCACGATTTCCGAACCCAAAGCCGCTTGAATTTCCATCGAAACTTCCGGCGAGAGAAATTTTTTATCGCCGTTAATATGCGAGCGAAACTCGACGCCTTCTTCGGAAAGTTTTCGTAAATCCGTCAGCGAAAAAACTTGAAAGCCGCCCGAATCCGTTAAAAATGAGCGATTCCAAGACGAAAATTTATGAAGACCGCCGACGGCACGAATAATTTCCGCGCCCGGACGCAGAAATAAATGATATGTATTTCCGAGAATTATGCGTGCGTCCATCTCGTTTTCGAGCCATTCAAAACGCACGCCTTTGACCGTTCCCTGCGTTCCGACAGGCATAAAAACAGGCGTTTCAATTTCTGAACGCCTCGTTCGCAAAATTCCCGTTCGCGCATTTCCCTCTTGCGCCGTTATTTTCCATTCAATCGGCTTCATCAAATATTTTATTTTTTCTTTCCGAGCAAAGTCCAAATCTGCTTTGCGCCGATTGCCGTTTCCGAAATGATTTTTCCGTCCTCGTTGATTAAAACCGCCGACGGAGTTCCCTGCATTCCGAGTTCTTTTGATATTTTTCGTTCCTTGTCCAAAACAATCGGCGATTGCAGATTCATTGCGCGATGCGGTTCAGCTTCGCCTTCGGATAAAACAAGCAGATTCGGCTCAGTCACGCTTTTTGATTTGTCCCAATCGCGTAAATCGTTGAGCATATTGACGCAATGCGGGCAAGTTGAACTCCAAAAAGTTACAAGCGTTTTTTTGCCGAAAAAATCGTTTGAAGCGATTGATTTATCGAAAACGTCCGATTCAAAAAATTCGGGCAGACTTACGCCGAGTTTTGTCGGCGTTCCGTTTTCGATAAAAACAGGTTCGCCGTCGAAATTCTGCTCTTTAATTTTCTCAACTAATTCCCGAATCGCTTTATCGCCAGCCGCGAGACGACTGGCAATTGTGCCGTCGGAATTGACAAACAAAACCGTCGGCGTCCACTGCGCGCCGAAAAGCAGAGAGACTTCACGGTCTTTTTGCAGAAGAATCTGTTTTAAGTTTTCGCCCGCGAATTTTTCGAGATTATCTTTCGCGTTTCCGCTGCTAACGAAAACGAAATTTACTTTGCCCTTCAAATCCTTTTGCCAAGTTTCGATTTCCGGCAAAAGCGCGGCGCACGGAGCGCACGTCGGACTGACGAAGAAAAATAACGCAGGTTTTGCCTGCGCGAGCAGATTCTCAAAGGAAACAACTTTGCCGTTTACGTCGGGCAATTCAAAATCCGGCGCCGGCGCGCCAATCGGCAAACCGTCCGACGGATTTGACAAATTTTCACGCTCAACTTCTCGTCCGCCTTCGCCGGAGACGAGTTCGAGAATTTCAATCCGTCGCATAATCTGCGTTTGCTGCTCGGAAATTGTTTTCAGAAAATAAACGGCGGCGGCAAGTAGTCCGACTGTTGCAAAACTTAAAATAAGCGTCATAAAATTTCCTTCCCGTAAATCGTTTGTCGAATCAAAAATGCCCGCGCCTTGACCTTCGCGCCCCTCAAGAATCAGAAAAAACGCAAGTATCGCAAAAACCGCGTTGCGAATCAAACTCTTTTTTGAAACCGGCTCGCTGTGAATCTGCCCGAAACAATGACAATCCGGCGCTCTGCCGTGCGCCATTTGCCAGAGCATTCCGCCGACGAAAATTAAAAGCAAAACGAACGCGCCGATTGCGCCCAGCCAAGCCGTCGTCACCGGAACGAGCAAAATTGCAATTAGAATTTCCGCCGCCGGAAGCAAAACCGAAAACGGTTTCGCCAGATTTTCCGGCACGCCGAAATCTTTAACAGCTTTTTCAGAACCGTCGAGGTCGAGAAATTTCCCGACGCCGGCAAGCGCGAAAATTGCCGCTAAAATCAACCTGATTAAAAGTAAAAATTCATCCATTTGCAATTATCAATTAATTGTAAACTTCACCGATTCATAAGCCTCATCAGATTCTTTAGGTTCAATTTCAACTTTTCTTATCTCGATGCTGCTTGAAATTATTTCACCGTAAAAACCGGACGAATATTCTTCAAATGTTGCTTTTATAAAATCACCTGTTTTTTCAAATTTCATTCCAATTAACTGTTCTGCATACCAATTGAAAGTTGCTTTTAGAATGTTTGACCAAACAATTGTAATTCTCGTCAAAACTCCGTCACCAGGCTTTTCTATATAATCCCAATAATCAACAGTTAGAGTAAATTCTTTGATTTCAAAGTTAATGTCAATATTTTTTATTCTGGCGTCGTGGAGAGTTGGAAAATATTTATAGATTTTAAAAAGCTGCTCCGAGCCTTTTATTTGTTTCCAAATTTCTTGATGTTCGTCTTGCTTGCTCATCTTAAACTTTCTTCTTACTTATTTTGTGTCTTTCCTTTAAGCGAACGGGAGTGGCGAAAAATTCAAACTCTTCGCGCAGACGGTTTTCGATATATCTCAAATACGAAAAATGCAGCTCGGATTTTCCGCCGCCGGAAGTAAATAAAATAAACATCGGCGGGCGCAGTCCGGCTTGCGTAATATACTGAACTTTTAAGCGCGAAACGCCGCCTTTAACGGGCGCGGGTGCACCGCCGCCTTTTGGCTGAGAAATATGTTCTTCAAAAAATCCATTTAATTTTGACGTTTGCACGCGCAAGTTTCTGGCTTCGTTTGCACGAACTACAAGTGGCAAAATTTTCTCAACGCGCTGACCGCTCAAAGCGGAAATCGTCAACATTGGCGACCAATCGAGGAATTTCATTTTCTGGCGCAAATCGTCTTCAAATTCGTAAATCGTATTAGTTTCTTTTTCTTCAAGCGCGTCCCATTTATTGACGGCGATAATAACGGAACAGCCTGATTCGACCGCATATCCGGCGATATTTGCGTCGAGACTCGTTACGCCTTCAACCGCGTCAATTACCATAATCGCAACGTCTGCGCGCTCCAGAGCCTTTCGCGCCATTATGACGGACATTTTTTCCGCCATTTCCGTCGTCTTGCCTTTGCGACGAATTCCAGCCGTGTCAATAAGAAGAAATTTCTGCCCGCCGACCGTCAAATGCGTATCAATCGCGTCGCGCGTCGTTCCGGCAATCGGCGAAACGATTACTCTTTCTTCGCCCAAAATTTTATTCAAAAGCGAAGATTTTCCGACGTTCGGTCGCCCGATAATTGCGAGTTTTATTTCTTCCTGTTTTTCTTCTTCCGGTAATACTTCCCCGAAATCTAAAACTTCAAAAACTTCGTCTAATAAATCTCCTACACCCGTTCCATGTTCGGCTGAAACGGGCGACAACCCAAAACCAAATTTATAAAACTCCGCCGCTTCTTCTTCTACTTTTTTTGTCTCGGCTTTGTTTGCGGCAATAAATACGGGCTTTCCGATGTTTCTCAAAAACACACCGATTTCTTCATCAAGTGGAATCGCCCCGGCGCGCGCATCGACAACCCAAATTATTGCCTGCGCTTTTTCAATCGCAAATCCCGCTTGTTTGAAAATATTCGCGGGAATTATCGCTTCGTCATCCGGCACAATTCCGCCCGTATCGACTAATTCAAAAGTTTTCGCCCGCCATTCCACTTCGCCGAAAATTCTATCGCGCGTAATTCCCGGCTCGTCGCCGACAATTGATTTGCGGCTTCCCGTCAGGCGGTTAAAAAGCGTGGATTTCCCGACATTCGGACGACCGATGATTGCAACTAGAGGATAATTCATTGCTTTAAAGAATAGACAAGAAACTCGCTTTCATACAAGTCAGGGAAAACTCTTTGACTTTGCAGATTAAAATTTTTATCGTCTTTAATCAAAGGAATTTAATTTTTGGAGAAAATAATGGCGAAAAAAACGGCAGAAAATGAAATGATTTATCGGCAGTTGGGCGCGACGGGCGAAACTGTTTCGGCAATCGGAGTCGGCGGGTATCATCTCGGATTAAAATCGGTGAGCGAAAAGACGGCAATCAAAATCGTTCACGAAGCAATTGAGCGCGGCATAAATTTTTTTGACAATTCTTGGGATTACAACGAAGGTAGAAGCGAAAAGCGTCTGGGCAAAGCGTTGAAAGACGGGCGGCGCGAGAAAATTTTTCTGATGACGAAAATCGACGGGCGAACGAAAAAAGTTGCTGCCAAACAATTGGACGAATCTCTAAAACGCCTTAAAACCGATTGCATAGACCTCGTTCAGCATCACGAAATTTTGCGTTTTGAAGACCCTGACAGAATTTTTGACGAAAAGGAAGGCGCAAATCTCGCTTTAATCGAAGCGCAAAAAGCCGGAAAACTTCGCTATATCGGTTTTACCGGACACAAAGACCCGCGAATTCATCTTTATATGCTTGAAGTCGCACGCGAAAAAGGTTTTAAATTCGACACTGTGCAAATGCCCGTAAATCTTATGGACGCGCATTTTCGCAGTTTTACAAAATTAGTTCTGCCCCAACTCGTCCGCCAAAAAATCGGCGTCCTCGCAATGAAAACAATGGCAAATGGAATTATTCTGAAATCGAAAACCGTAACGCCGATTGAATGTTTGCACTACGCTTTGAGCCAGTCGACATCGGTCGTAATCTGCGGAATTGACAGCCCGAAAATTCTCAATCAAGCATTGGAAGCCGTCAAGACTTTCAAACCTCTAACCGAGAAAGAAACCGCCGCGCTTCTGGCAAAAACCAAAGACGCGGCGACGGACGGAAAATTCGAGCCGTTTAAAACCTCTTCGATTTTCGACAGCACGGTGAAAAATCCAAAATGGCTCGGCGACGAACCGAAAAGGATTCAGAATTTAATGCAGCAATAATTATTTCACTTCCCGGTCAATTCGGCTTTGTATTTTTGGTTATTCTGACCAGAAAGCGCAACGCCGCGTTGACCGATTCGGAATTCGGAAAATCGTCGGCAACGTCTGAATCTAAAACGATTGTCCGCTGCATTTGGTTATATTTTTCTGCAAAGCGATTTGGCTTCGATTTGGAATAATCTAAATCATATTCCGGCAACAATTCGTCGTTTTTATCCATTTTCATTTTCGTATTTCCTCTTCTCTTTCGGCGTTATTTCTCTTGCGCTTTTGAGATTGCTCGCGGCTTTTTCTTTGTCCCATTCAAACTGCATTGATTACTCATTTATCCAGCAAGTTCCGACCAGAATTCAATTTCTCTTTTTCCAATATTCTGCAAATTTTTTTTCTCTTCAAAATAAGACGAAAATTCATTTTGAAGATATATTGGCAAATTTACTCCATAAATTATTATATCGGTTTGATACACTGAAAAAATCGGATTGCCGCTTACATTTGGTCGGTCAGGAATAAATCTATGCGAAAAAATTGGGATTAACTTCGGGGCTTTTGCAATTTCCGTTTTTGCTATTTGAAAAGCGTCTTCCAAATTCGTCGGTTTTTCACCCCAGTTTTCCAACCAAAACTTGCTATGTTCAATATCAAAACAAATTCCTTCATAGCCCCAATCTAGTCTAGATTTTATTTCTTCCTCTTTGCCGTTTCTCCAATCTACCCAGCTTTTTCCAATCGGCAAGGAAAACTGCAAAAATTCCTTTAAGTCAGGTGGAAATATAAATTCGTATTTTGCTTCAATTTCTTTAATTTCCGAAACTGATAATCCTTTATCAAACTTTACTCCGGCTTTTTCCAAACAATTTTTGTAATATTGCCAATTCATCTTTATTTCAATCGCGCGCCGATTTCCACCGACTCCAAAAACGTAGCAATCGCCGGTTTATCGTTGCTGTTTTCTAAACTCGCGGCGCAAATCATTCCCTGTGATTCCAGCCCGCGCATCATTCTTGGTTTTAAGTTTGCGACCACTACGACTTTGCGCCCGACAAGCGTTTCTGGCTCGTAATATTCTGCAAGTCCGGCGAGAATCTGGCGCGGTTTTTCTTCGCCCAAATCAATCTCGAAACGCAGCAGTTTGTCGGCTTTCGGAATGCGTTCGGCAACTTTTATCTCGCCGACACGCAGTTCGACTT
>JALYZF010000242.1 GCA_030948995.1 Acidobacteriota bacterium
ATTACAAGCCTTGCTGTTCCGGCATTTTTCCTTTCTTCAACATCTTCCGCCGCGTCTTCAAGCTCAGAAATCCATTCGGAAACAGTTGCCGGACGTTTTGCCGCGTCGATTTCCAAAGCTCGCATTATCGCTCGTTCGACATCCTTCGGAATGTCTGTTCGCAAGTTGGAAAGCGGCGGCGGCGCGTGCATAATTTTCTGCATTACAAGCTGCATCAGGTCGCCCGTAAAAGGTGTTCTGCCGCCGAGCATCAAATAGGCAATCGTGCCGAGCGCGTAAACGTCGGCGCGATTATCGACGCCGAGTTCGGGCTGCATTTGTTCGGGCGCCATAAATTCCGGCGTTCCGATTATTCCGCGCGATGTAGGCTCGGCTTTTGAAGTAATATCGGTAACCGTTTGATTGAGAATTTTCGCCAAACCAAAATCGCCGACTTTTATAAAACCGTCATCGCCTGTTTTGCCTTTCTGCATTATAAAAATATTAGCGGGCTTCAAATCGCGGTGCAGAATTCCGGCTTCGTGCGCGGCTTCAACGCCGTCGGCAATTTGTCTGAGAAGCCGAACGGCGCGTTTTACCGGAAGCGTTCCTTCGCGCCGAAGAAGGCGGTGAAGAGTCTCGCCCTCGACATATTCCATTACCAAGTAGAAAACACCTTCCGAGCTTTCGCCGAAATCGGTAACGTCAACAATATGCGGATGGCTGATTGAAGCCGCCGCTCTTGCCTCGCGTTCAAAGCGCGCAATCGCTTCGCCTTCCTGCAAATCGTCGCTATTTAAAACGTCCTGCCGAACGGTTTTAACCGCTACCTTGCGCGTCCCTAAGTTTTTATCCTTCGCCAGATAAACCTGTCCCATCGCGCCGCGTCCTAAACGTTTTTCCAGCCAATAGCGATTTGCAAGCAATTGGCTTCCGGGCAAAGCGAGGCGTGTTTGAGTTTGGTCTAGCGGGCAGAAATTTACATCGTCGGCGTAGCAAATTTCACATTTCGGGCATTCTTTCATTCATTTTTATTTTGCTTATTTATTTCGGAATTGCCAAATTGAGAATGCACGCCAAAAATTTTCAGCACGCGAACTTAATCGATTAAAAGTTAGACAGAATTACAAATCAACTGCTTAGTCGGTTTTTATTTTTGCAATCTTTAAAATGCCCACCAGCCGCGAACAAACTGTGTCGTAAAAAGCGATAAAAATAAAATTGACCAGACGATAAACAGCACGTTCAGTCGCCAGCTGCGCGCCGCGCTGACCGCCATTAAGATAAAAAGCGGAAACAGCACGAGCGTGTAGCGCGGAACGCTTAAAACAAAAGAAGTGCTGACGAAAAGCAACCAGTTTGCCGCCATCCAGACGCGGTAAGAATTTCTCAAACGCCGCCAACCGGCGACGGTTGCAAACAATCCGATTAAGACAAAAAGCAATTCTTCAAATCCTGTCATCACCGCAGACGACGGAGTTCGATTGAAAATCGACTTCCAAGTTTCTACAATTCCATAATATGGAAATCGCAGGTATCTGTTCCAATGCTCACGTTGATACTCCATAAACATTGTCGGATTACCCGTTACATAATAATTTAAAAATAAATACGCGCCGAATCCAGCCGGTATTAAAATCAAACAAAGCCATTTTCGATTAAATTTTAGAGTTTCGCGGTATTCTTCCCAAACCTCAAAAGCGAGCGCGGGAAATAAAATCAATCCGTTAATGCGCGTCAAACAAGCCAGCGCGCCCAAAACGCCGACTGTAATCCAACTTCTTTTGCGCGCCGCCAGAAAACAGCCGACGGTCAACGCCAGAAAAAGACTTTCCGTATATGGAATGTGCAGGACAAAGCTGGTCGGAAAAATAAACAAAAACAAAACTGAAAACTGCGCGATTTTTTCCGAGTAATCAAGACGAACAAGTTCTCTGAAAACTAATCCGAGAGCAATCGAGGCAATGCCGGAGACGAGAAAAGCGCTAACCAAATAATCGCCGAAAACCGTATTAAACATCGCGGTCAGAGCCGGATAAAGCGGAAAGAAAACTATCATAAACCGATGCTCGCCGACGGCTGTATATCCCAATTGCGCGATGTCTAAATAATGAACGGCGTCCCAGCGTTTCCAGATACCGAAAAAACTGTTCGTTTGATTGAGCTGCTGGTCGGTTACAACTTGATAACTTTGAGAGCCAAAAACCAAAATCAGCACTTTTATTATTAAAACCGTCGCAACAACGTTATGATTCAACCACCAAAACCTTTTTTTCCCTTGTTTGCCGTTTGACATAAATCTAATTAAAAAAGTTAAAGAACGTTTGGTTTCGACATCTTTTATATTAATAAAAATAGAGAAATGGATTTTTTCTCTGGATTGATTTGAAATGATACTAAGTATTATTTATAGATGGCTATGTTTTAATCCTTTTAATTTTAACTGTCAAGATTTTCATTCAATAGAATTTTGGACACCGCAGAAAGATATTGCTATAATTCCTTTTCATAAATTGGGTCGTTAGCTCAGTTGGTAGAGCAGCGGACTCTTGTTCATTGAAATAGGAGCTTTCATTGGAGACAATGAAATGAAAATGCGGCTGTATGCTGGGAAATCCTTAGAGCTTCAAATACGGTTTCCAACGTGAAAATTTTGAGGATTGGACAATCAGCAGGCAACTCTTGACAAGGTTTCCGGTTTAAAACAAAGGTTATGGTAATGGAATTAGACTATGATTTCTGATAATCCGAATATCAAAGGGACTTTGGGAGAAGCTGCCGTTTGCAAAGATTTGCTTCGACTCGAGTTTAATGTATTTCTTGAATTTGGCAATCATTCAAAAGTTGACTTGATAGTTTTGGACAAAAATTTCAATGCTATTAAAGTTCAGATTAAAGCTGTTCAGTCTTTGAATGATTGTGTAAGTATTTATTCAGTCAAAAACTGTTTGAATCCGAAATATAATTCGACTTATACAGTAAAACAAGTTGATGTTTTCGCTGTTTATATAATTGACAAAGATTTAGTTTTTTATGTTTCAGCGAAAGAAATTCTTCAAAACGGCAAAAGTTCTAAATTCAGATTTTCTTCAAGTAAAAACGGACAAAAGAAATTCGTTCGTTATGTTGATGATTATATGGATTTCAAGAAAGCCCTCAGAGACTATACGCCGCACGCCCAAACAGCCTTCGGCTGCGGGCGATGAGATAGTCCAGACTACAACGCCGTTATTTTTCGGCGGCTAGCGAAAGTTAGTGTGGTAAGTAATCCGCGGGTCGCAGGTTCGATACCTGCACGACCCACCAATTTTTAGAAAGGCAGGTCTGCAAAACGGCTTGCCTTTTTTATTTTTTAGACTTTTTTAGATACTAAAACATCTAAAATCCGAACGTTGAAAAATTTGCGTTCACAAGCGCGTTTGATAAACTTCTCGTGCAAAGTTTGATTCGATACACGAGTAATGCAAGCTAACTTAACCGATGAGCAATTAGTCGAATTAGCAGTTAATGAAAACTCTGAGGCATTCGGCGAAATCGTTAAAAGATGGGAGCGCAAAATTTTTGCACTCTGTTTCGGTATGCTCTCACGTGAAGAGGATGCGCGCGACGCGGCGCAGGAAACTTTTATCGCGGCTTTCCGTAATTTGAAAAATTTTCGCGGCGAAGCCAAAGTTTCCTCTTGGCTGCACCGAATCGCCGTCAATCAATGTTTGACGACGATGCGCCGACAGAAAACTCGCTCGGAAAATTTTCTGGACGATGAAGCGAACGCGGATGAAAAAGTTTTTGTCGCACCTGCAAGACTTTCGCCTTCGCGGACGACCGAACAGAACGAAAGATTGCAGATCATTCGTCAAGCAGTTCAATCTTTGCCGGTGGATTTAAGACAGGTTATCGTGATGAAGGAATTTGAAGATATGACGTTTCAGGAAATCTCCGACACGCTCTCGCTGCCTTTAAGCACAGTCAAAAGCCGCGTTTACACGGCATTAAAGCAGCTTCGGATGAAACTGGAAAGAACGCCGATGGAAGTTATTTAGTTTTTGGAAAGAGTTATGTTGAATAAAAATAATCACAACGATTCAGATTGCGCTTTTGCCGAACAAGTCGTTTCATATATTTATGATGAAGTCGCTGCGGGCGAACGAGCCGCATTTGACGCGCATTTGGCAAATTGCGCCGCTTGTTCCGACGAGATTGCCGGATTTAATCTAGCTCGATTCTCGATTCTCGAATGGAAGAGGCAAGAATTTTCTTCGCTGCAAACGCCGACGATTGAAATTCCGTTTGATAAAATCGGAAGACAGAACGAGGCGATTTCAGTTTCAGAGAAAGCTCAATCTTGGCTTTTTGATTTTGGAAAAATATTCAAACAATCGTCGGCTTGGGCTGGCGCATTTGCTTTAGTTCTGGTCTTCTTTGGATTGTTTTTATTTGTTTATAAATATAATAAAAATGATGAAACCGCTTCGGGCAAAAATCAAAATTCACCGACGGCAAATGTCTCGTCAATAGCTGGAAACAATTTAAATGAAGAGGTTGTTACGCCGATTAGTTCGGATAATAAAGAGACTGCGGCAAAAGTTTCTTTACAAGAAGCAACTAAGAAAAGAGTCGTGAGAATTCCAAACGATTCGGCAAATTTGCGATCGAAAACCGAGATTGCAGAGCAAAATTCAAAAAGCGTTGCGCCTGCTCGCAAAATTTATAATTCAAATTTTGTCGCCAAAGCAACCGTTCCCGCAAGCATACGGAAAATTCCAAAACTAAGTCAAATCGTAGAAGACGAAGAAGAAGCCGATTTGCGTTTGACTGATTTACTCGAAGCGGTTGGCGGAAAATAAATATCAGAGGTTTTATAAAAATGAAGAAGTTTAATTTAATCAGCGCGCTTTTTTTAGCAGCACTTTTGGTTTTTAGTTTTTCGAGCGTTAAAGCTCAAGCTGATGCGTCGGATGTTCCTAATCAGGAAAACGCTGACAATCGTCGTCCGAACCTTCTTGCCGAACTCGCTTTGACTCAAGACCAGATACGACAAATTCGGCTTATCAATACTGAAAACAAACCTTCGCTGCGCGCCGCACAGCAACACCTTCGCGCGGCAAACCAAAATCTTGACCGCGCTATTTATGCCGACAATTTGGACGAAGCCGGAATACAATCGCTTATCAAAGAAGTTCAGTCGGCGCAAATTGAAGTAATCAAACTGCGCGCTGCAACGGAACTTGCCGTCCGGCGGATTTTAACTCAAGAACAATTGGTAAAATTTCGTGACTTGCGGCAGCAATTTATCGAAAAAATTGAAAAGCGCCCGAAACAGTTACAAAATCGTTCACTAAATTTCTCAAACCGCAGATTAAACAACAGGCAGCGTTCGATTGTTTCGCCAGATTAATTTTCCGATTTCATTTTTATTATTTAATAGCCGACTTTCTTTTAAGGTCGGCTTTTTTATTTGTCGTTTTTGCGGCTTCGTTGTAACCTTTTTATAGTCGTGTCGGCACAAATCTAACAAATGAATTCACTCAAAAAATTTATTTTTGAACTTCAAGAGATAACAAATCTGATAGTTTTCGCTTTTGTCGGCGCTTTTAAAAAACCTCATTACATTACCGACCTGATAAAACAGATGGACCTAATCGGTGTCGGTTCTCTGCCGATTGTTCTGCTGACAGGATTTTTTACCGGCGGTGTTATCGTTCTGCAAACTTATCCGACTTTTGAGTATTACAGCATTCAAAGTCAGGTCGGAAAATCGGTGGCAACTTCTCTGATGCGCGAGCTTGGTCCGGTTTTAACGGCTTTAATGGTTTCTGGTCGTATCGGTTCGGCAATTTCCGCCGAGCTTGGCTCGATGGTCGTCTCGCAGCAAATTGACGCAATGCGCGCGCTCGGCACAGACCCGAATCGCAAACTCGTCGCGCCGCGCCTAATTGCTTTGATTTTAATGCTTCCGCTGCTGACGGTTGCCGCTGATTTATTTGGTATTGTCGGCGGCGGCGCTGTAGCTTCCTTCATTTTCAATCACGATATTAATATTTTTCTTTCTTCAGTTCGCAACGGCATAACAATTCAGGACATCCTCGGCGGAGTTATAAAGCCGATTGTTTTCGGGCTGATTATAGGCAGTATTTCCTGTTATAAAGGTTTGACGACAACTGACGGAACGGTCGGCGTCGGACGTTCGACGACTAGTTCGGTAGTGCTGGCTTCGATTGTCGTTATCATTTTTGATTTTTTTCTATCCAAAGCGCTGCAGACGCTTCTCGGCTTGCAATACATTTAATTTGTAAAGAAACGAAAACTTATGGACTCACCTGAAATGGTAAAAAAAAATGGAGTCGGCGAGATTAGTGAAGAGCTAGAGCCGACCGATTTGGAAGCTGCATTTGACGAGCCGGAACGAATCGTTCCGGCTATTGAATTCAGAGATATATATCTGTCTTTTGACGATAAGAAAATTTTGGATGGCGTTAGTTTTACCGTTCGGCGCGGAGAGACGAAAATTATTCTGGGACGTAGCGGCGGCGGAAAATCTACGACCATTCGCCTTATTTTAGGACTTCTTAAACCGGATTCCGGTCAGATATTGATTGATGGCGAAGACATTACCAATTTTACTGAAATCGAAATGATGGCGGTTCGCAGAAAGATGGGAATGGTTTTCCAAGAAGGCGCTCTGTTTGATTCGCTTTCGGTTTATGATAACGTGGCTTATCGGCTTCACGAACAAGGCATCAATGAAGAAGAAGTCGAACGCGAAGTTCGGCGAATGTTGCAATTTGTCGATCTTGAAGACGCAATTGACAAAATGCCGTCGGAATTATCGGGCGGAATGCGGCGGCGCGTCGGAATCGCGCGCGCGCTGGTCGGCGACCCGGCGATTGTAATGTTTGACGAGCCTACCGCCGGACTTGACCCGCCGACGGCGCGAACCATTTGCGAGCTTGCAATAAAGCTGCGAGATTTGGAAGACGTTTCATCGATTTTTGTAACGCATGAGATGAAAAATCTCGAATATCTCGCGTCCGAATACGCAACCGTTAATGAAGAAGGCGAAGTAATATTTGAATTGGAAGGTGAAAAACTTTGCCTTATAAATACGGAAATAATTATGCTCCGAGACGGCAAAATAATTTTCACCGGAAAAGACGAAGAATTCTTTGTCTCTGAAGATAATTATATTCAAACATTCGTGCGCGGAAAATAATTGATTTTTATTTTTGAATTTGGAACTTAGAAAATAAGCCTTCCAAAATCTAAAATCTAAAATCTAAAATCTAAATATGCCACCAACCCAAAGAAGTTTAGGCTTTAGCCAATTGCGCGTCGGAATCTTCGTGCTTTTCGGACTCGTTGTTTTAGGATTTTTGATTCTCAATTCAACCGGCGATTTGAATCCGTTTGAGAAAAAACTTCACTTAAAGGCGCGTTTCCCCGGCGCAGACGGCTTGCGCGAAGGCGCGGAAGTCGAGCTTGCCGGAGTTCATATCGGAAAAGTTGAAAGGGTCGTGCTACTTCCGCCGGACAGCCCTGAAGAGGCAAAAGTCGAAGCCGTATTGGTGGTTGACCAAAAACTGGAGGGTCAACCCATATCGGAAAGAATTCGCACCGATTCGACCGCGCAGCTAGTTGCGACCTCGCTTCTTGCAAACGATAAAATGATAAATATCTCGCCCGGAACTTTTAAAGGAGCGCCGGTTTCGGAAAATCACGTTCTCGATTCGACGGCAGCGATGTCAATCAACCAACTGACACAGACGGGCAATGAACTGTTACAGCAAATCAATAAGCTGTCAATTCCGGCAAACGAAATTTTAACCAAAGCAAACAACGGCGAAGGAACGCTCGGTCGCATTGTCAACGATGAATCGCTTTATAAAAATCTGGACACAACCGTTGCCGAAACCAGAGCGACAATGCTGAGGCTGCAAAACACGATTGACAAAGTAAATCGAGGCGAAGGCAGCGCCGGAAAACTGCTCAACGACCCGGAACTTTATAACAATCTCAACCGCACGGTTGCAAGACTCGACGCCATTTCTACCGATTTGCGCGCGGGGCGAGGAACGGCTGGAAAATTTTTAACCGACGAGCGGCTGTATGACGATTTGCGTTCAGCTATCGGCGACCTGCGCGCTTCGACGGCAAAAATCAACGGCGTCGCCGACGATTTTCGGAGCATTACTAATGATTTGCAAGCCGGACGAGGAACAGCCGGAAAATTTTTAAAGGACGAGCGGCTTTATGAAGACGCGCGAAACACGCTTGCAAAATTTAATAATACGACCGACAAATTTAATCTTATTCTCGACGACGCGCAAAACGGCAAAGGCACAATCGGCAAACTTTTAAAGGACGAAACTCTTTACAACAACATCAATCAAACAACATCGAACGTCAATCAAATTACCACCGAAGGCACAAAATTGATTTATGACTTTCGGCAAAACCCAAAGAAATATCTGACAATCAAATTCAAACTTTTCTAATTTAAACAGAGCACTTTTTATTCAAATTAAAAAGAGCGAAGCAGATAAATTTTTGCTTCGCTCTTTTTGGTTTTATGGTGCCGAGGACGAGACTCGAACTCGTACGGATTACTCCACACGCCCCTCAAACGTGCGCGGCTACCAATTACGCCACCTCGGCTTGCCGGAGGGTTGAAAATTGTTGATTAAACAATTTCTAAATAAACTTTTTATCAACAAAGAACTGGATAATCTCAAAATTACTTTTTGTTCGAGTTCGCGGTTTTTGCTTTTGCGTTATTACTGTTGGCTTTCGCCGCAGTATTTGGCAGCGAATTTGTATTAACGACAACCGCCGTATTCGAGGCGACGTTAGCATTTACAACCGTGTTGACAGTTGAATTTGCATTAACGTCAATACTTGAATTGGCGTCGGTCGCTGGCGCATTTTCGACAGGCGCGTCCGCCGTCGTTGTCTGCAAAACCGAAACATTTCCGGTTAAAGCGGGCATTGCCAGAAACAACGCCGACAGCATAAAAACTGTTGCCGCGCCGATTGTAATTTTCGACAAAATCGTCTGCGCTCCGCGCGGCTGAAACGCCGTGCTGGAGATATTACTTGTAAAAAGCGCGCCTGCATCGGTTTTACCCGGCTGAAGCAAAACGCTTGCTATCAGCAAAACACAGGAAACAAAAAACAATGTGTATAAAATATAAACCAACTTCTTTACTCCGCCTAAAACTATCTGTAATTAACTATCTCTGCAAAACTCGCCGCATCTAAACTTGCGCCGCCTACCAATGCTCCATCAATATCCGCCTGCTTCATCAAACCTTTTATATTATCAGGCTTGACCGAACCGCCGTAAAGAATTCTAATCGTTTCGGCAATTTCCTTACCTTGCGTTTCCGCTAAAGTTTGGCGAATAAATCGGTGCATTTCTTGAGCCTGTTCGGGAGTTGCGGTTCTGCCTGTTCCGATTGCCCAAACAGGCTCGTAAGCGATTATGATACGTTCCATATCGGTAACTGTCAAACCATCTAATGCGCCGATTATTTGTGTTTTAACGACCGTTTCGGCTTTTCCCGCTTCTCGCTCGTTTAGTTTTTCGCCGACGCAAACGATTGCCTTTAAGCCAAACGACAAACAAGCCTTGGTCTTTAAATTTACCGTTTCATCAGTTTCACCGTAAAATTGCCTGCGCTCGGAATGCCCGATTATTATGTAAGACGCGCCGACATCCTTTATCATATCGGCGCAGATTTCGCCCGTATGCGCGCCGTGTTTCTGCTCGGTTGAACAATCCTGCGCCGCAACTTTAATATTCGAGCCTTCGAGCCGGTCGCAAACAGTTTTCAAAGCGGTAAAAACCGGCGCGATAATCACTTCACAATGATTTGCATTAGCTACCAGAGATTTCAAGGAAAGCGCCGTATCGACTGCTTCGCCGAGCAATTTATACATTTTCCAATTTCCAGCTATAACAGGTTTTCTCATTTGTCTTTAATTTTATTCGCAATTAATTCTGCAAAAATTTTTCTTCAAACATATTGCCGCGATTTAAAATTCCGTTTGGGTCAAAGGCTTTTTTCAGTTCTGCCATTTCGCTTAAAAATCTCTCGCCAAACATCACTTGCAAATAATGTTTTTTAAGTTTCCCGATTCCGTGTTCGGCTGAAACCGTGCCTCCGAGCATTACGGCTTGAGCTACAAAACGTCCGTAAAGATGTTTTGCCATTGTCATTTCATCGGAATTTTTCGGCAAAATATTCGCGTGCAAATGACAATCGCCGATATGTCCGAAGATGACGTATTCGAGTTTGCTCTCGTTTAATTTTTGTTTGTAAAACTTCAAAATGGAAGCGAAATTTTCATCCGGCACAGCCATATCGGTTCCGACTTTGCGCTGACGGTATCGAACGATTTTTTCATTAACCGAAATAGGTAAAGCGTGGCGGAATTCGCGCATTTTTATAAGGTCTTGCTCCGTTGTCGTAAACCAAGAATTATCTACGTCGGCGTTATGCTTTTCCAAAAGCTCATTCCACTTTTCAAAAAGCGCGTCTTCATTTTCGCTTGTAGTTTCCTGCTCAAAGAATATTGCGCCTGCCATCTTTTTAGGTGCTTCGGGGAATTTTTCTTTTATAAACTTTAATGAATTTTCGTCGAAATATTCTAAAAGCGCAGCGTCAATTTGATTTTGGATTTTAGATTTTGAATCTTGGATTTTATCGTTTCTTGTTTCAAATGAAATTCTTCGCGCTTCGCCGGCGAGGGCGAGCAAATCTTTCTCGTCTTTGAAAAAAACAATCCCGCTCAAAAAACCTTTGGGCTTGGGTAAAATTTTTAATTCGATTTCGGTTATGACGCCTAATGTGCCTTCGCTTCCGATGAACAAATCAATCGCGTCCAGATTACTGGACGAAAAATAACCTGAAGCATTTTTGCGCGTGGCGGGCTGAGCATATGTCGGAATTTTGGCTCGAATTGACTTTCCCGAGCGCGATTTTAGTTTAACAAAACCATCTACCGCAAAAATTTCGCCGCGCCTCACATCTAAAATTTCACCGTCGGCTAAAACTATTTCTAGCCGCTCGACATAATTGCGGGTCGCACCATAACTAAAACTTCTTGCGCCCGAAGCGTTTGTCGCAACCGTTCCGCCAATCTGACAACTCCACTCAGTCGGGTCAGGCGGGTAAAATAAATTTTTAGCTTCGACTTCTCTTTGCAAATCCGTTAAAAGAACGCCGCATTCGACGACGGCGAAAAGTTTTTCGATGTTTATTTCTCTAATTTTATTTAATTTTTCAAGCGAGATTAAATCGCCGCCGAAAGGAATCGCGCCGCCAACTGTTCCCGTCCGCGCGCCGCTGATTGTTACCGGCGTTTTTTTTTCATTCGCCACGCGCAAGATTCCGGCTAATTCTTCCGCGCTTTCAGGAATAAAAAGTTTTTCGGCAAATCCCCCCTGTAAATTGCTCGCGTCGGTTAGATAATTTTGTAAATCTTCTTGATTAAGTTTTGTTAGCATTTTTAAGAAACCCAAGTCGTTTGAGTTTTTTTTATTTTCCAAGCTCCATTATCTTTTTGTAAAAAAATTATTTGTCCTTCTCCGTTCAAACATTCCGCTTGATTGCCAAAGTTTACAACCGCAAAATTTTTCTTGCCGTCAAAGCCAACCCTTGATAAACCCATACTTCCGTTAGAGTTTGGATATTTTTTGTAAAAGTTTTTCCAACCATTTTCACAGCTTAAATGAAAAAACTTTTCTAACTCGTCTTGAGTTAATAAAACGACTTTACCTTTCAAATTAAAAAAATTTGCGCTTAACTTAGAATCTTCTTTCTTTAGTGCGCAGTCTTTATC
>JALYZF010000256.1 GCA_030948995.1 Acidobacteriota bacterium
TATTTCAGGATGCTGTTCTTTAAGATACTGAATAACATTTGCAAGATTATTTCCCGTTTCGGAAAGTTTTTCTTGCGGACCAGCTTCAGGTTGATTGCGAGACGTCTCTGCTGTTAAATATGAAAGATACCAACCTGTTATAAACTGACGCAGTGCGCTGATACGTGGATGGCTTGCTAGTTGTCCTAAAGTATTAACGGCTAAAACATCCGGAGCAGAAAGGACTTCATCAATTCTTTGAGCAGATTCATCAGGCTCTTCTCCTGAAATTACTTGTCCTTTTCCATAAAGGAAGTTTAAAAATTTAAAAGGTTGTCCGTAGCTTTTTCCACGCCGCCAACTTAACCACTCCTCCTCAACAAAAGCACCTGTTAAATTTTCATTTATAGCCAAATGATATGTAATTGGCGATGAGTTTTTATTTTCTCTATATTTTATTTCAATAACTATTGATTCATCTGAACCTCGAGTTCTAAGTTCCCTAAATCGCCCACGTTTATCAACAGCTTTTCTCAAACCAATTGAAAAACACTCCGCAAGAAAAGCAAAAACATCAAAAATCGTTGATTTGCCACTTCCATTTTGTCCGAGCAAAACAGTTAAAGGTTTAATATTTTTAAGTTCAAGATCCTTTAAGGCACGAAAGTTTTTTACTCGTAGATATTCAATTCGCGGAACATTACGAACTACAGTTTTCTGTATAGTTTTTTCCATTTGTTTTAGGTTTCCAAAAACTAAAAAATAATAACGCCAAACTTACAATCGAACAAAGCCACGCAAACCAATCGCCGTATTTTACATAAAAAGTTTGCGCGCCGTCGGATTTTGAAATCGTCCAAACTTTCGTATCTTGAGTATAACTTTCCGCCGCGTCTAAAACTTCGCCGCGTTCGTTGATATAAGCCGTAATTCCGACGTTTGTAACGCGCAAAACCGGACGATTTGTTTCGACGGCGCGAAAAACGGCGTTTGCTAGATGCTGACGCAAAATCGGCGTTTTGCCTAAATACCCATCGTTCGTCATTTCAATTAAAACATCAGCGCCTTCTCTTACAAATTCACGTGAAAGCGACGGGAAATGCGACTCAAAACAAATCATCACGCCGCCCTTTGCGTCTCCGAACGGAAACAAATTGTAATTTGCGCCCGTTTCAAAATTCCCGACCATCGTCGGCACAAATTGCGCCAGAATGTCGGGCAGCGGAACGGTTTCGCCGAATGGAACGAGATGGATTTTATCATACTGCGCGACTTTTTCGCCTTGCGGATTAAGCATTACGGCAGAGTTGAAAAAATTAGTTCCGCGCGTATTCGGTTGCGCCGAATTGAACAAAACCGAAGCGTTATTTTTCACGGCAAAATCTCTTAAAAACGCTTTCAATTCGCGGTCGCTTTCGTATTCAAAATTCATTGGCGATTCGGGGAAAATTACAGTTGTGCTTTGTCTTTCGTCATTCATCCTTTGTTCGTTGCGTTTCTGCAAAGCGTTTTCGGCAAGTTCGATATGACGAGCGCGTAAGTTTTCCCATTCGCCGTATTTCAAGCCATTCATTGGAACATTTGGCTGGATAGCTATTACGACAGAAGTTTTTTGACTAGAAATATTTGGTTCGGATACATTAGAGATAAAGTAGAAAAATATCTGAAACAAACCGACAAAAATCCAAAACCTAAGCGGATTTTTTTTATTTGCAATTACTTCTTTAATGGAGAAAAAAACTGTCGCATTCCAAAACAGAAAATAAAAACCGACTAAATAAACTCCACCGATACTTGCCAAGTTAATTATAGAGCCGTGAATAAAAGCCTGTGCATATCCATAAGCATTCCAATTATTCCCCGTTAAATTAAATCGCAAAAATTCCGTCGCCGTCCAAAGAAAAGGCGCGGACAAAATCGCGTATGAGCCAAAGCGTTTTAAGAAGAAAGAAAAAAGCGCGGCAAAAATCGCTGGGAAAAATCCGGCAACTAAAGCTACGCCCAAGAATAAAAGATACGCGATAACGGTCGGCACGCCGCCGTATGTTATCGGCGCATAAGTCAGCCACCAGCACGAGCCGAAGAAAAACGAAGTTCCGAAAATCCAGCCTAAGACGAACGATTTTACGATTGATTGTTTTTCGCGTTCGACGGCAAAAAATAAAGGCACAAGCGCAAACCAGGCGAGAAACCAGAAATCAAAATCAGGGAAAGATAAAATTAACAAAATTGCCGAGACAATTGCCAGAAGCGAGTTTTTAAGCGTGGGAATTTTGGCTTTGGCGGCTGAAAACTTCATCTCGTCATTTTAACAAAAAAAATCCGAAGTCGTGAGCCGGAAAATTGCGCGGTCAATTCATTCGGGTTTTCGCCGTATAACTCAATTTGAACAAAATCAAATCAAATTGAACGGTCAGACCGAAACGGCAATCAAAAATTGTCACCCGTCGAATGACGAATTTTGTCAATTGACCGAATTGCGCGCCTCTTATCTGTCAAATTGAGAAATATTGTTTGAAATCGGTCAGAGAATAGTTTTTAACTTGAATGAAATGCTTGATTTTTGTTGGTTATAAATAAAAAGGCGTTTAAAAGTAGGAGAGCCTAGTTGGTTTCAACTAGGCTCACAATCGGAAGGACAACTGAAGGAACGCTCGGAAGGTAGAAAAGCACAGTGGCAAACCGCGCTCGGAGAAGTGATGGCGGCGGGGTCTTGAATAACTTTATCAAGCTAGCCGTTTTTACCTTTGCATAAAGCGTGCCAAAGCTAGGGTTCAAAGTTTAAGGTTCAAGGTTCAAGGTTATAAAGCCCGTAAAAACGGCATTAAAATGAAAAAAGTTCAAGGTTCAAAATTGAAAGTGCTTCAACTTTGAACCTTGAACCTTAAACTTTGAACCTCAGGAGTTACACTATTTGCGACATTGTGTTTTTTCGCTTTACAGATTGCCGAAAATTTATTTGCCGCAGCGTTCAACTTGCCTTTGCAAGCCGGTCGCGTCTTGGTTTTCGGCGTCGATTGCCAGAGCCGAAGCAACGTAGTTTTTCGCTTGCAGACAATCGCCCTTTTGCAGGTAAATTTTGCCCAAAGATACATGCGCGCTTATTAAGCGATTATCCCAGAAGAGCGCGGTTTTAAGCGAGCTGACCGATTGCTCCAAATCTCCGCGCCGCAGGTGAATCATACCAAGAAGGTTATATGCTTCGGCGCTCATCGGCTCGCTGACCAAGATTTTACGCAAAACGGTCATTGCTTCGTCGTCGCTGCCGTTTTTGTAAAGCGTGCGCGCTTGTTCAAGTAAAGTTTCGGTTTCGTTTAAGGGTAAAGGCGTCGGCGCGGCTTGTTTTTTTATTAAAATTACACTGACGAAATCCTTTCGCGCAGGCTGTTCGACCCGTAGATTTATTCCCTCGAAACGCGACGCGCTCCAATCGCTTTCGAGTTTGGCGTATCTGTTATTTTCGGTCAAAAATCTGCGCGCTTGATTGTCGAAATCGGCGGCTGACGCATCGCCGGTTTTTGCTAGCGCCTTTGCCAGAATAAAATACGATTCGCCGTCACGCGAATTGACCGCTAAAACCGGACGAAGCTGCTGTGCGGCATCCGCGAAATTGTTATTCAAAAACAACGCAAGACCGTAGTTAAAACGCGCGTTCAATTCGTCGGGCGCGGAATCCGAAGCCTTCTTCAAGTAATCGAGACCTTCCTTTAAAAGCGTGTCCGACTTTGCGCCTTTATTTTTTTTCTCCACAAGAGAGGCTTGAACGGCGATTGCGCCGAGCGTGTTGTAAACGTTCGTCAATTTCAAATCTTCCGCAAGCGGGCGCAAAACGGCGAGCGCCTGCTCGTAATTATTTTGCTGCCATTGAATTAAACCCGTATAAAAAGCGGCTTCGGCGTATTGCGAATTTTCTGCCGGAACGCGCGAGAAATACTCGACCGCATCGTTATACTTTTTCTGATTTAAATAAAAATGTCCGAGTTCGAGCGCGGCGTCTGCATACGTTTCGCCCGAACGAGTTTCGCCGTAAAGACGCATCGCGTTTTTGAAATAATTTTCGCGCGTCTGCGCGTCGCTCTCCGGCGTCAGCAAGCCCTTGATATAGGCTTCAAATGCTCTGGCAGGAACTTTATTTGCTGTTTCGATAAAATCATTTTGCTTAAAAGGCAGTGCTTTGTCGCGCTGATAAAGGATTTGAAAGGCAACTTGCCCTTCGACAGTTTGCAGATTAGCAAGCGCGTCGGCAATGACAATCTCGATGCGTCGTTTGCCGTCGGAAAAATCCTCGCTTAAAAATCTGCCTTCGTTAACGCGGATAATTCTCGCCGTAACGTTGACGGTCGCCGCCGCGTCGCCTTGCGCCGGAACAATGTTGTATTTTCCCGCGATAAGCAGGGATGTTTTGGCTTCCCGCGCTAGTTTCAGCGAAGTGGCAAGACTCGGCAAAACCGTTAGCGGAACGTGAAGACGCTGTTGGATAATCTTTCGTTCCTGATTGGAAATAACATTCAAGCTCGGAACTTTCAACAATCCTGAAAGCGAGTCAGCTAAACTTTCGCCGACCCAGTTAAATTCAGGCTTACCCGAAGTATTTTCAAACGGCAAAACCATTACCGTATCGTTTTTCTGCACGGTTTGCGCTTGAATTGAAATAAACGCGATTGATAAAAAAATTACGGCGTAAAAGATTTTTTTAAGCATAAATTCCGTCCAAAACAAAAAATTCGCTCCGAGGGTTTAAGCGAATAAGTTTAACAGATATGATGCCGATTGTTTAGAAAAAGATTGGCTCTAAAAAAGAAATGGTAGTCGGTACGGGATTTGAACCCGTGTCGCCGCCGTGAAAGGGCGGTGTCCTAGACCCCTAGACGAACCGACCACAAAAAGAAGTGGCGTTTGATAAAAATCTTTATCGAAATTTATAACTAACAACAGCGCGTTTTCTCAAACGAAAAACGAACAGTTAGATTATCTTAATCGTTCTTTTCCTGTCAAATTCTAGAGAGGTATTCTTTACAAACTCAATCCGAAGGCACTGAAAAGAAAGAATAATTTTCGGTTAATGTAAGCGGCAAACCTAAAAACAGTTTTTCGGAAGGTAAAACAGACAGACGTTCATTCTCTGGTTTAGAAGGTTGGAATATTTTTCAGAGTAAATTCAGCCACAAAAAAACCTCGATTTTTACGTCGAGGTTCTTGATGCTTTACTACGTCGTTTTCGTCATCGTTTTATGATTAGGATCCTGTTTTCGTCGTCATTTTGTGATGATGACGATGACGTTTCGCCATCATTTTGTGATGATGACGATGGCGTTTCGCCATCATTTTATGATAACGACGATGTCTCGCCATCATATTGTGATGATAACGATCACCGTGACGTTTTTTGCTCGTCATTTCACGATGTTCCTCCCTCATTTCATCACTTTGACGTTTTTTGCTCACCATTTTACCTTGACCTTTTTTGGTCATATTGTCCTGTCTCATCGTGTCGACCTGCGCCGAAACTCCAATTGCGGCAAAGGCTAACGCTAAACACATTGCGAAAGTAACCACTGTTTTTTTCATTTTTTCTCCCTTGATCTTACTTTGGACTTCGATTCGGTTTTAATCCCTAATCGAAAAGATAATAACAGAATTTTTTCGCCTTGTCGCTATAAAAAATTAAGTTTTGTAATTTTTCTGCGCGCCCTGCAGAAAATTCGGATTAACGCCCGAAAACGGCTGTTTTCATAGTTTCCGAGAACCCGCGCCGGGCGATTTCGTTTATCAAAGTTGACTGTATTTAACCCGTTCAAGTTTTATTTCTTTCTGTGTTCTGCGGCGTCTCTATGATAAAATTTCCAAACAAAAAATTATGCCGCAAGAAAATCCGAAACAGCCGAATTTGAAACGAGTATTTCTCATCGACACGATGTCGCACATTTTCCGCGCGTTTTTCGCGCCAATGGGAGTGCGGAGCGAGCCGTTGCGGAACTCGAAAGGTCAGGTAACGCAAGCCGTATTTGTTTTTACGAACATGCTGCGGAAACTTCTGAACGACGAAAATCCCCAATACATTGCCGCCATTTTCGATTCTGCCACGCCGACTTTTCGCCACGACAATTTCGCCGGATATAAAGCGAATCGCGCCGATATGCCGGATGATTTATCGTCGCAGATGCCGTATATTATAAAGGTTTGCGAAGCGTTTGAGATTCCGATTTTGAAATTCGACGGCTTTGAAGCCGACGATATTATCGGAACGCTCGCACAGAAAATCGCGGACAAAGGAATGCAAGCCGTTATCGTTTCCAACGACAAGGATTTGTGCCAGCTTGTGCGCGACCCGCAGATTATTTGTATGCGACAGAATTCGCAGAATATAAAAAGAAAGGTTTCCGTGCCGCCCATCGAGTGGTGCGACGAAGCATGGGTTGAAAATAAATTCGGTGTCAAGCCGACACAGATTATAGACCTTTTGGGCTTGATGGGCGATGCGATAGACAATATTCCCGGCGCGCCCGGCATCGGCGAAAAAGGCGCGATGAAACTCGTTCAGCAATTTGGTTCTGCCGAAGAAGCGATGCGGCGCGCCGCTGAAGTTACGCATAAATCTTACCGCGAAAGTTTACAGAACAATCAGGAAATTATTCGCCAATCGCTGGAACTAGCGACAGTTCATTTGAGCGTTCCGGTCGAATTAGATTTGGAACAGGTCAAACGAAGCGAGCCGGACAGAAAACTTGCTTACGCGCTTTTCCGCGAGCTTGAATTTACGGCTTTAACCAGAGAATTTGCCGACAGCGCACCGCTGTTTGACTCCTTAGAATCGGCTGTTTTGGGAATTCCCGAACGTCGTTACTCGATTATAAAAACGCGCCCAGACCTTGATAAACTCATTCGCCGTCTGTGGGAAACCGAGCATTGGAGTTTTGAAGTTGACGATTCTAACTCGCCGAAAAGTGCGGCGTCATATCAAAAAGCCGCGCCGTGCGGAGTGGCAATTGCGACTGGCGCGGGCGCGAGTTTCTATATTGATTTGGAAAATTTTGACGGCGGAAAGGCGGAAGCGATTACGCCGCTCAAAGATATTTTGTCGAATGGATTTCTTGCCAAATGCGCCCACGATTTCAAGCGCAATTTAGCGGTTTTAAATACAATTGGTATCGAGCCGGAAGCCGTTGAAGACGACACGATGCTTGCCGCATATTTGATTGATTCGAGCCGCGCAAGTTACGCGCTGCCGCTTCTCGCGCAACAGAATTTAGGTTTAGACATTGCTAACGACGTTCTAGAAGGCTGGACGGAAACGCAATATCGCGCAACCGAGCGCGCGGATTTCGCGTTTCAACTTGCGCCGATGCTACGGCGAAAATTGCAGGAAGACGGCTTGGAAAAAATTTACACGGAAATGGAATTGCCGCTCGTGCCGTTGCTTTACGAGATGGAAATGGCAGGTTTGAAAGTTGACACGGACGTTTTGAAAGGTCTTTCCGATTATATTACGACGGAAACCGATAGCTTAAGCGCGCGGATTTTTGAACTTGCCGGCAAAGAATTTAATATCGGCTCGCCTAAACAAGTCGGCGAAATTTTAGCGGAATTAAATATCGGTTCGTCCAAAAAAACTGCGACCGGGCAGATGTCAACAAGCAAGGACGTGATGACTGAACTTGCCGAAACTTACGAGCTGCCGCGCCTGATTTTAGAATTCCGCGAACTCGACAAATTGCGTGCGACATACGCCGATGCTTTGCCAAAACTCATCGGCGCAGACGGTCGCATTCATTGTCATTTGAATCAAACCGTAACGACGACGGGAAGACTTTCAAGTTCCGAACCGAATTTGCAAAACATTCCTATTCGCACCGAACTCGGTCAGCAAATCCGCAAAGCGTTCGTGCCGGAGAAAGGTTGTAAATTGATTTCCGCCGATTATTCGCAGTTGGAATTGCGCCTTCTCGCGCAAATCACACGCGACGAGCGAATGCTCGAAGCGTTTCAAAACGGCGAGGACATTCACGCGCAAACTGCCGAACTCGTTTTCGGCGCGAAAACTCCGGCGGAATTAAAAGTCGCCCGCCGCAACGCAAAAATCACGAATTTTGCGATTGCCTACGCCGTCGAAGCCTATGGACTTTCCGCCCGCGTCGGCATCTCGCGCAACGAAGCTAAAAAGGTTATTGAAGATTATTATAATACTTACAAAGGCGTAAAAACTTTTATGGAAGAGACGCCGAAAGTCGCGCGCGAACAAGGCTATGTTTCGTCAATCTACGGCAGACGCCGTTACATTCCGACTATCAAAGACCGCAATTACAACGTCCGCCTGCGCGCCGAACGAGAGGCGATAAATATGCCGATTCAAGGAACGGCGAGTGATATTGTCAAAATTGCGATGCTAAAAGTTGACGACGCTTTAAGGCGCGAAAACTTAAAAACGCGCATCGTAATGCAGGTTCACGATGAACTGCTGCTCGAAGCGCCCGAAGCCGAAGTCGAACAGGCGATGGAATTAGTAAAAAGAGAAATGGAACGGGCGGTTGATTTGGACGTGCCGCTAACGGTCGAAATCGGCGCGGGCAAAAATTGGATGAACGCGAAATGATTTCTATATTAGATTAGAAATTTATGAAAAGACATTGGTATTTAATTGTTGTTCTTTCTATTGTCGGCGTTTTGATGATTGGCTTCGCGTTAATTAGAAATCATTTGTGGATGCAAACAAATAGCGTCAAAGTTTTTTATAACAGCGAAGCGGCGTCAAACTCGACAGTATATGTTTCCGTTGACGGCGACCTTATGGTTTGGGCTAAAAAGGGAGACGAAAAGTTAGGCGTATATTGTATTTTATTTAAAGAGCGGAGAATTGGAGATCCATATCCGACGGAACTATTAACGCCTCTGCCTTCGAGTTTTTTAATTCGGAATTACCCATTGAAAGATGTCGTAGATATAGGAACTGAAAAATCATTTCCCTATGCTAAAAAGACCTTTGAGGAAAATCAAGTTATTTTCTCATTAGAAAAAGGTAAAACATTTGAGGTTGATTTTTAATATTTTCGCTAAATCAACTGAATCCTAATTTCCTCATTCTTCGTCTTCGCGCAGTTTCTCAAGCACCGAAAAATCTTCGAGCGTCTTTGTGTCACCCGCGACCGTGCTGCGTTTAATAAACTTTTACTTTATAAATTAAAAAATGATAAACTTTTTTCAATCAATATGCACAAAAAACTATTTATATTAACATTCGCTTTTCTTTTTTCGTTGTCTTTGAGCTTTGAATCGAACGGACAAACGAAACGAGCCAAAACAGCGCCGCGCCGCGCCGTTAAAACGGTGAAGCAACAAGCACCAACCGTTGTTAAATCTTCTCTTTCAGCAACGACGACCGCTTCGGGATTGACATATATAATTACGCGCAAAGGAGCGGAAAGACTGCCGAAGAAGGGCGAAACCGTTGCCGTCCATTATACCGGAACGCTCACAAACGGCGTTAAATTTGACAGTTCGCGCGACCGCGACGAACCGATTACATTTGAGCTTGGCGCGGGGCGCGTCATCAAAGGCTGGGACGAAGGTATCGCGCGTATGCACGTCGGCGACCAAGCGATTTTCATAATTCCGCCGCAACTCGGTTACGGTGCGAAAGGCGCGGGTGAAGGCGCGATTCCGCCGGATGCGACGCTTATTTTTATTGTCGAATTGGTTGAAGTTAGAGCAAAGTAACTTGACGATTAAAACTTTGAATTTGGCGAGAGCATAAAACGAAATTCGGCGTGAAGAATTACGTCTCGGCGCAAATAAAATTCGTCGAAGAATTTATCGGGAAAATAAAGCGTTAAAAAGACGATTAAAACTTAGTAAATTACCAAGTCCATACAATAGCTCCTACAGCTTAAATTCTTTTTACCTTGTCGTTTGTAATTGACCGTTATTGCTTTTCGGATTGGACGCTTTCGATAGAAAATCAAAAGCTGCAAGTTTTATACTTTAATAATAAAGGTTTGTCAAAGTAAATTAATCTTCTGTTAATGTTCAATAATTTAATTTTCATAAAGCTATGCGAGTTTTACTGGCTGAGGACGACGTGCGGATTGCAAATTTTGTCGCAAAAGGTTTGCGCGAGAATGCTTACGCCGTAGATGTTGCCGCAGACGGTGAGGAAGCGCTTTACCAAGCGGCAATTAACCGATATGACGTAATCGTGCTGGACGTGATGATGCCTGCTAAAGACGGTTTTACAGTTTGCCGCGAGCTTCGCGGAAACGGCGTTAAAACGCCGATTTTGATGCTGACGGCGCGGGACGCGACTGAGGATAAAATTTTCGGGCTTGATTACGGCGCGGATGATTATTTGACGAAACCGTTCGAGTTCAGAGAACTGCTGGCGCGGCTTCGCGCTTTGCTCCGTCGAAGCGAAGAGATTCGCGCGCCTAAAATCGTAGTCGGCGATTTAGAGATTGACACGACGCGGCAGAAGGTTTGGCGCGGCGGGCGCGAGATTTCTTTGACGACCAAAGAATACGCTCTTCTCGAATATCTGGCGCGAGAACGCGGAAAAGTTGTCGGGCGCGCGGAAATTGCCGAGCATGTCTGGGACGATAATTTCGACGCTTTTTCCAATTTGATTGACGTTTATATACGGCGTCTGCGCTCGAAAATGGACGAAGGTTTTAGCGTCGAATTGATTCAAACCAGACGAGGCGCGGGTTACGTTTTGGAGGAAAATGATTAACTCCATCCGAACCAAACTAACCGCATGGTATGTGTGCATCTTAGCGCTCGTGCTAATCGCTTTTGCGGGTTTGACGTATTTTCTGGTCGCGCGCGCTTTGGCTCGTGAAACCGACGAAAACTTGGCGGAAATGGCGCGAAATTTTAAAACTTCGCTCGATGCCGAGCATTCCGACGAGCGGGAGAAATCTTCGTTTGAGAAAGACATTCGCGAAGCGGTTGAAGAATCGCATTTTCACGATTACGGGTTTGCCGTTTACGCCGCCGACAATCGCTTAATCGCTTCGTCAATTGACGGCGCAATCCGGTATTCTGATTTATTAAAAACGGACGGTTTCGCGCATCCGTATTCGATAATCGCGGGCAGCGACGCTTTCCGCGTTTATGCCGCGCCGCTTGAATTCGGCACGGACAAATATCAATTATTCCTTCTGTATTCTTTGGAAGACCAGACGAATTTTCTAAGTCGCCTGCGGTCGGTTTTTTTCATTGTCGTGCCGCTCGCGCTTCTGCTAACTGGTTCGGGCGGTTATTTTCTAGCCAGAAAAAGTCTCGCGCCGGTCGCCCGAATGAGTCATCAAGCCGCGACTGTCAGCGCGACAAATTTGGGCGCGAGGCTAGCCGTGGAAAATGAAAAAGACGAGCTGGGTGATTTGGCGCAGGTTTTCAACGGACTATTGTCGCGGCTGGAAAATTCTTTTAAGCAGCAGCGACGATTTATGACCGACGCTTCACACGAATTGCGGACGCCGCTGGCAATCGTGCGCGGCGAATCCGAAGTTGCCCTCTCGAAAGCCAATCGCTCGCCGGAAGAACTGCGCGAATCGCTTGCCGTCGTCCACGACGAGAGCAAACGCCTGACGCGCATTGTCGAAGATTTATTCACTTTGGCACGCGCCGATGCGGGACAATTTAAAACGAATTTCACGGAAATTTATCTGGACGAGTTGCTGGCAGATTCGGTTCGCGCTGTGCGCGTTCTGGCGGAAAAACGAAATGTCTTATTAAATCTTTCCGCCAACGAGGAAATGCTTTTTCGAGGCGACGAGCAGCTTCTTCGCCGTTTGTTTATCAATCTGCTCGACAACGCTATCAAATATAATCGGGACGGCGGACAAGTTTTAATCTCCGGCGCGAAAAATGACGGATTTTATCGGGTTGAAATTACCGATACAGGCATCGGCATTTCCGTCGAAGAGCAACCAAAGATTTTCGAGCGTTTCTATCGCGCCGATAAAGCGCGCAGCCGCGCTGAAGAAGAAACCGCAACCGGCGGCGCGGGTCTCGGTTTATCAATCGCCAAATGGATTGCGGAAATTCATCAAGCTAAACTAGAGCTTGCCGGTTCGTCTAAAATCGGAAGCACCTTTGTTGTAGTTTTCCCCGTCGGTAGATAGCTCCGAGAAATTATCCGGTAGATTAATTCTGTCAGTCATTTTCAGTTATACTAAAATTAATAACGGGCAGAGCGGAATTTTTTTGGAGAAAAAATAAATTTATCGTTAATCTTCTATTCATCTTTAGGCTGTTAATCTGTTTGGTGAACTCGCAGAAAATTATTCGGCGAAGAATTTAAAATATTAGGAGAATTTTTATGAAATCCAGAAAAAGTTTAATTGCTAAATTGTTGCTTTCATCTTTGATGATAGCCGGAATCGTCGGCGTTTCGTCGGCAAATCTTTTTGCCCAGGAGAAAGAAGAAAAACAGGACAAAAACCTTGCCAGGCAAGCGAAAATTTCGATGGCTAAAGCCCGCGAAATCGCGCACGCTAAAGCAGCGGGGAAAATAGAAGGCGAAGAGCTGGAAAAAGAACACGGCAAACTCATTTATTCGTTCGACATTCGCAACGCGAAAGGAACGATTACCGAAGTTCAGGTTGATGCCAAAACCGGCGCAATCGTCAGCGTCGAGGAAGAAAACAAAGCCGCCGAACAAAAAGAAAAACAAGCGGAAAAACGGGAAAAATCGAAGAAGAAAAAATCTTGAACAGTTTCTTTTTTGTTAGAAAAATGAAAAATCGAGCGAGCGGCAAATTAAACGTCGCTCGCTCGATTACAAATTGGTTCACGACTGAATCGCGCAAAATGACAAAAGCAGTTCGCGCCGCCAGCGGAATTTTTGAATTTAGATTCACAACAATCGAACGAACAAAACGCTTTGGCGCGCCTTTGTTTTTGCTCTTTTTGTCAGTTTGCTCGGCAGCGGCGCAAAACGGCGGCGCGCCGACGGTTGACGCGGCGGCGCAAATACTTCTTCGAGACCAAACCGACCGGACGAAACCGGTAACTATTGACGAAGCGATTGCGCTGGCGCTCAAACAGGCTTCGGCTTTTCGCGGCACTCAAATCGGCGAGCAGATTGCGGCTGAAGACGTGCGGCAGGCGCGAGCGGCGTTTTATCCGCGAGTCGGTATTGCTCCGAATTTTATCTACACAACGCCGTCGCTCTCAAAGACAGCGACGGTTGGCGTAACAGCGGCAGGAAATGTAGCGGTCGTATCGGAGCGTCCGTTTTCGTTTATCGGCGCGAATGCCATCACCGAATATCAAGGTTTAGTAACGGCGACTGGCGAGATTGATACTTCGGGAAGGCTTCGGGCGACGCTACAGCGCAATAAATTACTGGTCGAATCGGCGCACGCCGGAAGCGAGATTGCGCGGCGCGACCTCGTTCAAGCGGTAACGGACGCTTATTTCAATTTAGCTTTGGCAAGCGTGCAAAGACGCGGCGCGGAAAATAATCTGCAAGGGGCGCAGGCGTTTGAAGATAATACAAAATTGCAGCTCGACGCAGGCGAAGTTGCGCCGGTCGATTTAGTGCGAGCGCGCCTGCAAACCGCACAGAGACGCAATGAACTCGAACAGGCGCGCGCAAATGAATCGGTTGGCGGCGACGCTTTGCGCGTCCTTATCGGTTACGAATTTACACAACCAATCGCCGCCGAAGATTTACTGATGCAAATTCCGACAACAGGAGAAATCGAAGGCTACACGCAAACTGCGATAAACACGCGACCTGAATTCGCGCAGTTTGAAGCCGACATCAGAGCGGCAGAACAAGACGCGCGCATTGCCCATAGCGAACGGCGCCCGCAGGTAACTTATTCGCTCAACGGCGGTTTTGTTTCCGATTCGCTAAAACCGGCAAACTTGCGCGACCACGCGGGCGCGTCGGCGCAAATCGGTGTCAGCCTGCCGCTTTTTGACAGAGGCGCGAGTCGCTCACGCGAAACGCAGGCGCGGCTGAGAATCCAGCAAACGCAGAATTCACGCGCTCTGGCAGAAAGACAATTCGCGCAAGCGTTTTTTACGGCGCGAGCACAGGCGATTTCCGCTGAGATACGCATCAAACAAATCGGCGCGAGTATTGCGGATGCGGAACAAAATGTTTCGGCATCTTTGGCGCGTTATCGCGCGGGCGAAGCCTCGATTGTCGAAGTAACCGACGCGCAAAACACTTTAATTACTTTGCGGCTGGCTCTGTATCAAGCTATTTTCGATTATCAAACGGCGCGTTCTCGCTTGTTGCGGGCAATTGGAAAGTAAATCGATTTTAGATTTTAGATTGGCAGTTAAAATTTATTCGGTCGAAACGAAATGGACGACGAAACAAAGAAAGATTTAACCGAAACCGAAAATAATCGAACGATTTTAGGGGGCGACGAAGTTGAAGCCGAATCGGAAGTTTTGACTGATGAAGACACTAAAACCGACGCGGAAAACGAGGAAGGCGAATCATTGTCACCGCGCAAAAAATCTCTTACTATTATCGGCATCGTCGCGCTCGTTTTGCTTTTAATCGGCGGTTATTTTTATCTCGAACATCGAAAAACGGCGGGCGGCGTAAGCACCGATGCGGCGGCTGGCGACGCAAAAGAAGAAACTGTCGTCAGCGTCAAAGTTGCGACGGCGGAAAAAGAGTCAATCGCGCAGGAATATACGGCAATCGGAACGGTCGCGCCTGCCGAACAATCGACCGTCGCAGCGAGCGTTTCGGCGCAAATCAAACAGATGCGGCTGCTGAAAAACCAATTCGTTAAGCAAGGCGAAGTTTTAGCCGTGCTTGCTTCTCAAGACGTTCAGGCGCAGATTACGGAAGCTCAAGCCGCGCTCGACGAAGCCAAATTGAATTTGCAAACGCTCCAGCAAGTAACGATTCCGCAAACGCGCGCGCAGACGGAAAAAGATTTGTCCGATGCTAAAGCCGTCGCCGACAACGCGCGCGCGACATACGAGCGGCGCAAAGATTTATACGCTAAAGGCGGCTTGTCTTTAAAAGAACTTGAAGCGTCGCAGCTTGCTCTTCAGAATGCCGAAAACGCTTTGCGGCTGGCGCAGCAAAACTCAAAATTAAATACAAACGCCGTCAACCCGAACGCGCGCGCGATTGCCGAAAACAAAATCAAACAGGCGCAACAGCGTATTAACACAATTAACGTGCAGGCAAATCTGGCACAGGTGCGCGCGCCGATTTCCGGCGTCGTTACCGACCAATTTCAATTTGAAGGCGAATTCGCTGCGGCGGGAGCAAAACTTTTAACCATCGCCAACATCGGTGAAGTTATCGTCAAAGCGAATTTCGCCGACACGGTTGTCGCAAATTTGCAAACGGGCGACAGCGTAACGGTTTTTCCGCCGAGCGCGCCCGACGAGCGAATGGGCGGAAAAATAACTTTAATCAGCCGCTCGGCTGACCCGCAAAATCGTGCGGTTGAAATCTGGGCGAGCTTTCCGAACGGGCGCGGGCTGCTGCGCGTCGGCGACGCCGTGAATTTTGTCGTATCTGCCAAACCGTCAAACAATGCCGTAACCGTTCCGAGCGCCGCCGTAACTTTAGACGCTTCAAACAGCGATGAAGGAACGGTAATGACGGTTGACAAAGAATCGGTCGCGCACGAAACGAAAGTAAAAATCGGTATAAAATCCGGCGATAAAATCGAGATTACCGAAGGCTTGAGCGGCGGCGAAACCGTCGTCACGGAAGGCAATTACGCTTTGCCGGACGGAACGAAGGTCGAAGTCGCAAAGGGAGACGCGAATTCGGATGAGAAAAAATAATGGAAAACGGAAAATGCTTGTTGGAGAGTCTTTCGCCTGTCATTTTTCAATTCCCAATTATTTATTATCCATTTTCCATTTTCCGTTTTCTATTTCTAAAGAATTATGAATCTCGCGCAGATAATTTCAAATCAAAAACGCTCGGTTCTCGTCGTCGTTTTGCTTTTGTGCGTGCTTGGAATTTACGCGGCATTTCAGCTTCCGACGGCAATTTTTCCGAATACGGATTTTCCGCGCATCGTGATTATTGTTGATAACGGCGACGTTCCCGCCGACCAGATGCTCGCAACCGTTACGCAGCCGATTGAAGAAGCGATGAACGGTATTCCGGGCATCGTTCGCATAAAATCTACGACCGCGCGCGGCTCTTGCGACATCAATTTATATTTCGATTGGAAAGTTGACGTGCCGACGACTTTAGGGCTTGTGCAAACCCGCGTTTCGCAGATTACTTTACCGCCGACGGCTACGGTTCGCCGCGTTGACCGACTGACATTTGCCGTGTTTCCCGTTGCCGGTTACAGTCTTGTTTCGGAGACGCGCGACGCGGCGAGTTTGCGCGACCTTGCAACTTATACGATTCGCCCGCGCCTTGCGAGATTGGCGGGCGTGGCTAATGTCGCTATTGCAGGCGGTAAAGTCAGAGAATTTCACGTCGAGATTGACCCGGAAAAATTAGCGGCGCGCAACGTAACTTTGAGCCAAGTTTCCGATGCGGTGAAAAACGCGAACATCGTCGCCTCGCCCGGTTTGATTGAAGAAAACCATCAACTCGAACTCGCTCTCGTCAGCGGACGAGCGACGACGCCCGACCAGTTAAACTCTATCGTCGTTGCAACGGTCAACAACGTTCCGGTTCTAGTTTCCGACATCGCAACCGTGCGGCAAGGCGTCGAGCCGAATTACACAATCGTTACGGCGGACGGACGCGACGCCGTTTTAATCAACGTCTCGCGTCAGCCGGACGCAAACACGGTCAACGTTACGGACGAAGTAAAAGCCGAATTTGCCGCCCTGCAAAAACAATTGCCGAAAGATGTCAAAATCGCGCCGTTTTATGACCAATCGATTTTAGTCAATGAATCTATCAACTCGGTGCGCGACGCGATTATTATCGGGCTGATTTTATCGGTCATTATTCTCTACGCTTTTTTAAGAAACGTCGGCACGACTTTTGTCGCAATTCTCGTTATTCCCGTGACGATTTTAGCGACGTTTTTGGCGATGTATCTGGTTGGTCTGTCGTTCGATTTAATGACTCTGGGCGGCGTGGCGGCAGCAATCGGACTTGTGATTGACGACGCGATTGTCGTCGTCGAAAACATTTATACGCATTTGTCGCGCGGTCAAAATAGACGCGAAGCCATCGAATCGGCAATTTCCGAAATCACTGTTCCGATTATCGGTTCGACCATCACGCCGGTCGTCGTCTTTCTGCCTTTAACATTATTGACGGGCGTAACGGGCGTTTTCTTCCGCTCGCTCGCACTGACGATGGCGGTCGCGCTTTTAACGTCGCTCGTTCTGGCTTTGACTTTCACGCCGGTTCTCGCCGAAAGATTTGTCAAAATTAAAAAAGGGAAAGTCCACAGCGAAGAAGAAATCGGCAAATTTTTGAGTATCGTCGTGCGACCTTACGAATGGCTGCTTCGTTTTTCGCTCAAAAATAGATGGATTGTCATTGCGGCAAGCGTCGTGCTTTTGCTCGGCTCGTATTTTCTTTACAAGCAGCTCGGTTCGGAGTTTTTGCCCGCATTTGACGAAGGCGCGTTTGTTCTCGATTATATCGCGCCGCCCGGAACGTCTTTGCAGGAAACCGACAGAATTTTGCGGCACGTCGAAGAGATGCTTAAAGACACAACTGAAGTCGAAAGCTATTCGCGCCGGACGGGTTTGCAGTTGGGTTTATCAATCACCGAACCGAACACGGGCGATTTTCTCGTTAAACTAAAAGAAAAACGCACGCGCACGACCGTGCAGGTTACGGACGATTTGCGCGGGCAGATTGAATCAAGCGAGCCGGCTTTGCAAGTCGAGTTTGTCGGAATTCTCTCGGATTTAATCGGCGATTTAACTTCTTCGCCCGCTCCCGTCGAGATAAAAGTCTTCAGCGACGATAAAAACGCGCTGCACGCGAAAGCGGCGGAAATTGAAGATTCGATTAAAAAGGTGAGCGGCGTCGTTGATACAAATTCGGGCGTCGTTGTCAGCGGTCCAGCCGTTACCTTCAACGTCAATCCGCAGCGCGCGGCGCAATTCGGCGTCAACGCAACCGACGTTGCAAATGCCGTTACAATTGCAATGACGGGCGACGCGGCTTCGTCAATTTTGCAGCAAGGAAAATTAATTACCGTCCGCGTCGTTTTACCCGCCAATGCAAAACAATCGCTCGACACTTTGCGCGGCTTGCAGATTCGTTCGGCAACGGGCGCGCAGTTTCGGCTCGACCAAGTTGCCGATATTGATTACGACAAAGGACAAACCGAAATCGAGCGCGACGGGCTTCGTCAATCGGTTGCCGTTACCGCTAGAATTACGGGCAGCGATTTGGGAACGACGATTAGCAAAATAAAAGCGCAATTGGCAAAAGACGTAAAACTTCCAGCCGGAATGACTGTCGAATACGGCGGGCTTTACGCCGAACAGCAAGCCTCTTTTCGTGAATTGGCGATAAGTCTTGGTTTAGCAATCGTGCTTGTTTTTCTGGTTCTGCTCATTGAGTTTCGTTCATTCGCGCATCCGATTGCGATTGTAACCGGCGCGGTTTTGGCTTTGACGGGCGTTCTGCTTGCCCTGTTTATTACAAAGACAACTTTGAACGTCGTCAGTTTTATGGGAATGATAATGGTCGTCGGTATTGTGGCGAAAAACGGAATTTTGATGCTTGACGCGGTTGAAGAGAATCTGGAAAAGACGAAAAATTTAACCGAAGCCTTAATCGTTTCCGGTCGAAGAAGATTTCGTCCCGTGCTAATGACGAGCCTTGCAGCGATTTTGGGAATGCTGCCGCTTGCGCTGGCAATCGGCGCAGGTTCTGAATTGCTACAGCCGCTAGCCATTGCAGTTATCGGCGGTCTGGTTTTCGCGCTCGTGCTGTCGCTCGTCGTTACGCCGACTGTTTACGCGCTTTTGCAAAATTCAAAATCCGCTTCAAATATGAAGTAGTTTTTTTCTTTAAACTTTACTGTTTGAATAAATATCGTTAAGTTTTAAAATATCCGTTCAAAGCCAATAAAAAATATTATGAAAATTTCAACCAAACAAATTTTGTCGTCTCTTTTACTAATTGTTTTCACCGCCGGCATTTGCGCCGCCCAAAAAAAATCGCCAAAAGAACAAACTTCGAGCGGTTATCATTTATTGAATAAAATCGAAGTCGGCGGCGAAGGCGGCTGGGATTACGTTTTCGCCGACGCTGGAGAGCATCGATTGTATGTTTCGCACGCGACAAAAGTCGTTGTGATTGACACCGAGACGGAAAAGGTTGTCGGCGAGATTCCGAATACGAACGGCGTTCACGGCATCGCCGTTGCCGAAAACCTCGGTCGCGGTTTTATCAGCGACGGGCGCGATAACGCGGTTACGATTTTTGATTTGAAAACGCTGGCTAGATTAGGCGACGTAAAAACGGGAAAAAACCCGGACGCGATTATTTACGACCCGGCGTCAAAGCGAGTTTTCGCTTTTAACGGCGGCTCGTCCGACACAACCGTTATCGAAGCCGAAAGCGGAAAAGTTGCCGGAACGATTGCTCTGGGCGGAAAACCCGAATTTGCGACCGCCGACGGCAAAGGTATGGTTTTCGTCAATATAGAAGACAAATCGGAAGTCGTCGCGCTCGATTCGCGCGTTCTTACCGTCAAATCGCGCTGGTCAATCGCGCCCGGCGAAGAGCCTTCAGGTATGGCGATTGACCGTAATAATCATCGCTTATTTATAGTTTGCAGTAATCAGAAAATGATTGTGCTGAATGTCGAAAACGGAAAGGTCGTCGCCGATTTGCCAATCGGCAACGGAACGGACGCCGCCGCCTTTGACGAGAAAACGAAACTTGCGTTTAGCTCAAACGGCGAAGGAACGCTGACGGTCGTGCGCGAAGACGGTAAAGATAAATTCAGCGTCGTGGAAAACTTAAAAACCCAGCGCGGCGCGCGAACAATGGCGCTCGATTCAAAAACGCACAAAATTTTTATGCCGACGGCGCAATTCGGTGAAACACCCGCGCCGACGCCCGAACGCCCGCGCCCGCGTCCCGCGATTATGCCGAACAGTTTTGTGATTCTTGTTTACGGCAAATAAAAAATTCGGCGGCATTAGAGGAAATAATGCCGCCGAATTTTAATAAATGAAAATTATTGTTGCACTGTTTTTTATCAAAGCTGTATTTTAATTATTTTAGCTTTGCCTGCGTCCGAGCATATCCGCGCCGACTGCCGCGACCAGAATCGAGCCTTTAATAATTTCCTGCACGAAATCGCGGATATTTAAAAGCGACATTCCGTTATCCAGCGAAGCCATTATCAGCGCGCCGAGCAGCGCGCCGAAAATTGTGCCGCGCCCGCCGACTAAGGAGGCGCCACCGATGACACACGCCGCAATCGCATCGAGTTCCTTCAAAGTTCCCGCATCCGGCGCGGCGCTTCCGACGCGCGCCGTAAAAATCAAAGCCGCGATGCCCGTCAGCGCGCCCAAAAGCGCAAACACTTTCAAGACGTTACCTTTCGTGTCAATGCCAGAAAGCCGCGCCGCGTCCGTGTTGCCGCCGATGGCGTAAAGGTAGCGTCCGAAAGTCGTAAAATTCGTGATAAAAACTCCTAGAAGAGCGACGGCGAGCAAAATCAAAACCGGAATCGGAATGCCCGCATAGGAGTTCATCATATAAATAAACAAAACAATCGAGGCAATCGGCAAAATCGCTTTTAGAAGTTCGCCGCCGAAATTCGCTTCGCCCAGCCCGAAAGTTTTCTGCGATTGAGCGCGGCGAAAACCGATTGCCAAGACAAACAAAATTGCGGCAGCGGCTAAAATCCAGCCGATTTGCGCCGGAATGTAAGATTGACCGATTTGTTTAAAAACCGGGTCTGCCACGGGAACGGTTTCGGATTTTGAAATGCCTTTTATCGCGCCGCGCCACGCCAGCAATCCGCCAAGAGTTACGATAAACGCCGGAATATTGGCGTAGGCGATAAGCGTTCCTTGAAACACGCCGATTGCCACGCCGACGGCAATCGCCAGCAGAATCGAAGGCACAAGTCCGTAATTCCAGTTCGTCAGCGCGATTGCCGCAATGCCCCCAGCCAATCCCAAAACCGAGCCGACCGACAAATCAATATTGCCGGAGACAATCACCATCAGCATTCCGACCGCGAGGATTCCGGTAACGGACGTTTGCAGCATCAAATTCGACAAATTGCGCGGCGTCAAAAAAATCGCTCCCGTAGCCCAGTGAAAATAAATCCAAATCAGCGCGAGCGCGCCGACCATCGTGTATGCGCGCAAGGAAGAAGTTTGAATTTTAAAAGCGTTGGTTTCTTTTATTTCGTTCATATTTTGACTTGCTTTATTTAAATTCCGAATCTACTTTTGCCTTTTTACTTTTACTTTAATTATTCCCCGTCGCCGCCGTCATCACCCGTTCCGGCGTCGCCTCGCTTCGGTTGAATTCGCCTGTCAATCTGCCTTCGTGCAGAACAAGTATGCGGTCAGATAAACCTAAAACTTCCGGCAGCTCGCTCGACACTAAAACAATCGCCAACCCTTTTGCGGCTAATTCGTTGATGTCGGCGTAAATTTCCTGCTTTGCGCCAACGTCAATACCGCGCGTCGGTTCGTCAAGGAATAAAATTTTCGGGTTTGTCAAAAGCCATTTCGCCAGCACGACTTTTTGCTGGTTGCCGCCGGACAAAGTTCCGGTAACCGTCAGCGGCGAATTTGCCTTTACGCGCAAATCTTTCATTGATTTTTGCGCCGCAACCCTCTCGCGCGCTTGATTGGTGATAAACGCGCCGGAAATTCGCTTCAAACCTGCAAGCGTCATATTGTTTAAAATGGTCTGGTCAAGAATCAAGCCGAAACGCTTGCGGTCTTCGGTGACGAAGCCGATACCGTTTTCAATCGCTTCCGCCGGAGAATTTATAGAAACTTTCTCGCCTTCGACAAACATCTCGCCTGTGGTTTTTCCCTGCCAAGCGCCGAAAATCGCCATTAAAAGCTCGCTGCGCCCCGCACCCATCAAACCGGAAATACCTAAAACCTCACCTTTGCGAACCTTGAAAGAGATATTATCAACCAATTTCTTGTTCGTCTCTGCATCGAACGCCGACAGATTTTTAACTTCCAAAGCCGGGCTGCCGAATTCGTGTTCGCGTTCGGGGAAAATATCACCGACTTCGCGCCCGACCATCAGAGCGATGACTTTTGCGATTGATAAGTCTTTTGTTTGATTCGTCCCGACCGTTCGCCCGTCGCGCAAAACCGAGATTCTGTCGCTCATCTTGAAAACTTCGTCGAGTTTATGCGAAATATAAATCATCCCGACGCCGCGCGCTTTCAGTTCACGAAGAATTCCGAACAGCGTTTCGACTTCTGATTCAGTCAGCGCAGCAGTCGGCTCGTCGAGAACGAGAATGCGCGCGTTTTGCGACAAGGCTTTAGCGATTTCGACTAATTGCTGCGAGCCGATGCCGAGATTTCCGACCCGTGTTTTCGCGCTTATCGGCAGGCGCAATTCTTCGAGCAGTTTTGCGGCTTTCTGGTAAAGCTCCGTCCAATTTATAATGCCGAATTTTGATGGCTCTTTACCGAGGAAAATATTTTCGCCGACGGTTAATTCTTTAACCAAGGAGAGTTCCTGAAAAATAATACTGATGCCTGCATTTTCAGCCTCGCGCACGTTTTTGAATTGTTTGACTGCGCCGCCGATGGAAATTTCGCCGCCGTAACTTCCCGCCGGATAAACGCCCGACAAAATTTTCATCAAAGTAGATTTTCCCGCGCCGTTCTCGCCGACGAGCGCGTGAAATTCGCCCGCCCGCAAATCGAGCGTTACGCCGTCCAAAGCCTTAACGCCGGGAAATTCCTTTGTGATATTTTTCATCTCCAAAAGCGGAGATTCGGTTTCAGTAGTCATTATTAAATTTTTTGCGGTTCTGCGTGTTCTCGTAGTTAAGAAAAGTTTTAACACAGAGAACGCAGAGAATCCACAGAAAACACGCCGAGCAGGCTTTGCACCAAAATAAAACAAAACCGTAAAAATCGAGCGGCGATAATTTTACATTCGACATTTTGAATTATTCATTATTTTACAGAAAATTTCTGCTCGCAAATGAAAAATGTAAAATGTAAAATTACACTTGCTCGAAAATCTCAAATCATTGTTTTTGTGCAAAGCCGACCAACTAACTTTTTACACGGCATTCAAGATTTCAGCGAACGTCGGCGCGCGCCAGGGCGAGATTGATTTCCGGGTTCTGCATAAACCAAAACCATATTTTGCCGCTTCGCAGATTTTCCGCGCTCAAAAGCGTGATGCCTAAGTCAATGCCGATAACATCACTGTCAACCCAGCCGGTTTTCGGATTAAAAGCGTCCGCGAAACCGTATCGCCCGTAAATTTTATCGCCGTATTTCGCTTTCATCGCCCTTAAAGCGGCAAGCGAAATGTCTGGCGTGAACATCAATGAACCCGCCGCCGCGCACGGAACGACAGTGCCGTCGGTCGCTTCGTGGCGCGGTGGCGCGCCCCACGCGACATAGCCGCCTTGAAAATCTGAAGCCGTCAAACCCCAGACGTTTTCATTGTAATCGGGAAATTCCTTGCTTAAAACGTCTATGAAAAATTGTCTCTGAGCGCGCGTAGCCTGCACGGAATTTTCGTAATAATCGACGAACGGAGCGCGTCGCTCGCGTCGCCCGCGAAAATCGACAAAGGCGTGAGAAAATTGATGTATAAAAAGCGGCGAAACGGCGGCTATATATTTGTAGCCGCCATATTCCCGCCAATCGCGTTTCCACGCATACCAAGACGCTGCAGGAATCGGATGCGTCGGCGAGCCGATTGCCAGCAGATAAAGTATTTTGTCTTCGCTGTAATCGTGCCAGCGATTCGGTATAAAACCGTTTTCCGGTCGCCACCCGTGTGAGAGCAAATATTTATCGCCGTTCAGCATCCAAACAAAATCGACGCGCTCGTAAATTTTCGTCGCAAGATTAACAATCTCTTTATCATCCGCGAAACATTGCTTATCGGTCAAAACGCCGCCGAGAAGCAGCGCTGTATCAATCGAAGAAATCTCAGAATTCCAGCGCCGCTCGCCGCTTTTTTGGTCTTGCCAATGATAAAACCAGCCGTTTTTATTAAAGGCGCGGTTGGCGAAATAATCGAGTGTTGCACGGGCGCGTGTTTTTGCTTCGTCGCGCGTTATCCAATTTCTATCGGCGGCGGCGCACAAACCGCTCAAAGCGAATCCGGTCGCGGCGATGCTGGCAATATTGTAATGGTCTTCGCCTTTTGGCGGCGCGTCTCCGCTTGTGCGCGCGCGGTCGAGCGTCAAGCCGGTCGTCGGGTCAGAATGTTCCCAGAAAAATTGAAAAGTTTTTTTCGATAAATCTTCGAGAAAAGCATCGTCAGAGGCGCTGACGTTCGCCGCCGGAACTGGCTTTTTCGGCAAATTTACGGCGACATTACCGTTTCCGTTTTTTTCAGTTTTTTTTTCAGCCGTCGCCGTTTTTTGCACGACCGTAAAACCGCCTGTCAAATTGTTTGCGTCTTCGCTGCTCGCGCCGACGAAAACGTCAAACGCGCCCGGCTCGACGGTGAAGCGCAAATTTTTGTCAAGGAATCCGAGATTTTCCGGTCGGAGCGTAAATGTTACCAATCGCTTTTCGCCCGCCTGCAAATTGATTTTTTGAAAACCTTTTAATTCTTTGACCGGACGAGTAATGCTTGCAGCAACGTCGCGCAGATAAAGCTGCACGACTTCCGCGCCCGCGCGCCTGCCCGTATTTTCAATTGTAACGCTGACCGTTAAATTTTCGTTTGGCTTGATATTTGTTTTATCAATCTGCAAATTACTAAGGCGAAATGTCGTGTAACTTAAACCGAAACCGAACGGAAAAAGCGGCGTGTTCGGCACGTCCAAGTATTTTGAAGTGTAGCGATTTTCGGCTTCAAACGGTCTGCCCGTGTTTTTGTGGTTGTAAAAAAGCGGAATCTGCCCGACGCTTCGCGGAAAAGTTACGGGCAATTTTCCGCCCGGATTCACGTCGCCGAAAAGCACGTCGGCAACCGCCGCGCCGCCCATCGTTCCCGAATGCCAAGTTTCCAAAATCGCCGGAGAATTTTCAGCCAGCCAATTTATTGTCAGCGGTCTGCCGTTTTTCAAAACGACGGCGTAAGGCTTTCCGGTTTGATGAATCGCTTTGACCAAATCCAATTGTCGTCCCGGCAAATCGAGATTCGATCGCGAAGCCGCTTCGCCCGAAATGTCTCTGATTTCGCCGACGACAAGAATTGTAAAATCCGCTTCCTTTGCCGCGTCAACGGCTTTATCGAAATCCTTGTCGCTGTCGCAATTTAACTCGCAGCCTTTTTCAAAACGAACGTTTGTATTTGCGCCGACTTTGTTTTGAATTCCCTGCAAAATCGTAACCGAATCCTCCGCCTTGCCGTCGCCCGCCCACCAATCGAGCGTGTTTGCCTTATCTTCGGCGAGCGCGCCGATGACGGCGATGCGTTTCACGCTTTTACTAATCGGCAGAGTTTCGCGCTCGTTCTTTAATAAAACAAACGATTTGGCGGCGATTTCACGCGCCGCTTGCAGATATTCAGGCTTTTTAATCGTCGCTTTTTCCAACTGCTCGTCGGCATAAGGTTTTTCAAAAAGTCCGAGCCGGAATTTAACGCGCAAAACGTTTCGCACCGCGCCATCAATCGTCGCTATCGAAATTTTCTTTTCTTTGAGCAATTCTTCGCCGTGCTGATTGTAAAAACGGCTGACCATTTCCATATCCGTTCCGGCATTTAAGGCATACATCGCGGCTTCCTTTTCGTCCGCCGCAAGCCCGTGATTGATTAACTCTTTGACCGCTGTGTAATCAGAAACGACGAGTCCGTCAAACTTCCATTCGTCGCGCAAAATCTGCCGCAACAAAAAAGGATTTGCCGTCGAAGGCAAGCCGTTCAAATCGTTGAACGAAGTCATAAAGCTGCCCGCGCCCACGTCTTTCGCGGCTTTGAACGGCGGCAGATAAATTTCGCGCAAGGTGCGTTCCGACATATCGACCGTGTTGTAATCGCGCCCGCCCATTGCCGCGCCGTAAGCCGCAAAATGTTTGGCGCATGCCATTACACGATCGGGCGCACTCATATCCGCGCCTTGAAAACCGCGCACGCGCGCCTGCGCCATCAGCGAACCCAAAAAAGTGTCTTCGCCCGCGCCTTCCATAATGCGTCCCCAACGCGGGTCGCGCGCAATATCAACCATCGGCGCAAACGTCCATGCCACGCCCGCGCTTCTGGCTTCCGCCGCCGCGATTGAAGACGCGCGTTCGACCGATTGTAAATCCCAGCTTGCCGTTTCGCCCAAAGGAATCGGGAAAATCGTTCGATAACCGTGAATCACGTCGAAACCCATCAGAATAGGAATCCTTAAACGCGATTCGAGTGCGGCTCGTTGCAGTTCATTAACATTTTTAGCGCCGCGCACATTCAAGACCGAGCCGAGAATACCTTTTCGAGCCATTTCAAGCTGTTCCGGTCGGGCATTGCCCTGATAGTCGCCGTCGAGTTGTTGAAGCTGTCCGAGCTTTTCCGCCAAAGTCATTCTGGAAAGCAAAAGATTTATCCTTTTTTCAATTTCCGGTTGTTTTTTTTGTGCTGAAATCGGAAAGGTAAAAAGAAATAATAAAACTGAGAGGAGAACGAGTTTTGTCTTGTCTAGTCGCATATTGTTTTCTTTTGCTCTGTAACTTTTGCGTTATACTAATTCAACTGAAGGGCAAATGTAATGAATAACAAAGTTTTTTTCAATATAAAATTTCCGAATTCGCCAAAATATTTTTTTTATTTTCTCGTCCTTTTTATATTATTTTCGCCGATTTTAGCTCAACAAAAGCAAAGTAAAATCTCGCAGAGACCGCATACTTCGGAAATTACAGAACTCTTGCGGGAAGCCGCCGTTCTAATTCAATCGGAAAAATTCAGCGAAGCCGAACCGCTTTTGCGGCGGGCGATTAAATTAGCTCCGACGAACGCAGATGCCTACAATCTGCTCGGCATTGTTCTAGACCAGCAGGAAAAAATCGTCGAAGCTGAAAAATCTTATCGAACCTCGTTGAAACTAAATCCGAACGCTGTTTCTCCGCTTGCCAATCTGGGCGTTTTGCTAGCCCGAACAAAGAAATATGAATTAGCCGCGCAGATTTTTGAAAATATTTTAAAAATTGCACCGGCTCATCCGCAAGCCACGATAAATCTCGGCTTGCTTTACGCTTCGCTCGGCAGATACGACAAAGCCGCTGAACTTCTTCAATCCGCCGATAAATTCCAGCCGAATTCACCGGATATTCTTTTTAATCTCGGACTATCGCTTTATCATTTACAGCGATTAAGCGAGGCAAATGCTGTTTTTACAGATGCGGCAAAACTTGCGCCCGATTCGTCCGAATCGTTTTATTACTTAGGTTTAATCGCATTTTCACTTAACCAAGACGAAACGGCAGCAGATTATTTTGATAAAGCCGTTATCCTGCGCCCGACATACGCGGAAGCGAATTTTATGCTCGGCGAAATTTTGCGGAAAAACAATCAATTTGCCGTCGCACGAGAATTTTACGAAAAAGCTCTGGCGCAAAATCCTTCGCAGCCTGTCAATTATATCCGGCTTGGCGGCGTTTTTTTAGCTCTCAATAATTTAGAAAAAGCTCTTGAGATATTTACTAAAGCCGCAGAACGATTTCCGAATATTCCCGAAACTTATTTTTTCCTCGCCATCACGGCACGAGCCAAAGGAAATTTTGATTTAGCCGTCGCGTCCCTTAGAAAATCGCTTTTCCTCAGACCCGAAAATCCCGATGCGACAGCGCTTTTGGGCGCGATTCTGGCTGACCGCAGTGAAATTGCCGAGGGCGAAAAACTTCTTCGTCAAGCCGCAGGTCTCGACAAAAACCATTTCAATGCACATTACGATTTAGGTCGGCTGCTAATCAGAAATCGTCGTTACGAAGAAGCCTTGCCGTTTCTGCAGCGCGCTTCGTCGCTCAAACCCGAAAACCCGGACGTGCATTGTCAGCTTTTCCTGACTCTTTCGCGCCTCAAACGCCAGCCTGAAGCTGCTCAAGAATTGGTTGTTTACAAAAAATTAACTGACGAAAGCAAAAATCAAAAATAGCTTTAATTCTTAAAAATTATATTTTTGAAAGAAGCGAAGAACTTTGATATTTTCTTCGCTTCTTTTCTATTTGATATATTTTCTAAAAGTATGTTTCACGCAATTAGAAATTAAATCTCGCCTGCAACTCCACGACTCGTCCCGAAAGTCCGAAAGTGGCTCTGCCGAAATTAGGATTCGGTTGTCCGCCGTTGTTGATTCGCGTGCTGTCGGAAGCAAACCCGAAATTTCCAAGATTAAGATTATTTAAGGCATTAAAAAGATTAACCCGCAAATCCAAACCGGAATCTTCGGCAATACGCAAGACTTTCGGCAGATTAAATCTTTTCGACAAACTCAAATCCAGATTGAAATAGCGCGGTCCGCGAAAAGTGTTGCGACCGATTCCCGGCGGATTTAGCAGGAAATTCGCATCGCCCGCCGCGTTTCTGTTAAGAGTGGTCAAGAAAATCCTATTACAGCCTCCGCGAGTATCTATACAATTTGCACCCGGAATGAAACTTCCCGTAAAGTTACCGTTGCCGTTAAGAAATGTGCTGTTGGA
>JALYZF010000257.1 GCA_030948995.1 Acidobacteriota bacterium
GAAAGGTGGTTGGTTTTAGATACAATGATTTAAAAATTTCTCAATAAGCTCAATAAAATTATGATTTCTGATCAAGCTATTGAAAGTTCAAAGAAAGATTTGTTTGGACGAAAAAACTTTTCAAAGAAAATTGCTCAAATTATTGCACAGAGAAGTGAGGAAGCTAGTATTGTAATTGGCATTCACGCGCCTTGGGGCGAAGGAAAAACTTCGGTTCTAAATATGATAGTTGAGTATTTAGAAGAACACATTCAGAAGAAAGATAAAACATTATTAGACGGTCATATTGTCATAGTTAAATTTAATCCGTGGCGTTTTCCTGATGAAGAACAACTTCTTAGAAATTTTTTCTTCTCTTTAGCAAGCACACTAGAAACTTCTATTGAAACTAAAACTGAAAAGGCAGGCAAGATTGGAAAAAAATTTTCAAATGCCGCAGCAATTTTTAACATACTTAAACTTAGTGCAGGATGGGGAGCTGTTTCTGTAGAACCCAATATCGCCGAAACACTTAGAAAATATGCTGAATTAATTTCAGAAGCAGATGTTGAAAAGCTAAAAGAAAGAATAGATGAATTGTTGAGAAAAGACGGTAGAAAAATAGTTGTAACAGTAGATGACATAGACAGACTTGAGAAAGAGGAAATACGGGCAGTTTTTCGCTTAGTAAAACTTACAGCGGATTTTCCCAATACAATTTATGTAATGTGTTTTGACGAAGATAGAGTTGCGGAAGCCTTAGACGAGAAATCTGGAAAAGCGTTTTCGGAAAAAATTGTTCAACTCTCTTTGCCTTTACCTATTTTGACTCCGTTTCAGTTAATTAAACTGACATACGATAGAATTAATGCACTTTTAGACGAAAATAAAATCAAACTTTCGCAAGAAAGAGATGGGCATTGGAGTTACTTTTTTAGATCAACATTTGGTGATTATTTAAAGAGTCCTCGATTGGTGAAAAAATATATAAACAATTTATGGTTTTCTCTTCCTCATATGAAAGACGAATTGGACATATTAGATTTACAAACAATAGAAGCAGTTCATATATTTTTTCCTGAACTCTATAAAATAATCCGAAATAACAAAAATATGTTTTTATTAGAACCGTCTAGCGAATGGTTTAGAGAAGAAGAAGAAAAAAAACATATTGAAAATTTGAAAACGCTTCCTGATAGGTTTCCAGATCAAGAAAGAGAAACTATTAAGAAAATAATTCAAGAACTTTTTCCTCGAACTAAAGGCGCATTTGCAAACAATCACTATGGAAGAGATTGGTATGCCACTTGGGATAAAGAAAAGCGAATTGCTTCACCTAAATATTGCCAAAGATATTTTGACCTTATGATTTCTGATGATGATATAAGCGATTCTGTCGTTGCGAGCTTCATTGAGCAATTAGCTAACAATGATGACAAACAAAATATAGATAAAGTTACTGAGCTTATTTCCAATAATAGGCAAAACTTGTTCTTACAAAAAATATTCTCATTTATAGATAATTTAGAAGATGACAAAACCATAAAACTGGCAAGAGCCGTTGCGCCACTAGGAGATTTGTTTCCAAAAGGAAATCAGGATGACATCCTTCTAACAATGACTCCATTTTCTGACGCTGCTAGATTATTGAGGTATTTAGTGGAAAAAATAGCAGATGAGGACTATCGTCTAAAAATTGCTACTGAAATCGCCGCGATAACTTCACCATTAGATTTTGCATATGAATATTTTAGATTTGCTCAATATATTGGTAAGGACAAAAATGACCCAGAAGACAAAAAAGGGTTAAGCGAATTAGGAAAAGCTGTAATTGATAAAATTGTCGAAAGAATAGAGGTTGAAGCCACACAGGAAAAACTAGAAATTCGCTATCCGCAATATTCTGCAAATCTTTATCATGCGTGGTTGTTTGAAAAGCCTAAAAGTATTAAAAATTATCTGAAGAAAAGATTTGAAGAAAATCCAGAAGAAGCAGAAAAATTTATAATTGGTTTTCGCAAACAAAGTTGGAGCGTGAACGGAACTGCAATTAATTGGGGATTAGATTTTATTATTTCTGCAATCGAAAAACTTCATCCGAATATCAAATTACTGCCTTTAGAAAACTATACAAAAGATTCAAATTATTTGCCTGAAAGTGAAGAAAATTATTTGATATATTTTTTGAGTATCGCAAAGAAAATCAGCGAATCGAAAAATGAGTAAACGGTTACTACCAAACCGTTTTCACAAAAGCCGAATTATTCATTTTCGCTCCGTCAGCAATCAATTCTAAAAACTAATGATTCTGCGGGTCGTCGGTTTGCAAGCCTTCGCTCGTTGCCGCCGTCAAAAGACGCGCGTCGGAAGCGAGGAAAATCAGCGCGGGAAGATTGGCGGATTGCAGTCCGGCGTTGGCGAGCAGAGCCGAAGCTAGTTGAATAGCGTCGCCCGCTCGGAGCGGATGATTTTCGAGAAGCCTTTGCGCTTCGAGAAGAATTGCGTCGGTCAAGTCTATTAATCTGTATTGAAAGCGGGAAACCGCAGTGAAGTCTTTGGAAAATTTTCCGTAGTCTGCCGCCGAAATGCTCGTTTCTCGTTTGCGGCGATTTAGTCCGCTTAAGACTTCGGCGATACTGAGTTTTGAGGTGATGATTTCGTTCCCGGCGATTGGGCTGAATTCTTGTTTTATCCAAACGCTTCCCGTTTCGGGCGCGTGACGTTTAATTAACGCACTGCTGTCGGCGTAGTAGGATTTATTCATCCGCGCGCCTCACGGTCTTCGTCAATGTAATCGCTTAAAGATTTTTCGCCGGAAAAAAGTTTTCCCAATCGCTGCCTTTCTTCTTCCGAAAGAATATCTTTTTCGGTAACCGGAAATTTGAGCGGGCTGGTTAATCCCGCTTCGCGCAAAACTCTGGAAACTTTATCGCGGTGTGTTTCTTCGCCGTTTGAGGTTTCGTCAAGCACAGTAATGTTGACGGTCTTATTTTCCGGCAAATCAAGCGGCTGCAACGGACGCAAAATGCCGTTTTCATAAATTGCTTGGATATTCTGATTCATAATGCAGAATTTTAGCAGAACTTCAAAGTTTCACAAAAATAATTTTATCGAACCGTTTTCACAAAAGCCGATTCGTTCATTTTCGCGTCATTGATAATCAATTCAAACAATTTGACGGCGCGGCGATAATTATTATTTCAAACTCGCGTTTATCTTTTGAATAAAGCCGTCAATCGCGCCGTTTTCAATCCAGCGCGCGACGATTACGAGGTCGTGTTCGGGGTCAATGTAGATAATGTTCGTGCCGTTGCCGACGTGGGCGAAGGCGGTGGCGGGCGCGCTTGGATAGAGTTTTTTGTCGGTGTTGATAAACCAATTCATAAAGCCGTAAGTCGGCTGCGCGGCGGTCGGCGTTTTTGCGCGTTTTACCCATTCTTCGGAGATGATTTGTTTGTCGCGCCATTTGCCGTTTCTTGCCGTGAGCAGTCCGAAACGCGCCATATCGCGCGCGTTTATGAACATTCCGCCGCCCCAATGTCCGCCGCCGCTGACCGATTGGACGATTTCGCCGTCGAGGACAATCCACGAATTTTCGTAGCCGAACCAGCGCCAAGTGTTTGACGCGCCGATTTCGTCCATCACGTTTTCTTTTAAGACTTGCGGCAGAGGCTTGCGCCAGACGTTGAGCGCGGCGAGCGCGAGAACGTTGACGCGCACGTCGTTGTATTCATAAGCCGCGCCGGGTTCGTTTCGTTTGCGATTGAGCCAAAGGTTCGGGTCTTTGTCGGGTCTGTCCGCCCAATCGGGCTTGCCCCAGAGCGTTCCTTCCCAATCGCTCGTCTGGCGCAAAAGGCTGTCCCAAGTAATTTTTCGGTTGTGTTCGGTTTCAAATAAATCGAGAAGTTTCGGCTTGCCGAATTCGTCCGCATTATCAAATTTTTTCGCCGGATTATAAACCCAAACGGGCGACATCGCGTCGCGCACGGTCGCATTCAGATTCGGTATCATTTTGCGGTCATAGGCGATTCCGATGACGGTCGAGAGAAAACTTTTCGTAACGCTGAATGTCATATCAACACGGTCGGGCGCGCCCCATTCGGCGACAATGTAACCGGCGCGCAGAATAATTCCCGTCGGGTCGCCGCGCTCTTTGAACGGCGCGACGGCTTCGCCAAACGGCTCGCGCCCGAAGGTTTGATAATGCGCGAGTTCGAGATTTTTAGGGAGTTTCGATTCGTTTTGAACGGCGAAATCAATTGCTTCTTTTAATTTCGCCGCGTCCATTCCGGCTTGTTCAGGCGCGCGTCGTTCCCAATCGCTCGCTGTCGGATAATAAAGTTTTTGAGCGGAAACTTGGACGCTCAAGATAAAAAATAAAACAAGAATGGCAAAGAAAATTTTCGGAAAAGATTTGTTCTTCATATTTTTAGGCGAATGCAGCTTTCGCAAGTTCGGATTTTGGATTTTTGCCGTCAAATTTTAAATCTTTTCCGAATTAAAGCAAATGTTCGGCGCGGAAATTGGCGCGAGATTTTTGGCAGGCGCTGTTGTCGGCAAAAATGATTTGCAGTCGGATGAAGTGTTTTGTTAGAAACTTTTAAGAACGAGGAATCGGTTGTTTTTCCTTTAGCTGATGTGTTGTGTGTTCGGTTACTGAAGAGAAAATATCATTGTTTGTTTCCGGCATTACTAAGTCGTTTGTATGGGTTTCGGCAGTATCGAGTTCGCGCTGGCTTGCGGCGCTGAGCGAATTATCCGGCAGGCTTTTTCTTGGAACTGAGAAAAACAGCGCGTTGATTATAAAACTCAGACCGATAAAAAACGTAATCATTCCTAAACCGGCGAGAAAAAATATACCGTTGTCGTTCAGAAGTATTGCCATTATCTTGAAGGCGAGCGTTACGCCCAGACCAATCGAGGCGACAATTGTTCCGGCTCGCATCCGCCGAAGACGTTTTTCTGCGGGCGATTCCAGAAACTTTTCAATGTTCGGCAAAACGTCTTCGGCGAACTTTTTCAAATCGCGGGCGGAATCCATTTCACGAATTTTAGCGGCGATGGCGCGCCCGATTTCGTCCCGCGCCGCGACTGCTGACGACGTGATATTGTCCGGTTTTGCAAGCGCATTTCGGACGGGACGCAAATCCCCGCCGCACGCGCGGCAAAATTGGTTCGATTGTTTATCTTCTAAACCGCAACTCGGACAAAACATAACGGGCAATCTCCTTTGAATTTCGACTTTGAATAAATCTGAAAACTATACGCGCGAAGTTAAGTTTTTGTTCACTAAGCGAAACCCTTCCGATTAATTCGGCTGCGGTTACCGAAAATATGCGAACAGGAATTGCCAAAGTTAATTTATAAAAACTAAACTTATTTAGTATGCCTGATTCCGCTTCGCCATCAGAGATTGATTTTCGACAACTGTTTGCCGTCGTGCCGGGCTTGTATATTGTTGTGGTGCCGGATTTGATTGTCGTCGCCGTGACGGACGGATATTTGCGGGCGACGATGAAAAACCGCGATGAAATAGTCGGGCGCAATATCTTCGATGTTTTTCCCGATAACCCGGATGACGGAGAATCGCACAGTTCGGCAAACGTGCGGGCTTCTTTTGAAAAGGTTTTCGAGACAGGCGAGCCGGACACGCTGCCCGTGCAGAAATACGACGTGGAGCGTCCAGACGGTAAATTTGAAGAGCGTTATTGGAAGCTAATGAGTTTTCCAATCTTTGATGATAAAGGCGCAGTCTCTTGCGTTATGCACCGCGTCGAAGATATTACCCGCCAGATAATTCTCGAACGAAAAGGCGTTGAACAAGAACTAATCGCTTCGGAATTATACAACCGCGCCGCACAGTCTGAATCAGAACGCAGACTTGCCGAAAGTGCTCTCGAAGACGCTAGACTGCGACTTGAAGCCGCGCTCGAAGTCGGCGAAATTGGCACTTGGACGTTTGATATTGTAAACGACCGCGTCTTCGCAGATAAAAGTCTGGCGAAGATTTTTTCCGTTTCGCCCGGAGCTGCCGCCGGCGGCGCGATTAAAAATTACCTGCAGGCGATTCACGCCGACGACCGCCAGCGAGTTGAAAGAATAATTGCAGACGCAATAAAAAATTCCGACAACTATACTGCCGAATATCGCGTCGTTCAACCCGACGGCACGTCTCGATGGGTTATCGCGCGCGGAAAAATCATCCGCGACGAAGATGGGCGGGCTGTTCAACTTCCAGGCGTTGTCATAGATATTACCGAGCAGCAGCAAGCTCGGGAAAAATTGCTTGAACAAACGCAGATGGCGACGCTTTACGGCGATATCGGCGCGGCTTTGAACTTGGACGAAGATTTACGAAGCGTGCTTCGGCGCTGCACCGACGCGCTTGTCGAGCATCTCGGTGTCGCTTTTGCGCGCATCTGGACGCACAATGAAAGCGAGAATACTCTTGAACTCGAAGCCAGCTCCGGTTTATACACGCATCTGGACGGAGCGCACTCGCGCGTTCCGGTCGGAAAATTCAAAATCGGGTTGATTGCCGAAGAGCGTAAGCCGCATTTGACTAATGAAGTTTTGAGCGATGAGCGCGTCAGCGATAAAGAATGGGCAAAGCGCGAAGGAATGATTGCTTTCGCCGGTTACCCGCTGATTTTAGAAGACAGGCTAGTCGGCGTGATGTCAGCCTTTGCGCGTAAACCCTTGACGAATGTAACGCTGCAAGCGATGGAGTCGGTTTCAAATGCTATCGCTAACGGCATTGAACGAAAAAAATCGGAAGCCGCGCTGCGCGAAAGCGAGCTTCAGCTTCGGACGCTCGCTGATGCCGTTCCGCAGCTGGTCTGGATGGCGGAAGCCGACGGTTTCATATTTTGGTATAACGAGCGTTGGTATAGTTACACCGGCACGGCGCCGAAAGATATGGAAGGCTGGGGCTGGCAATCGGTTCACGACCCGGAAATTCTGCCGCAGGTAATGGAACGCTGGACACAATCCATCGCAACGGGCAAGAAATTTGAAATGGAGTTTCCGCTGCGCGGCGCGGACGGCAAATTTCGCTGGTTTCTGACGCGCGTCAACCCGCTGCGCGATTCGCAAAATCGTATCGTCCGATGGTTTGGCACAAACACTGATATTGACGACCAGAGAAGTGCTGCCAAAGAACGCGAGCGACTTCTCGAAAGCGAACAAGCAGCGCGCGCCGAAGCTGAAAATGCCAATCGCTTAAAAGACGATTTTCTAGCAACGCTGTCGCACGAGCTTCGCACGCCGCTGACTTCCATTTTAGGCTGGTCGCGGATGCTCGGCGCGGGGCAACTAGACGGAGAGCAGGCAAGCCGCGCGCTCGAAACAATCGAACGAAACGCTAAAGCTCAATCCCAGCTTATCGAAGACGTTCTAGACGTATCTCGAATCGTATCGGGCAAAATGCGTCTTAATGTTCGCCTTGTTGATTTATTCGAGGTCATCGAAACGGCGATAGACGCCGTGCGACCGGCAGCGGACGCGAAAAACATACGGCTGCAGCGCATTCTGGATTCAAATGTCGGAAAAATTTCCGGCGATTCCGACCGTCTTCAGCAAATCATATGGAATCTTTTGTCGAACGCGATAAAATTTACGCCGAAAGGCGGGCGTGTGCAGATAAAACTCGAGCGCGTAAATTCGCACGTCGAACTCGTCGTTGCCGACAACGGGCAAGGCATCGACCCGGAAGTTTTGCCGTTTATTTTTGAACGCTTCCGGCAAAGCGACAGCACGACGACGCGCGCACACGGTGGTCTCGGTTTAGGTCTGGCGATTGTTCGTCATCTAGTCGAACTACACGGCGGCAGCGTCGCGGCGGCGAGCAGCGGTCAAGGCTCGACTTTTACCGTGTGTTTTCCGCTCGCTGCGCTCGGCGAAGAAAAGATTAAATCGGAAGCCGAACCGGAACGCGACAAAAAAACCGATAAAGACATAAAATTTTATTGTCCGCCTGAACTCAAAGCCGTTCGCATTCTTGTCGTTGACGACGAGCGGGATGCGCGGGCGCTGCTGACTTCAATTTTTGAAAGCTGCGAGGCATCTGTCAGCCAAGCCTCAAACGTCGATGAAGCGCTCGAAGCGATAAAGACTAATGAATTTGACGTTCTTGTAAGCGACATCGGAATGCCGGGGCGCGACGGTTATGATTTAATCGAGCAGGTCAGAAAACTTTCGATTGAAAACGGCGGACGAATTCCCGCTCTCGCGCTGACCGCATACGCTCGTCTTGAAGACCGTATGCGCGTTCTCTCTGCCGGTTTTCAGATGCACGTTCCAAAGCCTGTCGAGCCTGCCGAACTGCTGACAATCGTCGCCAATCTAGTCAATTGGAAAAACCACAAATAAAATTTGCGCGAGATTTTCTAATAAGATTTGCTTTAATTTGTTTTTGTTTGAGGTTAAATAAAAAAGCGCGCCGTGTATATTGTCGGCGCGCTTTTTTATTTAAGTGAATCGAAAATTCATCTTCTTTCGCAAACCTTACGGCTTGTCGCCGCGAACGAGCGTTTCTTGTTCTGCGTCGTCAGGCGTTGAAATTATCACGGCGTTGTATTTCGTTTTTTGATTGGCGTTCGCGCGATTTACAAATTCCGCCAGAGTTGAAGCGCCGTTTGCGCCCGCGTCATTAGAGACGACGATGCGCTCGGCTTTGCTCGACAGGGCGCTACCCGTCGAAGCCGGAATAAACAAATTGCGCCCGAGAAGTTTATCCAAAACCGATTCGCGCACTTCGTAAACGGCAATCGGCGGCGGCGTCAGGCGGACAAAAATGTTTGCTACTTGTCCCAAAAGATTGCCGCTTTCGGTAACGATTTTTATTCCCAACAGATGTTTTTTGGCGTGCGAATGAGTTTCCACCCAACCGTCGTCGAGCGCGACAATCGAATCGTCGTCGTTTGCCATCACCGCGTCCTGACCGAAACTATAAACTTTTTTATAATCAAGCCCGCCCATTTTCCCGTTCGGCGCTTGAACGGTCAAACCCATCAGCAACCCTTCAACCGGATCGATATATAAATCATAAACCTGCCCGAGCGTGTTGCCTGTCGCGCGTGACAAAACGGTTTTACCAATCAGCGCGTCAATCGAAACTATATTGTCAGTCATCTGCCTCTTTTTTCTCCTTCAATTTTTTATTTATCCTAACATAAATTTCGGCAAGATATGGCTTAGACCATTTTAACGACGACTAAAATCCGGCTTTCACAATATTTAAATATAATTGTCTTATCCGCCCGAAGATAATAAAAAATTTGAATTTACGATTCTAGCCGACATACGGATTCGTGCCGGTATCGACAATTTTCCAGATTTCCGATTCGGGAATGTAGAAAGGCTTTTTTGTAATGCAGATTTTCAAAGTCTCCTTAGCATCGTTGTAAGTGGCTTGAAGTTTGATGCCGTAAGGTCCTTCGACCGTAACGTTGTCGCCTTCGGGAACATTGACGCCTTCTTTTGCCAAATCTTGCCGGAGTTTGGCAAGCTCGTCCCTTGTAATTCCTCCGTATTGTTTGCAATCGGGCATAATTGATTTCCTCTTTAATTTATTTAAAAATTTGCCGCCGATTCTTTGTTAGTCTTCATCGCGCCCGTGAATATGCGCCGGCGGATGCGTCGCTTCGACTGCCGTAAAAGATTCCAGAATTTTATAAGCGTGCGCCGCGCCGCGCGGGACGACCCACGAATCGCCTTTTTCCAGCAGAACCACTTGTCCTTCCAAATGCAGTTCGGCGCGTCCTTTTATTACATAGCCGACCGTTTCATAATCGCGCGCCGCATGTTCTTTCGCATTGCTCGGCTCTTCATTTTCCCAAAGACGCATTGCCAAAGACTTGCCGGACGCCAGATATTTTTGACCGAGTTCGCCGCGCGGCGAATTGCTCGAATCGACTTTCGTAACCGTTGTGTCACCCATTTTAATTTTCTCCTGAAAGTTTTTTGTAAAGCATCGCAGTTTGCAAGCAATATGCCAAGCGCGCTTTTACTTTTATTTGACTGCGGCGCCAGAAAAAAAACGCTTTAAGAAGCGGAAAACTTTTGTCTTAAAACGATACTTTCGGTGTTTGGTTGCGTTCGGATTCGCCGGGGAGTTTAATTTGTGCGAAGTTTTTGTTTAATTCTAATTTTCGGTTTCGGCGGAGTTTGTTTTTCTCGTTTGATTGCCGCCGTCGACTTCCGAATTTCAAACTCTAAACTTTTCGCCGTTTTGCCGTCGAGCAAAATATCCACGCGATATTTTCCCGCCGCCCAAACGTCATTCGGCGAAGCGGTAAACGTTACTCCGTTTTGTTTGCCGTTGGTTTTATAGGCAACAGTAACAACGGTTTTATTAGCCGGACTGACAGCGACAAAATTCATTTTAACCGTTACGGCTTTTGTCGATTTCAGCTCGACCGAACAGTAAATTGGAACGTCGGTGGTAACAAAAATCGTCGCCGATTCGCCCGGTCTGTCGCCGCCGTCGCGCGCCAGCGAGATTTCTCCGACGCCTACCGGCGCGTCACTTTCATTTTCTTCGGATTGAGCAAATGTATTCAGACAAAAGAGAAAACCGAGCAGTAAAGCAAAAATAATTTTCAAGTTGAGCCTCCGCATTTTTTCCGGGTCTAATTAGCGGGTTTGAGTAGGCAAGTGGCAGTTTTGTTGCTTGCGCCTGAAATATTTTTCTATAGGCAAGGATTTTAACCCAAAATTAAACTTTGTTTTTCCAAATTATTTGCGGCAAATTATTTTCGTTCTGTATTAAATACCGTTTGCAACTATTGAGTAAACAGTGCATTATAAAAGCCGTTAATCCTTCTCTCGCGCATCAACGGTGGTGCGTACGTCAAAAGAGCAGTAAGTTTCATGTGACGGCGTTTTTGGATAGTTCGAGAGCAGGTTGGTTTATAGTTGCAGAAGCCGCTTCGCTTTTTGCGGGCATCCGAACACGATTCTTCGCTGCACAGACCGTTTCTCCGAAGTTAAATTCCGGTTCGTCGCTTCTTTTTCATTCCCGCACACTTTGGGAAAAGGTAAAAAAAATTATGTCAATGAAACTTTATGTAGGAAATCTTTCCTTCGATACTTCAAGTCAGGATTTGGAACAAATTTTCGGCGAATTCGGCACGGTCGAATCAGCAACGGTCGTCGAAGACCGCGACACGGGACGCTCGCGCGGCTTCGGTTTTGTCGAACTCTCGTCAAATGAAGAAGGACAAAACGCTATCGAGCAATTAAACGGCAAAGAAGTCGGCGGTCGCCAATTGACCGTCAACGAAGCCAAACCGCGTGAAAATCGCGCCGGTGGCGGTGGCGGTGGTCGCGGC
>JALYZF010000260.1 GCA_030948995.1 Acidobacteriota bacterium
GGCAGACGCTGGCGACCGTTGGTCGATACGGCGCGCGCCGTTCAATTTACATACGGAAGTCCGCGCGCGTGGCTCAACGAGCGGCGGCGCGTGGATTATTATTATGAAGGCTCGCTCATCTGGCTTGAAGCCGATGTTTTAATTCGTCAGAAAAGCAATGGCAAACTCTCGCTCGACGATTTTTTCAAACGCTTTCACGGCGGCGGACAAAATACCGCGCCGAAAGTTTTGACTTATGATTTTGAACAAGTCGCGCGCACGCTGAACGAAGTTTTGCCGTATGATTGGCGCACGTTTCTCAACGAACGAATTTATAAAGTGCAAACGCGAGCGCCGCTCGGCGGAATTAAGAACGGCGGCTGGCGACTTGTTTATAACGATACGCCGAACGTGCAGATGCAGATTGACGAGCATACGAGAGACTTCACGAATTTGATGTATTCAATCGGTATTTTAGTGAGCAAAGACGGAGTGATTTCCGACATCAACCCGGATTTGGCAGCGGCAAAAATCGGACTCGCGCCCGGAATGAAAATCACGAAAATAAGCGGCGAAGATTTTTCAGCCGAAAATCTTCACAAAGCGATTGCCGCCGCAAAAACGAGTTCTTCAATTGAAATCGTCGCGGATAACGGCGGATTTAGCGAAACCTACAAATTGAATTACAACGGCGGCGAACGCTATCCGCATTTAGAGCGGGATGCGTCGAAGCCGGATACGCTTTCGGAAATCGTTAAGTCTCATTTTGAGACACAAGGATTTGTCAGTGCGCCTACAGGGTTTGTTGCGAGCGAAGACCCTCATTCATTTATCCTTAGCCTCGCGCATTCTGGTCCTAGAAGAAGAACTGTGTCTGTCAACAAAGCTGCTGACGTGACGAGCGTTCTGTTAAATCAAACTGAAATTACAGCAACTTGTTCTGCAAATTCAAATGCTTGTTCGGATAAGAATCGCTTAATTGAAATTTCAAGCGAAGCGATAGACCCTGAGAATGATGTTTTGACTTACAATTACACGGTTACAGGCGGAAAAATCATTGGTCAAGGTTCAAAAGTCGTTTGGGATTTGTCGGGAGAAAAGCCCGGAACATATACAATTACCGTCGGAGTTGACAACGGTTGCGGCGTTTGCGGCAAGACGATTACAAAAGAAGTCAAAGTCGTCGTATGTTTGAATTGTCAGGTTAATTAAATTATGCCGCAGACAAGACACATTGAAAAACATTTTACGTCGGGCGAAGTTGTGCGCGATGTCGTTATCGGGATGGCGGACGGTTTGACCGTTCCGTTTGCGCTTGCCGCCGGGCTTTCGGGCGCAACTGATAAAACACATTTAATCGTTATAGCCGGATTTGCCGAAATTGTCGCCGGTTCGATTGCGATGGGTTTGGGCGGTTATCTCGCTGGCAAATCCGATGCCGAGCATTACGACAACGAATATGAGCGCGAGATTTACGAGATTGATAAAATGCTTCAGCACGAAAAGGACGAAGTCGTCGAGATTCTTGAAAATTACGGCTTGACGACAGCGGAAAGTATGCCAATCGTAGATTCGCTCGCCGCGCGCCCCAATGATTTCGCCGATTTTATGATGCGTTTTGAACTCGGTCTGGAAAAACCTGAACCACGGCGCGCATTGCAAAGCGGCGCGACGATCGGCGGCGCGTATATTTTCGGCGGATTGATTCCGCTTATTCCTTATATTCTACTCGCAGAAGCACACGCCGCCTTATTTTGGTCAGTCGGCATAACAGTCGTCGCGTTGTTTGTTTTCGGTTATATAAAAGGAACATTTACGGGAAGCTCGCCAATTAAAAGCGCTTTTCAGACTTGTCTAATCGGAAGCGTCGCAGCGGGCGTCGCGTTTCTGGTCGCGCGCCTTATTAGCGAATAACTGAGCATTGCAAACATTTCAACAATCACTGGATTGAAATTCTGCCTTTGTTTTCTTATAAGGCGTTTTCTTGTATTCTATTGACAGCTTTTTATATTTTTTATTTGAGTCATTATTTAATACACGGAGTTTTTTATGAGCGTAGAAATTGTGATGCCGCAGATGGGCGAATCGATAACCGAAGGCACGGTTTCAAAATGGCTGAAAGCGGTCGGCGAAACTGTAGAAAAAGACGAGCCTTTGTTGGAAATTTCAACTGATAAAGTCGATGCCGAAGTTCCCTCGCCATCGGCGGGCATCCTTCTAGAGATTCGCGCGGCTGAAGGCGAAACGGTCGAAGTCAACAGCGTCGTCGGCGTTTTGGGCGCGGCAGGCGAGCAGGCTGTAAGTTCAAACGGCAATTCGCAAACTGCCACACAACCGATTGAACAGCCGAAAGAGGAAACAAAAACCGTTGTCGAAGAAGTAAAACAACCTGCGCCTATTGAACAAGCGCAAACAGTAAATGCAGTTTCAAGTTCCGAAACCTCTGCAAGTTCTACGACTTCCGCTTCAGCTGAAAATGCAAGCGAAATCGTGATGCCGCAAATGGGCGAATCCATTACGGAAGGAACTGTTTCAAAATGGTTGAAAGCGGTCGGCGATAAAATCGAAAAAGACGAGCCGTTGCTGGAAATCTCGACCGATAAAGTTGATGCCGAAGTGCCGTCGCCTGCTGCCGGAACACTTCTGGAAATTCGCGTTAAAGAAGGTGAAACGGTCGAAGTCGGCAGCGTGGTCGCAATGGTCGGCGCGAAAGGCGCGAGCGGTGTCGGCGGCAGGCACTCCGCAGTTAGTCAAACGCAAGCCGTTGCCGCAACTGCCGAAGCAACCGGCGCTGATGAGCCAACTTCCCAAACAAAAACTGAAATTCACAGTTCCGCAATTCGCAATTCGCCATCCGCAATTGAAATGCCCGCCGAAGAAAAGCGGGAAATTCAGGAAGTCGAAGGCAGAAGCTACGATTACAACCGTCCCGACGCGGTATCGGACGCGCAGACAATTTCGACAAATGGGCGCGACAAATCCACCGGCAATCAAACAATCGAAGACTTGCGAAAAACAAAATCGAGTCCGCTCGTTCGTAATATCGCGCGCGAACACGGTATTGACATTTCACGTCTCGAAGGTTCGGGCTTGAGCGGGCGCGTTACGAAAAAAGATATTTTGAATTTTATCGATTCGGGCGCGGCGCTAAAACCGCAGGATTTACTTCGCAAGGGCGCGCCGATGGTCTCACCAAGTTTGCCGAGTTCGGCGAGTTTTGCTAGTTCTTCAAACTCGCAACCCGCTACTTTCATTGGCGACCGCATTGAGCCGATGTCTGTAATGCGTAAGAAAATTGCCGAGCATATGACGTTCTCGAAACAAACTTCGGCGCACGTTACGAGCGTTTACGAATTTGATATGACGAACGTGGCGAAGTTTCGGGACAAAAACAAAGCCGAATTTCAAACGCGCTACGGCACAAAATTGACGTTTATGCCGTTTATTTTCCAAGCCGTAACAAACGCTTTGCGAAAGTTTCCGATTGTCAATTCTCAGGTTTCCGGCGAGCAGATTATTTATAAAGGCGACATTAATTTAGGAATGGCGGTCGCACTCGATTGGGGCTTGATTGTTCCTGTCATTAAACGTGCGGATTCCCTTTCGCTTTCGGGATTGGCTCAAGCGGCAAACGATTTAGCCGACCGCGCCCGAACGAAAAAATTAATGCCCGACGAAGTTTCCGGCGGAACATTTACGATAACGAATCCGGGCGTGTTCGGCGGACTGTTCGGCACGCCGATTATCAATCAGCCGCAAGTTGCGATTCTCTGCGTCGGCACAATCGAAAAACGTCCGAAAGTTTTGACGACGCCCGACAGCGACGATTATATCGCCGTCCGACAAATGGCGTATTTTGCTTTAACCTTTGACCATCGCGTTGTCGACGGCGCGGACGCCGAAAAATTTCTGTCGTTTATGAAACAATATCTCGAAACGACGCAGTTTAATCTTTAGTTTGTCCGGCAAAAATAAATTTAACAAAAAATATTTGACATTTTTGAAAAGTTGGCTATGGTTAAAGACGGATTTTATCAAAAAAGATTTAATCTTTTGACAACCCGAACTTGTATGTCGCGCGTCAAACCCAAGACTATCGGCTTTAACAATTTTAATTTTGAGAGAGGAGAAGAGTTTATGTTCAAAAGAATTTCAGTGCTGTTTCTGGCGATTTTAATTGGCGTCGGCAGCGTTTTGGCGCAAAACGCGCAAACACGCGCGTTGGCAAACGGACAAAAATATAAAATTAAAGGCGTCGTCGTCGCCAAAGACAACGACAGTTTTGTCGTCCGCGATGCGGTCGGCGTTGACACGAAAGTCGTTTTAGCCTCAAATTCAAGCATTAAAACTAAAGGCGGAATTTTCGGCGGCAGCAAAGCCGTTCCGATGAACAGCATCGTGCGCGGTTTGAATTTGGAAGTCGAAGGACGCGGCGATTCGACCGGCGGTTTGACGGCTGATAAAGTTCGTTTCGGCAAAGACGATTTAGCTGTTGCTCAATCAATAGAAAGCCGTGTCGCACCAGCTGAAGAACGCTTAACGCAATCTGAACAAAACGCCCAGCGCATTTCCGGTCAAATCGACGAATTAATGGAAATTTCAAACTCGGCGCGAGGGGGCGCAAAAGCGGCGCAGGAATCGGCTGATGCGGCAATCTCCGGCGTCAACGCGACCAATCAAAGAATTACGTCGCTCGACGATTATGTCGTGCAATCGACGGCGACCGTAAATTTCAAAGTCGGCAGCGCGATTCTCTCGCCCGAAGGTAAACAAAGCCTTGACCAAGTTGCACAAGCGGCGATGACGCTGAAAGGTTACACGATTGAAGTTACAGGTTTTGCTTCGTCGGACGGCAACACGAAAATGAATAAACAATTGAGCGAACGTCGTGCACAAGCCGTTAAGGATTATTTAATCGAAACGCACAACATCCCGCTTCGCCGAATCGGAACTTCTTACGGTTTTGGTGAATTGCAAGCGGTTGCCGATAACAACACGCTCGAAGGACGCCAGCAGAATCGGCGCGTAGAAGTTAAATTATTAGTCAGCCGCGGTTTGAATCAAAACGTCGAAATTAAAAAAGACGCGCAGACCGCAAATCCGACCGACCACTAATTTTTGAAAAATCAAGCCATAGAGAATACGAATAATTTTTATTTGTTCGTGTTCCCTGTGGCTTATTGTTTGCCCGCAGAACAGGAATTTTTATGAAGCGACGAGTAAATTTCGGTATTTTTATATTTATTTTAGCTTTTGCATTTTCCGCATTTGCTCAAACTCCGAAGCCGACTGCAACGCCCGTTGTCGATGACGAAGTAATCAAAGTCGATTCGCGTCTTGTCATCATTCCGGTTTCCGTAACTGACGCTGCCGGACAACCTGTTTTAGGACTTAAAGCGCAAGATTTTCGCATTCTCGAAGAAAACAAACCGCAGCAAATCGCGCAAATCTCCGACGCCGAAAAAGTTCCGCTCGAAATCGCCCTGCTGTTTGACGTTTCGGCTTCGACCGATTCGATGTTTCAATTTGAACAGGAAACCGCCGCCAAATTTCTCCAAGAAGTTATGCGTCCCGAAGACCGCGCGACGATTTTTACAATCGGTGAACGTGCCGTGTTAATTCAAGCGCGCGATTCTTCGCTGAAATCCGCCGTTTCCATAAAATCCATTCAACCGACGAAACAATTTACAGCCTTTTACGATACGGTCAAAACCGCGTCCGATTACTTGCAGAAAAACGCGCCGCAGGGCAGACGCAAAGTTATCGTCGTCATCTCCGACGGCGAGGACACAAACAGCGAGGGCATTCGGCGCGGATTTCAAGCGCTGTATAATTCGTTGGGAAAAAATATCAATAATCTGACAACAAAAATGCTTGCTGATAAACGCGACGAGATAAAAAGCCGCGAGCAGAACAGGGTTCTGCAAAGTCTTCAAAACGCGGACGCGGTTTTTTACTCGATAAATCCGGCGGGCAATTCGTATCAATTAAACAAAATCAGCCAATTCGGTCAATCGAATCTGCAAAGATTTGCCGACCAAACCGGCGGCACGGCTTTTCTGCCGAAGTTTGAATCGATTACGCTCAAAAACAATCTACAAAATTCCTACAATGCAAAATTTAATCAGGAAATTTTAACCCGAATCTTTCGCCAGCTTGCTAATGAACTTCAAGCGCAGTATCTCGTCCAATATTATTCGGAAGGCGATTTTCCGGCTAACAAATACGTTAAGCTCGCTGTCAGTTTGCAAAATCCGCAGAGTTTCAAGGTGCGCGCTCGGCAAGGTTATTTTGTTAAAAACTAACGTCTGCGCTGTTTTTTAATTTGCCCGCGAACTTCTTCAAAATTGCCGATTCCGCCGTTGCTCAATGTATATTCGGGAGCAGTTATATTTGCACCTATTACCTCAATCGGCTTTTGCCGAATTGCAATATTTGAATTTGATTCATCAATTGCAATTTCGCGCGTAATCGGATATTCAATTTTTGAATTTTCAATTACCGGCATTGTTCCGATTATTTGTTGTTTGTCTGATTTGGCAAAATAATTCACTAAACCAATGCCGCTTAAAGCAGTAAAAACCAGAGATGCAAAAGCCGTCGCCGTTTTTGAAACATTCCGTTTAATCGCCTGCCAGCCAACCGGACAATCTTTTGTCAAAACAGTTCCGTCGGCGCGTCTGTAAAACCTAACGCACAAGCGACCTTCCGATTGCAAAATCAAATTCTCGGCTTCCCTCTTGGACATTCCAGACAAATTATAAACATTTAATTTGCACGCGCCGCAAAAACGCTGGCGCTCGTTGCCAATCATCTCGTTCCAATCAGCCGAGCAAGGCGACGCGATGCGAATATTTTCAAGCGGATTTATAAATTTTTCCATAAAAGCCTCCGTTTTCTTTTAGACACCAAATCTTTTGATTTGTTCCAAAGAGAACGAGGTTAGGAAATTTTCTTGCAAATTTTTAGCGGTCAATCGCCGGAAGGAGTTTGAATTATAGTTTGGTTTGTTTTCATTCGCTCTTGTTGCATCTCGCGCATCAGAAAATAATTTAATCCGGTGCGAATGATAGCGACCGCGCCGAGTTTCAAGATTTTATCCCAGTCCGGCGCGATTGCGGTCGAAAGAATATCCGCGCCGAGTTGAAACTCAAGCGCGAGAGCTAAATAACGCGCCAGCAGAAGTCGAATTTGATTATAATCTTGCGTCCGCCTTTTTATCACCGCGTCAATCAAATTATAAACGGCAATTAAAACGCCGACGGCAATAATCGTCGCGCCGATAGTTTCAACGCCTAAACGCAGCCATTGAACCGCCGAAGCGATAAAACTTTCCGTCGTTCCCATTTCGACGACTTTAGTTGCTTGGGTTGCGGCTTCCTGCAAATAAAACATATTAATTTCTAAAAAATTATTTCGGCTGGCGGCGATATTTATGCGTTACGGGTCTTCGTCTGCCGATGCCGATTGCGTTGCGGGAAATAATCAGAGTTGGCGGAAGCTGCCGACGTTTGAATTCGTTGGCGGGCGATTCTACTTTGTTAAGCAAATCATAAACCAATTTCGGGTCGTTGCCCTCGTTGATAATTTCTTCGGGCGAGAGTTTATTTTCAAAATACGATTTTAGAATTTTGTCCATCGCGTCATACGGCGGCAGAGAATCTTGGTCGAATTGATTCGGCGCGAGTTCTGCGGACGGAGCTTTTTCGATAATCGCGTTCGGAATGATTTCGCGCCCGGCGCTTTCGTTGATGTGGCGCGCGATTTGATAAACTTCCGTTTTCAAAACGTCGCCGAGAACAGCCAAGCCGCCGTTCGTGTCGCCGTAAAGCGTGCAGTAACCGACGGCAAGCTCCGACTTGTTTCCGGTCGAAAGCAGCAGGCGACCTTCGGCGTTTGAAATCGTCATCAAAATCACGCCTCGAAGACGCGACTGCATATTTTCAGCCGCCAGAGATTCGCCGCCGTGCGTCGGTTTATGCAAATTCATTTGATTTAATAAAACTTCAAACGCGCCGGAAATAGGTTCAAGGCGCGTCGGCATTCCGAGATTTTTTGCTAATGCTTCCGAATGTTTGACGCTGCCTTCGGACGAGAACGGCGACGGCATCATCACATTTAAGACGTTTTCCGCTCCCATTGCTTCCGCCGCTAAAACGGAAACAAGAGCCGAATCTATGCCGCCAGAAAGCCCTAGAAGACATTTTGTAAAACGATTTTTTCGGGCGTAATCTTTGATTCCAAGAACTAATGCTTGACGAATCGTTTCGCATTCGTTTCCCGTGATTCCGCGCGCGTCCGGTTTCCGCACGTCGAGTTCGACAGTTTCGACAAATTCTTCAAACGCCGTTGCCTGCAAGATAATGTCGCCTTCCTCGTCGGCAATCAGGCTTGCGCCGTCGAAAATTATGCCGTCGTTTCCGCCGATTAAATTGACGAAAACAATCGGCTTTTTTTGAAGGCGCGCGCGGTGAGCAACCATATCGCAGCGCAGTTTTATTTTGCCTTTATTAAACGGCGAAGCGTTCAGCGACACAACCAAATCCGCGCCCTGCATAATCAGTTCGTCCGCCGGATCAACATCATATAATCTTTCTTTCCAAAAAGTTTTATCGTTCCAAAAATCTTCGCAAACGACGACGCCGATTTTGCGTCCGTCAATTTCAAACATTTTTCTCACATCGGACGGCTCGAAATAGCGCGGGTCGTCGAAAA